>JBJKOV010000486.1:0-18538 GCA_046707105.1 Thermodesulfovibrionales bacterium
TTTTTCGAACTGGACCTGCGCCGTCGGCAAGGCAAAAAGCGAACTGGGATTCAGTTCAAAAACAACATTGAGGGAAGGGGTAAAATGGACGGCAGACTGGTACAAAATTCACCGATGGCTATAGAGAAAAATTCAGACTTGTTCGATAAGTGTTACCGATTTACCAAGGCTAAGGAGCTGATGGCAGTCGAACTGTACCCGTATTTCAGGGTCATCGAGAGCGCCCAGGACCCTGAAGTCGTAATGAACGGCAAGAAGATGATAATGGTGGGTTCGAACAACTATCTGGGCCTCACCAATCATCCTGCGGTAAAAGAGGCGGCACTGGCCGCGGTCAGAAAATACGGTTCGGGATGCGCAGGTTCCAGGTTCCTTAACGGCACACTGGACATACATGTGGCGCTTGAAGAGAAACTCGCCAGGTTTATCAGAAAGGAAGCGGCGCTCGTCTTCTCAACAGGGTTCCAGGTGAACCTCGGTGTGATTTCTGCCCTGGCGGGGAAGGACGATGTCATCATAATCGATAAGATGGACCATGCGAGTATTATTGACGGCTGCCGGCTGTCCTATGCCGAAGTGCGGAAGTTCCGTCACAACGACATGGCAGACCTGGAGAGAATATTGGTCGAATGCAGGGAACGCAAGAAGATGATAGTGGTTGACGGTGTCTTCAGTATGGAGGGAGACATTATCAACCTTCCCGATGTGGTTTCCCTCGCCAGGAAGTACAACGCCAGACTGATGGTCGACGATGCGCATGGCATAGGGGTCCTCGGCAAGACCGGAAGGGGTACGGCTGAACATTTCGGGCTGGAAAGCGAAGTAGACCTCATAATGGGGACTTACAGCAAGTCCCTTGCCTCGATCGGCGGCTTTATATCGGGTGAGGAGAAGGTGATACATTATATAAAGCATTTTGCGAGGGCGCTGATCTTCAGCGCAAGCCCCCCTCCTGCCTCGATCGCAGCAGTGGACGCGGCCCTGGACATCATCGAAAACGAACCTGAACGCATAGAAAGATTATGGACCAACACATGGAAGATGCACGAGGGGTTCAAGTCCATGGGTTATGAGATAGGTCCCAGCCAGACGCCGATCATTCCCATATTGGTAGGCGAAGACACCAAGGCCTTTACGATGGTGAAGATGCTCCAGGAAGAAGGGGTGTTCGCAAACGTGGCGGTTAGTCCTGCAGTCGCAAACGGCAAGTCCATCATCAGGACGAGTTACATGGCCACTCATACGGATGAGCAGCTGGATAAGGTCTTGCATGCCTTTGAAAAAGTGGGAAAGGCCCTGGGCATTATATAGATGATTGAGGTCATTGAGGCCGGCAAATCCCTCGATGACTTTATCCGTTTCCCTTTTATTCTCTACCGGAAAGATCCCCTGTTCGTTCCTCAGCTAAACAGGGAGATGAAGGTGCATTTCTCGGCCGAAAACCCATTCTTCCGGCACGCCCGCGCAAAATACTTTATAGCACTTAAAGACGGCAGGCCGGCCGGAAGAATCATCTCTTTCGTCGACGAGAGGCATAACGAGTTCCATCATGAGCGAATGGGCTTCTTCGGTTTTTTCGAGTGCATTAATGACGGTGAAGTCTCACGGGCTCTTTTTGAGAATGCCGAACGGTATCTGAAGGCGGAGGGGATGGCGGCCATGAGAGGCCCGATGAACTTTTCGACCAACGAGGAATGCGGGTTTCTGTTCGAGGGGTTCGGTGAGTCCCCGATAATCATGATGCCCTATAATCCCCGTTATTACAATGACCTTTCGGAGCAGTACGGGCTGAGGAAGGTCAAGGACTTGTTTGCATATATCTACAAGGTCCGGGAGCGGCTTCCCGAAAAGGTCCACCGCGTGGCTGCTCTCACAGAGAAAAGGGGCATTACGGTGAGACCGATAAACATGAAGAACTTCGCTGCTGAAATGGGCATTTTCAGGGAAGTATATCATTCGGCATGGGAGAAGAACTGGGGATTCGTTCCCATGACCGACGAGGAGCTAGAATACGCATCCGGCAGGCTCAAGCAGATCATTGTCCCCGAAATGACGCTCATAGCCGAAAAGGACGGGCAGCCCGCAGGGTTCATGGGGCTCATTCCGGATTTTAACTTTGTCCTCAAGCATATGAACGGCAGACTGAACCCCTTTAGTATCGCCAGGGCACTTTATTATTCCAGGAGGATAAAGGACCTGAGGGTGATGCTCCTTGGGATCAAAAAAGAGTTCCGGAACAGAGGAGTGGAAGCACTGATGTTCAGGGAAGGATATAAGCCCATTTTGAAGGGGAACTACGGAAGAGTTGAGTTTTCATGGATACTTGAAGATAATATACCGGTTCAGAGGACTATTGAGATGATAGGCGGCGAGCTGTACAAGAAATACAGGATATATGAGAAGCCGGTTTCCTGACTGATTTTTGAGATTGGCATGGCCGCCGGAGGTGCCGGTATATTTAAGCCGGGGCGGCAAATGGGAGAGGCCTGGTGATACTTTGGAAGATCTGAAAGAGAACGACAGTGCTTTATATGATGTTACAACAGGCATCCCGGGCAGGACAATCTTTCATGACCGGCTGAAGCAGGCTCTCCTGCTTGCGAGGCGCAGAGGGAACGCGGTCTCCGTGATGTTTGTGAGCGTGGATTATCTCAAGCTTATCAATGATAACCTTGGAAAAAATGTCGGCGACCAGTTGCTCTGCATAGTCGCCGGCCGCCTGAAGGGATGTCTGCGAAACAGCGATACTGTGGCCCGCCCGGGCCGGGACGAGTTTATGATACTCCTCCCTGAGATAGCGAATGCAGATGATGCCGCCCGTGTTGCGGATAAGATTTTCACTTCTCTGAATTCTACCTTTGTCCTCGGGGGGCACGAGCTCTTCGTCGACGCCAATATAGGCATCAGTGTATATCCCGACGACGGCGATGACGACATCTCCCTGATAAGGAACTCTTATGCCGCCATGCAGCATGCCGTGGAAGCAGGGAAAAACACGTACAAGTTCTATTCTCCTGCGATAAACACGAAGGCCTTCAACAGGATGGTGATGGAGAACTGCCTGCGCCTTGCCCTCGGACGGGAGGAGTTTTTTCTCAACTATCAGCCGCAGATGGACCTCCGCACCGGCCATGTAAGCGGGCTTGAGGCCCTGGTGCGCTGGGACCGTCCGGGCTTCGGCGTGGTCTATCCCAACTCATTTATCCCCCTGCTGGAGGAATCCGGCCTGATCCTCTCCCTTGGTGAATGGGTCCTGTACAATGCCTGCAGACAGAACAAATTGTGGCAGGAATCTGGACTGCGGCCTGTCAGAGTGGCGGTAAACATGTCCGCCAGACATTTTCAGCAGGGTGATATTGTGGACCTGGTGGGGCGGGTTCTCAGAGAAACCTGTCTTGGGCCGCAGTTTCTGGACCTGGAACTCACGGAGAGCATTTTTATGCAGAACACCGATGATGCTGTCGAGGCTCTTCGGGCCCTTCGGGATATGGGGGTGCAAATTTCGATCGACGATTTCGGGACCGGTTACTCGTCCCTCTCATATCTGAAGTATTTCCCTATAAACAAGTTGAAGATGGTCGAGCCCTTCGTTTCAGTCATCGCCATTCATCCTAACGATGCGGTGATCGCCAGGGCGATCGTTGCCATGGCGCACAGCCTGAACATGAAAGTGATCGCGGAAGGAGTCGAAAACGAGGAGCATCTGGCATTTCTGCGTTCACTCGATTGCGACGA
The DNA here is from genome assembly GCA_046707105.1 of Thermodesulfovibrionales bacterium. Taxonomy (GTDB): domain Bacteria; phylum Nitrospirota; class Thermodesulfovibrionia; order Thermodesulfovibrionales; family UBA6898; genus JARRRD01. The sequence goes on from JBJKOV010000486.1 coordinate 3,736, forward strand.
ACTCCAGGGGAACATCTTCAGTCATCCTGTACCCGTGAGCGAGGCGGTAAGATTTTTGTCAGGGGAGAGAATGCTCTGACCGGTTCCCCCGGTAGTACAGGGGAAAAGCCCTGACATCAGGCGTCAGGGAAATTCTTTCAGAACTACAACGGCGTTTACCCCTCCAAAGCCGAAAGAATTGGTGACGGCAAACCGCATTTTTTTCCTCGTCGCTCGTTTGACCAGGCCGACATTGCAGCAAATGTCCGGGTCGGGAACATTCAGGGTGGGGGGTATTATGCCTTCCCTGAGACTCATGGCTGTAAAAGCCGCCTCGAGTGATCCCGAGGCCGCCAGCATATGGCCTGTCATGGACTTCAGCGCACTGACCGGGATGCCGGGAATGCGGTCGCCGAAGACACTGCCGAGGGCCTCCGCCTCAGCCCTGTCTCCGAGGGGGGTGGACGTTCCGTGGGCATTGACGTAGTCGATTTCCTCCAATTGGACCATCGCGGACGCCGCCGCCTGTCTTATGGCCCGGGCCTCGCCCCTCATATCAGGTCTGGTCTGGTGGAAAGCGTCAGTTGTATTGGCATAGCCGACTATTTCGCCGTATATGCCGGCCCCCCTTCTCACAGCAGCATCAAGTCTCTCCAAAACCAGAATGCAGGAGCCCTCCGCGATGACGAAGCCGTCCCGCGACCTTGTGAAAGGCCTGCTGGCGGAAAAGTCGTCTATCCTGGATAACGCGCCGGCGACGCCGTATCCTTCGACACACAACCTGCAGACAGGGGCCTCCGAGCCGCCTGCAAACACGGGGCCTTCGTATCCGCCCCTGATCAGTCTGTACGCCTCTCCTATGGCATTCAGTCCTGAGGAACAGGCATTTGAAATACCGAGACAATGTCCCTGCAGACCGAGTATCTGTGCACTGTAGGATGCGGCCATGCTGATGGTAGTTGAGGGCATGAGATAGGGCGACGGTCTGAGAGAAAGGGAGGCCCCCGCCTGCGGAGGGCCGGCGCCTGTTTTTTTTAGAAGAGCGTGTTCTATCGTACTTATGCCGCCCCGGCTTGAACCCACAATGATCCCGCCCGAGGTCAGGTAGCCGGTGCGCTGTTTTTTCTGCCCATGGTCATGTCCCGCCGCCCCGGAGGCTGCTGCCGGTCCAGGCCCTGTGATAAGTCCGGCGTCCCCGGCCGCCATTACGGCGGAGGCCACGGCATAACGGACAAAGGGGTCTGTGCGCCTGACTTCCTTCAGACTGAGAAAAGGGGCTGGATCGAACCCCTTTAATTCTCCCGCGACTTTCCACGGGACCAGGGATGCGTCGAACCTTGTGATCGGTCCTATCCCTGTCCTGCCGGCTTTTGCGGCTTCCCACGACTCACTGAAAGTATTTCCCAGGGGTGTGACCGCCCCTATCCCGGTTATTACCACTCTTGTCATTGTCAGCCTATATTACCACGAATGTTTGGAGGCCTGGCATGACATGGGGGCTCCCTTTGAAAATAGCAGATATATGTGGTATCTTAGATGCAATCGAGGTGATTTTGGCAGGGGAGATCTTAAAGAATAAGCGCGAAGATCTGGGGCTTGAAATCCACGAAGTAGCAGCGTCGTTGAAGATCAGTGAAGAGTATATCTCCGCAATAGAGAATGACGCCTTTGAAAAACTGCCCGTGCCCGTATATACGATGGGTTATATACGATGTTATGCGGCTTTTGTAGGCATCGATGCCGGCTCCATAGTTCAGTATTACAGTGAGCACATGTCCCGGCCCCGGCCATCGACTATCATCCCTATAGCCTCTTCCCGGAAGAAGAGGCCCGGGATCGGATATCTGATCGCTGTGATGGGGGTTTTGGTTGTCGCCTTTCTGTTGTTTCCCCATGTACCGAAAGAGAAGAATTCCGGGTCACTGCCCGCGGCCACTGTCACGGCCAAAGTCCCTGCCAGTGCAGCGGCCGGCCCGGGACCGGGGCAGACTGACGCGGTTCAGCACGCCGGGGCGGGCGAGGGCGCGGTCTTTGCCGGGGATGCCGACGTGTCCGAAAAAGCGGCGGCCGGCGCCGCTGATCAACATACCCTTTCGATCACCGCCGATGACACCACGTGGATATCAGTGACCTTCGACAACGGCAGGAGAGAAGAGATTCTTCTCAGAGCGGGTCAATCGAAGGACTGGCCTTTTTCGGGAAAGGCATTTATCAAGGTGGGTAATGCCGGGGGAATCAATATGAGCCTGGACGGGACGGACCTCGGCAAGCCGGGCGACCCCGGCCAGGTAAAGAATATCACACTCCCGGCAGCATCAGCGGGTAAATAGAACCTATCTCAAAATTGAAATATTATGATGTCCGCTTCTTGTGTCATTATGTCTTGTCCGGAATCTTTCTTCGTTTTCAGAAGGATTCCCGACGCGTTCCACTTGCGGGAATGACAGCCTTGAACCGATAACCGATTTTGAGATAGGTAAATAATCATCTGCCCTTAAATCCGGGGCATCCCTCATAACCGGAACATCCAGCGCGTACTCTCATCACGCACTTCGCGTTTGCGCAGATCGTTGTCTTATCGCCGTAAACTTTTGCATGACCGACGACCCGCGCGGCAGAATCGTCTTTTCTTTTGTCCTGTGGGGCGGCTTTTCTGTCTCTCATCAGTGACGGTGACCGAAGTTCACTCCTTGTGGATGTCTCACCTATAGTAATATAATTAGACTCTGCTTATAAAGTACCGGATTTGCTGAAAGGACCGTCATTCCCGCAAGTGAAGCTCGTCTGCCTGCCGGCAGGGAGGCCGGGCGTCCTTCTGTAAGGCTATCGGAGAGATTTCCGGCGAGGGCCGGGACGGCCGGACGGGGCGGAATGACAAGCGAACGACAGGGATAACGACTTTACACACAGGTTCTGATCATCTGTGCATTAAGAAGAGACCGGGTGGGCAAACAATATTCAGGAAAAAGAAGGGATTTACCGATTGGTTTGGCAGAGCGCGCCCGCGCGACCATTAAAAGATATTCAATGCTCGGCGGGGGAGAGACTGTTCTGGTTGGCCTGTCCGGAGGTCCGGACTCCGTCTCTCTTTTGCATATCCTGGACCGGCTGAGGGAAGAGTTCGGAATAACGCTGCGGGCCGTGTACGTCAACCATAATCTGCGGCCCGGAGAGGTGCCTCAGGAGATCGCGTTCAGCAGCGGGCTATGCGGGAGCCTGAATGTGGGCTTCACTGTAAAGTCGGTGGACGTAAGGGCTTTTGCGCGGGAACGCGGCCTGAACAAACAGGAGGCGGCCCGTGAACTCAGATACTCCGCCTTTGACGAGGCGGCATTGGAAGCAGGCGCCGACAGGATAGCTCTGGGGCATAACGCCGACGACCAGGTGGAGACATTTATCATGAGACTGCTCAGGGGTTCGGGGCCGAAAGGCCTTTCCGGGATTCCGGCCAAAAGGGGTAAGATCATCAGGCCGTTGATAGAGATTGAAAGAGAGCAGATTGAAGGATTCCTGTCGAGGGAGAACCTTCCTTTTGTTGTCGACTCATCCAATCTGAAAGAAGACTATCTGAGAAACAGGGTGCGGCAGACAGTCGTCCCGGTCATGAAAGGGTTCAACCCGAATTTTACCGAAACGCTCCTGAAGAGCATAGCTGTCCTCCAGGAGGAGGAGCGGTATTTCGGTGTGATTGTCACCAAAACGCTGATGAAACTCATCAGCAGGAAGACATCCGAAAGGATCGAACTTTTCCTCGTCCCGATGGAGAACCTCGACGTGGTTGTCCTCAGAAGGGTCCTCAGAAGGGCGATCGACGAGACGAGCGGGCTGAAGGGAATAAGTTTTTTCCATATCGAGGATATCATCAGACTGATCAGGAACGGAAGCTCCGGAGACAGGCTCAACCTGCCCGGGAACGTGAGGGTGATCAGGGAATACTCCCTCCTGGTTATGACCTCGGAACCGCCTGTAAGGATCGCATCGTACTCGCTCGATCCTCCCGGCGACGTTGTAGTCGCCGGCGCCGGGACCGTTATCACGGCGTCTTTCGAAGGGGAAAATAATGAACCCGGAGACGGAAAGTCCTCAGTGCTTCTCGACGCGGGAAAGATGACGTTCCCCCTGACGATACGCCATCGAAGCAAGGGCGATTTTTTTTATCCGTTCGGGTTCGGCAGGAAGAAAAAACTCCAGGATTTCTTTGTCGATGAGAAGGTGCCCAGGGATGAAAGGGACAGCATACCGGTTGTCGTCAGCGGGGACGAAATTGTCTGGATCGCGGGTTACAGGACGGATGAGAGGTTCAGGGTGACGGAGGGGACAGAAAAGTTCCTGAGGCTTATAATAAGAAAAGGCAAAAATTAGCAATGAGGAGGTTTTCTTGAGCGATAACGTGCGAGTTCGTTTTGCACCCAGCCCCACGGGTTTTCTCCATATCGGCGGCGCCAGGACTGCGCTTTTCAACTGGTTATACGCCCGGCAGGCCGGGGGGACTTTCATCCTTCGCATAGAGGATACGGACAGGACCCGTTCCACCGATGAATACATAGGAGCGATACTGGAGGGCATGGAGTGGCTCGGCCTTGACTGGGACGAAGGCCCCTTCAGACAGACAGACCGGTTCGACGTCTACAGGAGTTACGCTGAAAAACTGGTTCAGGAGGGCAAGGCATATTATTGCTACTGCTCGCCGGAAGAACTGGAGGACAGGAGAAAGGAAGCCATTGCCGCGGGAAAGCCTCAAAAGTATGACGGCAGGTGCAGGAAACTGAAGGAGCCTGTTCCCGGGGTGTCGCCCGTGGTCAGGTTCATGATGCCGCAGGAGGGGCACACCGTTATCGACGACCTTATAAAAGGTAAGGTTGTTTTCGAAAACGCACAGCTCGACGACCTCATTATAGTGCGCTCGGACGGAACGCCTACGTATAACCTGACAGTTGTGGTGGACGATGTAGATATGGGTATAACTCAGGTCATCAGGGGTGACGACCACCTGAACAATACGCCGAAACAGGTCCAGATTTATCGGGCCTTCGGATATAGAGTGCCGCAGTTCGCCCATCTCCCGATGATACTGGGCGCTGACAAGACGAGGCTTTCGAAACGGCACGGCGCAACGTCCGTCATGGCTTACCATGATATGGGCTACCTTCCGGAGGCGCTTCTGAACTATCTTGTGAGGCTGGGCTGGTCATACGGTGATCAGGAGATATTCTCTCAGGAGGAATTGATCAGGTATTTTTCCTTCGAAAATGTCGGGAAGGCGGCCGCTGTCTTTAATCCCGAGAAACTGTTGTGGCTCAACGGTCAGTATATCATGAGAATGTCGCCGGAAAAACTTGCAGACCTCGTCATGCCGTTTCTGGTGCAGGAAAAGGTATTGGGCGCCGGGGAGTCCGTCGACAAGACGTGGCTTTCGGGGGCGGTCAAGACCTTGCAGGAACGCTCCCGGACATTGGGCGAACTCGCACAATCCCTTCGGTATTATATTGCCGAAGAAGTGGAATACGACGAAAAAGCCAGGTCCAAATTCCTTGACCGGAAGAGCCTTCCCTTATTGAGCGAACTGAGGGATGCCCTTGATCATGCGACTGATTTTTCGGCGGCGGAACTGGAAAAGGTCTTCACGCTTATAATGGAAAGGCGCGGGATCAAACTGGGGGCTTTGGCGCAGCCGGTCCGCGTCGCGATGACCGGTGGAACGGTGAGTCCCGGCATATTCGAGGTGATAGAGATTATCGGCAGGGAAAAGACGCTGAAAAGGCTCGACAAGGCGATACGGTCAATAGATGCTGATGTTGCATAGGGGAGAGGACAGGCATTCATAAAAAGCCCATATATGGCGGCAGAATTTATCCTGATCACGGAAACCGCAGATATAATGGTCGGTGGTTTCCTGCATCACGTATTCAGCGGCCTCGGGGTACATTGCGGAGCCGCACAGGATATGGATCTTTTTCCGAACACCCGCCCTCTTCTCGCCTGATTTATGCAACTTCAGGTAGATGCTGATGTTGCCTAAAGAAGAGGACAGGCATTCATAAAAGGCTATATATGGCGGCAGAATTGACCGCGGCGGTGCGATGGGACGATAGTTTACGTGTTAGAATAAGAGTGCCGGAAGCGGGGGCGCGCAAGAAGGCCGAATAACATTAGAAAGGGGCTCGATAAATGAGCACAGGCTCTGCAAGGCCGAAGGATTTTATCCGGGGCATGATCGATGAAGACCAGGCGTCCGGGAAATACGGGAAAATCGTCCATACACGCTTCCCGCCGGAACCGAATGGATATCTGCATGTCGGACATGCCAAGTCCATCTGTCTCAACTTCGGCGTCGCCGCCGAATACGGGGGCATCTGCAACCTCCGCTTTGACGACACGAACCCCAGCAAGGAAGAGGTCGAATATGTGGAATCGATAAAGTCTGATGTCCGGTGGCTCGGCTTCGACTGGGATGACAGGCTTTATTATGCGTCCGACTACTTCGAACAGCTTTATAACTACGCCGTTCAGTTGATCAGGGCCGGAAAGGCTTACGTATGTGATCTTAGTGCCGATCAAATAAGGGAGTACAGAGGGACGCTGACCGAACCCGGCCGGGAAAGCCCATTTCGTGACCGGACTGTCGAGGAGAATCTGGACCTCTTTGAGCGTATGCGCGGGGGAGAGTTCGACGACGGTTCCAGGACGCTCCGGGCAAAGATTGATATGGCATCGGGGAACCTCAACATGAGGGACCCGGTTATGTACCGCATCCTGAGGGCCTCCCACCACAGGACAGGAGACGCGTGGTGTATCTACCCGATGTACGACTACGCCCACTGCGTCTCGGATTCTCTTGAAGGGATCACTCATTCTCTCTGCACGCTTGAATTCGAGGATCACCGGCCGTTGTATGACTGGTTCCTAAACGAACTGAAAACCGAGTGTCACCCGCAGCAGATAGAGTTTGCGCGTCTCAATCTCGGGCATACGGTGCTGAGCAAGAGGAAGCTTATCCAATTGGTCCGGGAAGGACATGTTTCTGGATGGGATGATCCGAGGATGCCGACTCTGTCGGGGTTGAGGCGGCGCGGATATACGCCCGAGTCGGTCAGAAATTTCTGCGACCGCATAGGGGTGGCCAAAAGAGACAGCACTGTCGATATGGCTCTCCTTGAGTACTGCATCCGGGAAGACCTGAATAAAAGGGCGCCGCGCGTGATGGCCGTGCTGCGTCCCCTGAAAGTGGTCATAATCAATTATCCGGAAGACCGGGACGAAGAACTTGATGCCGTCAATAATCCCGAAGACCCGGGTATGGGTTCGCGGAAGGTGCCTTTTTCGCGGGTCCTTTACATCGAAAGCGAGGATTATCGTGAGGACCCGCCGAAGCAGTTTCACCGGCTGGCGCCCGGGCGCGAGGTGCGGCTCAGATATGCATATTATATCACCTGCGTCGAAGCGGTTAAGGATGAGAAGACCGGTGAAGTGGTCGAACTCCGCTGCACCTATGATCCGGAGACCCGGGGCGGCGATGCGCCTGACGGACGAAAGGTGAAGGCCACTCTGCACTGGGTGTCGGCCCGGCATGCCCTCGAAGCGGAAGTGCGTCTCTACGATCATCTACTGACAACCGATCCGGCCGGGGAGATGGGAGATGGCGATTTCAGGTCTTACCTGAATCCTCATTCACTCGAGGTATTAACGTCCGGCCGCGTTGAACCCGGCCTTGCGGGTGCAGCTCCGGGAAGCCGGTATCTGTTCGAAAGACAGGGTTATTTTACCGTCGACACCGATTCTTCAGCCGGTAAGCTGGTATTCAACCGGACTGTTTCCCTGAGGGATACGTGGGCCAGGATCGAGAAGACACAAAAGTGAAGCCGCAGAGTTCTTTTTTCGTATGCTGCAAGCTCCCGGCAGGGTTTGTTGGCCGTGAGCAAGCCCCCTGCCCCTGCATTCCTCTCAGGAGGAAAGGGTGCCGGGTTTCGGGAGGAGATGAGGCCGAAAGATGAGTTATATTGCTGTGATCGGCGGGGGCAGTTGGGGGACTACGCTGGCGTGTCTTCTTGTCGGGAAGGGTTACGATGTTTCCCTCTGGGTGCATGAAAAAGACCTTGTCGAGGAGATAAACAATACCGGACGCAACAGTGTCTATCTGCCCGACGTGCAGCTGCCTCGGGGCTTCACTGCGACCGAGAGCATCGAGAATGCGGTCAGAAAGGCCCGATATATAGTCAACGTCGTTCCGACCCAGTTTACCAGGGCCGTATTCCGGGAGGCGGTAAAGTATATCCATGAAGACGCGCTCATCATAAGCGCCTCCAAGGGGATTGAGCAGGGGACGCTCAAAACCGTTTCTGCCATACTGGGCGAGTTGTCGGGCATCGAGGGGGCGGCCATCTCCGGTCCCAGCTTCGCCAAAGAGGTCATACGTAAGTTACCAACTGCGGTGACGCTGGCTGCCAGGAGCCCCGAAACAGGGCTTCTTCTTCAGGAAATCTTCACGACGGACTATTTCAGGGTATACACACACAGGGATATTCTGGGCGTTGAACTCGGAGGCGCTCTCAAGAACGTCATAGCAATAGCCGCCGGAATTTGCGACGGCCTCGGGCTTGGCTGTAATGCGAGGGCGGCTCTCATAACCCGGGGGATCGCAGAGATCACCCGGCTTGGCGAGCAGATGGGGGCGGACAAGAGGACATTCTCGGGACTGAGCGGACTGGGGGACCTGATACTGACCTGCACGAGTCCCATTTCGAGAAATTATACCGTGGGGATGAAACTCGGGGAGGGGATGAAGCTTACAGATATCCTTGCGACGACGAAGAGCGTCGCCGAAGGGATTGCGACGGCGCAGTCGGCCTTTGAACTTTCGCTCAGGCACGGGGTCGAGATGCCGATCGTGGAGCAGGTGTACAGAGTTATTTACGAGGACGCCGGCCCCGCCGAAGCGGTGAGAACACTGATGACCAGGTCGCTCAAGGCGGAATTCTGACAGGCAGGCGCGAAGAATTCCCGGCATGCTGAAAGAAGATCATTCCAGGGAGGTCATTACGAAAAGTGGATAGCGACTCAATAAGGGACATACTGGGTGCGGTCAGGTCCGGCAGGATGTCCGTGAAGGAGGCCGCGGAAAAGCTGAGGCGCCTGCCCTATGAAGATCTGGCGTTTGCCAGGATAGACCATCACAGGCACCTGAGACAGGGAATCCCGGAGGTGGTTTTTGCGTCAGGCAAGACAGAAGAACAGGTGGTGACCATTTCGCTGGCGATGTATGAAAAGAGCAGGCGGTTTCTTGTTACGAAGGCCACGAGGGAGATCTATAATGCCGTCAAAATCAAGGACGCCGTTTATTATCCGGCTTCGGGCATTATTTCGGTCGGCGAAAGAAAACAGAAAAGAGGCAGCGTACTGGTACTGACGGCGGGGACATCGGACATAGCGGTGGCCGAGGAGGCCGCGGTGACGGCCTCTTTCCTGGGCAGCAGGGTGCAATCTGTGTACGACGTTGGCGTCGCCGGGCTTCACAGACTTATGGATAACATGGAAAACCTGGAAACGGCGCGGGTGATTATCGTTGTGGCCGGTATGGAAGGGGCGCTCCCCTCGGTTATAGGCGGGATGACGAATAAACCGATCATCGCCGTGCCTACCTCGACCGGTTACGGGACCAGTCTTGGCGGTCTCACGGCCCTGTTTGCGATGCTCAACTCCTGTGTGCCGGGTATCGCGGTGATGAACGTCGACAACGGCTTCGGGGCAGGATGCCTCGCGCACAAGATAAACGCCCGCGTTTGACTTTGAATCCGCCGCTGAACTATACTCTAACTGACCCTTGGGGGAGGCAGACGGCCTGAGAGTTTCCCGTAGTCAGGGAAAGACCCCTTGAACCTGATACGGATAATACCGGCGTAGGAATTGGGAACTGGATGACACGGCGACCGTATCCTTGAGGGATGCGGTTTTTTGTTTTTATGAGACTTAAGGTAAACGGCGACACGATCGAAGTTGCAAAGGATGCAAGCGTCCGGGAACTGCTGGAGAAACTTGGGATTGAACCGGCAGGTGTCGCTGTTGAGGTGAACCTTTCGATCGTGAAGAAGTCGGAATACGTGAATGTAAGGCTGAACGAAGGAGACACGGTCGAGATCGTGAACTTTGTGGGCGGCGGGTAAAGGGGGTGTATTTGCGATTTCTGCTGCAACCGTAAAAGGCACTTAATTTAATCATGACGGAGATGCCGATGGAAGATAAACTGGTCATAAAGGGCATAGAGTTCCGGTCGAGGCTGTGGGTCGGGACCGGCAAGTACAAGGATTTCGAAGAGACCGCAAAGGCGATCGAGGCCTCGGGCGCCGACGTTGTCACCGTTTCGGTCAGGAGGGTAAATATAACAGACAGGAAATCCGAAAACCTCCTCGATTACATCGACCCCGGGAAGTACAAGATCCTTCCAAACACGGCGGGGTGCTACAACGTCGAGGACGCCCTGAGATATGCGAGACTCGCAAGAGAAGCGGGAATTTCGGATCTCGTGAAACTGGAGGTTATCGGCGATGAGAGGACCCTCTTCCCCGATACCCTGGGCCTGCTGAAGGCAACGGAAATCCTCGCCAGAGAAGGGTTTACAGTGTTCCCCTATACCAACGATGACCCCATCATGGCGAGGCGGCTCGAGGATGCGGGTGCGGCAGCGGTGATGCCGCTTGGTGCCCCGATTGGGTCCGGCCTCGGCATCCGCAATCCCTATAATATAAGGATAATAATCGAAACGGCGGTGAAGGTCCCTGTCATAGTCGATGCCGGCGTGGGAACGGCATCGGATGCGGCGATTGCGATGGAACTTGGCTGCGATGCCGTGCTGATCAACAGCGGAATCGCGGGAGCAAGGGACCCTGTTGCGATGGCCTCCGCAATGAAGCATGCCGTCATTGCGGGGAGACTGGCCTGCCTGGCAGGCCGGATATCGAAGAAGTTGTATGCTACGGCGAGCAGTCCATTCGAAGGAATGATTTAACCTGGAGTTGGGTGATGCCGGTGAAAGCCGGCATCATAAAATAAAGAGAACAACTGCTGGGGAGGTAACGAGATGGAGACTTATCGCTATCAGCAACTGGCGTATCTTGTAGTGCCTGTAATGCTGGGAATGGAGTTCTTTCTTTGTGCCAAAGAGGAGAGAAGGGGAAAAGAGGACAACTCGCTCGGCCTTTATGTCCTGGACATATTGGGTCTCATATTTGCGGCTGTATTTCCGGCCCTGTTTTTATTTACCATCTGGGCATCGGAGACAAAGGCTTTCCCTTTACAGGACCTTCCGATTGCGAGGCTTGACAGGTATGCCGTCCTCTTCTTTTTTATGGGAGCGTGGTGGCAGGTCTATCTTTTTGGGGCCTTGAGGGCGAGGAGGATGCAGAAGAAAGAGTGCGGGAGACTTTACCTGTGGGCGCCTTTTATGATCATGGGGGTTTATATTTCGTTTCTCGCACTGTGGGGGTCGCCATGGGGCCTCAAGTGGATTTCGGCTGCCTGGGTTATGCTTGTATTTGCGGGGCTGAACTTTTTCAGCGTGAAGACTATAGAGCGGTCGATGTGGATTCTGGCCGTGGTCACCTTTTTTGTTGAGAACATGATGTTCATCTGGTTTGACAGCATTGTCTGAAAAGAAGGTCTTTCACCATAGAATCTGAATGACTGAAGTCGGCTTTAAATTATATCTCATTACGGACAGGAAGCTTTTTAAAGACAACCCGTCTTTTTTCGGTGCAGTCGATGAGGCATTGCAGGGCGGCGCAGCGGCCTTGCAACTCAGGGAGAAGGACCTGGGAACAAGGGAGCTGCTGAGGCTGGCCTACGGGTTAAGAGAAATTACGAGCGCCCGCGGGGCAAGACTCTTTGTGAACGATAGAGTCGATGTTGCGCTTGCCGTCAATGCGGACGGGGTGCACCTCGGCGTGAGCGGCATGCCGGCTTTTGCGGCGAAAAAGATCGTCGGAAAACAGATGCTGATAGGTGTTTCGACGCACGGCATCGGTCAGGCGGTGCAGGCGGAAAAAGAAGGGGCCGATTTTATCACTTTGGGCCCGATATTTGAAACGCCTTCCAAGGCCGGTTACGGGAAACCTCTCGGCGTGGATATTATAAGGGAGGCAGCAGGGCGGCTCTCTGTACCGGTTTTTGCGATTGGCGGCATTTCAAGGGAAAGGGTTGGAGAGGTAATGCAGGCAGGGAGTCACGGAATTGCGCTCATATCTGCGGTCCTTGCCTCGGGAGATATAAAAACAGAGACAGAGGGAATAATGAGGTTACTCAAATGACAAGAATGGCATTGGCAAAAAAGGGGATTATCACCGAGGAGGTGAAATCCGTCGCTCTCGCGGAGGGGGTTCCCGCCGAACAGATTTCCCGGGATATTGCCTCGGGCGTGACCGTAATCCCGGTCAACCGGAACCGGAAGATCGCGCCGCTCGGAATAGGCAGGAACCTTCGCACGAAGATAAACGCCAACATCGGCACATCGAAGGACAAGATTTCGCTTGAAGGGGAAAGAGAAAAACTGGAGACCCTTGTGAAATACGGCGCTGACGCTGTGATGGATCTCTCGACCGGCGGGCCGATAAGGAAACTCCGTACCATGATGCTTGAAAGGTCGCCGATAGCCGTGGGTACGGTGCCGATTTACGAGGCGGCAGTGCGGGCAGCGGAACAAAAAGAGATGATATCGAAAATGACGGCGGAGGACCTCTTCGCGGTGATTGAAGAGCACGGGGCGGAGGGAGTCGATTTCGTGACCGTCCATTCAGGGCTGACGATGAAGGCCGTGGAACGTCTGAGAAGCGAGGGGCGGGTCCTCGATGTCGTGAGCAGGGGAGGCTCATTCCTCGTCGAATGGATGATATATAACGGTAAAGAGAACCCCCTTTACGAGCAGTTTGATCGTCTGCTTGAGATCGCGCGCCGGTATGATATGACCCTGAGCCTCGGCGACGGTATGCGCCCCGGATGCCTGGCCGATGCGACAGACCGGACACAGATCGAGGAACTCCTGACATTGGGCGAACTCAGGGACCGTGCAGTCGAAGGCGATGTCCAGGTGATCATCGAAGGTCCGGGACATGTTCCGCTGAACCAGGTTGAGCTGAACGTGCGTATCGAAAAGGAGCTATGCAAGGGTGCGCCTTTTTATGTGCTGGGGCCCCTTGTTACCGACATAGGGATGGGATATGATCACATCTCGGCCGCGATAGGGGGAGCTCTCGCCGGAGCCGCCGGGGCTGATTTTCTCTGCTACGTTACCCCCTCAGAGCATATACGGCTGCCGACCCTGGAGGACGTGAAGGAGGGCGTGATCGCATCGAGACTTGCCGCCCATGCTGCAGACATCGCGAAGGGGGTCAAAGGGGCCCTGGACAAAGATATAGAGATGGCCAGGTGCAGAAAGGCCCTCAACTGGAACGGCCAGATAGCATTGAGCCTTAACCCGGACAAGGTCAGGAGCCTCAGGGCTGAAACTCCTCCCACCGAAACGGAGGTCTGCAGCATGTGCGGGGAGTTTTGTGCAATCAGGACTGTGGAAAGGGCTTTAAAGAGGCTGTGACCCTGTGGGTATGTCATCGCATAAACGGCTTGCCTCTTTGCTGCTGATAGGTCCGACTGGTGCGGGCAAGACGCCGTTCGGCGACTACCTTGAGAAAAAGGGGATCGGCGGAAAGAGGTGTGTCCATTTCGACTTCGGGCATCAGCTCAGGACCGTGGCCGACAGCGACGTGCCCCCGGCGGGGTTTGACCGCGGGGAGCATTATTTTATAAAAGAAGTCCTTTCCGGGGGTCTCCTCCTTGAAAACGAGCATTTCCAGATCGCAGGGAAGATACTGGATTCCTTTGCCATGAGCAGGGACTTCAGGCAAGAGGATATTATGGTTTTGAACGGCCTGCCCCGTCACAAAGGACAGGCGAGAGACATGGACGGCATCGTGGACGTACAGGGCGTCATTGTGCTCGATTGCGCGCCTGAAGACGTTTACGAGAGGATATGCCGGAATACCGGCGGTGACAGGTCGGAAAGAGATGACGACGGGATTGAACTGGTGCGGAAAAAACTGGGAATCTTCAGTAGCCGTACTGAACCGCTCATCGAGCGCTACTCGAAAGCGGGCGTTGTTGTCTTCAGACTGAAGGTGGGTGTTTCCTCCACGGCGGCGGATGTGTACAGGGATTTATTTTCAGCTTTCAACGGGGCAATATAAAAAAAAAGGGGAGGACTCGTTCTGAGTCCTCCCTGCGGTATCAACCGATGTTCGTTTGAATCTTAGTAGCCGCCTGACTTCTTCTCGGGTGCCTTTTCCTTCGCAGGAGCAGCCTTTTCAGGAGCCATCTTCTTTTCAGGAGCCATTTCCTTCGCCGGGGTCTGTTCTGCCGCCGGTGCCGGAGACATTTCCGCCGCCGGGGTTGCCGCCGGGGTCTGTTCTGTAGCCGGAGCCTGCTCAGTAGTGGCCGGCGCCGGTGCCTCTTCCTGCTTCTTGCAGCCTACCAACAGCGTAAAAGACAGAACGAGAAGCAGGCTGACCAATATGGCCAAGAATTTTTTCATTATCGCACACACCTCCTTTCACTATAGATTATGCAAAGGGTCGTAAATATCGACTAGTTAAATATAGTCAAGATATTATACCTTTCTTTGTCGCCTGTCAATAAAAAAATTGCCGCCCTCTTTATTACTCAGGCTTAATTCCATTTCAATTTAAAGCACAAACTATGCCAGCCAGAAAATCGAACTGTGCGGTCATTTCCCGAGACTGCATCTCCCCTTTTGAGAAAAGATTTCCCCTGGCGGGAAAACCTTTAT
>JBJKOV010000487.1:0-7817 GCA_046707105.1 Thermodesulfovibrionales bacterium
ATAAAAGGGCTTGAGCCGGGCAGGTCCGCTCCGGAGGATGAGCCATCTATAGAAAGACCTCCCGAAGAGAGCCTGCCGGGCGAAGCATTGTCAGGGGGGAAAGAAGACGGACGGAAGTCGGTAAAGCCGGAAGGTGGCCTGGAGAAGAAGCTCGGCGAGATAAATCAGAGGAAAAAGGAACTCAGGGAGGAACGGGCAAAGCTGCTGAAAGACAGGGAGCAGCTCAAAGCGGAACTTGGCAAAGCTCCCGACTGGATGACGCAAAGCCAGTTCGCGGGGCTCTCCGGGCGTATCGCCGACCTCGACAAGAAGATACAGGCGTTCAACAAAGAGGTATCCAGGTTGGACAGCGAAGGAAAGAAGGTCATCGATCAGTTGGAGGGAAGGTCTCGGAAGCAGGACGAACAGACCGGACGTAACTGATCTTTGCCGGATCTATGATGCCGGCAGCCCCCGCTTCACTTGCGACGACTCAATTACCCAACAATTTATTGTTCAACTACTTACCAGGAAGTACATAAGTATGGTAACGTTATTTGTCACTCCGGCTTGTCCGGAGTCTTTTTGGGGAAGGATTCCCGACGAGCGGGAATGACACCCTACTAATGCACTTATTAGTAACTGCTCGACTAATTGACGATTTAACAGCTGTTCACTTTTCAATATTCACTGTTGTTCTTTATGCTTTGTCCTGTTGCTTGACCTCAATGCGGTTTCCGGAGAAATCTTCAACGAAGTGGACGGTCCTGCCGCCTCTTTCGGCGGATATTATTTTGACCCCCTTCGCTTTTGCCATCTCAAGAAAAGCGGAAAGATCGGGAACCCGGACACAGAAGTGGGGCACAGCGGGGGAAGGCGGGACAAAGCCGGGAAGGACGAAGACCTCCACCTTGAGGTTGTCCTTTCCGTAGACCAGCATCTTTATAACGGCGTCAACGGCGAAGAGCTTCCTGCCGAGTTCGGGCGAGACAGAGGATTCCTTGATCACTTCGAGGCCCAGCAGGTCCCGGTAAAAAATAACAGCTCCATTCTCGTCTTTGTTTACCACGCCCACATGATCAAGCACCATACTGCCTCCTCCTTGCTTTGTTCCGCTCGTTTAGTTAAAGCATATCAGGCACGGCGTAGTTGTCAAACTCAGTGAAACCATAGACAGAGTCGTCCGCCTTGCCGGCTTGTCGGCTTTCAGGGCTTGCCTGATTTAAGTCATAGCAATGCCCTGCATTTGGATATACAATGGAAATAAGAAGAGTAGAACTCCTGTCTATTATTGAAGGAGGTGGCTGTCATGAAAGAAAAGGATCTCAAGGTCGCCTTACTGGAACTCGCCAGGAAAAAAGGCGTGCTCACTTTTGAAGAGCTGAACGAGACGTTCCCGGCGGAGTACTTTCCTCTTGCTGAAATGGAGCGGTTTCTATGCCGGCTGGAGCATCTCGGCGTCAGGGTTGTAGAAGGCAGGGAACACGCGAGGAGCAGAAGCCGCCGCAGCCGGGCCGCCTGACCCCATTGCCTGTTGCCGCATGTTGCGGGCTGCTTTGCGCGGAGTTGTCTGTCGTCCTTCCTCCTCCTTAGCCAGCCGTCAGCGCCTTCAGCTTGACGGCTGCTTTTCTATCGCCTTTCCTTCCTGCTCATCGTTTTCTGCTCACGGTTCACAGCAGTCATTACAATTTACACATTCCCCATCTTCAGCCGACAATTGCTCCATGACCTGTGTTCTTTGCGCTTCTTTCACGTTTACCATTCAGTTTACCGCCTTTTGTATTGCAATTATCGGGGGGAAATTTTATTATTGAGGGCATTTCCGAACGGGGATAATGTGACATGCGTTTAAGGTCATAAACCGCATTTTTCAAATGGAGAGGATGGGGAAATGTCAAACCAGGTTCCAAAAGAAGTGATTGGGAAGAATATCTGTTCCATACGCCGGCAGCAAGCTCTGTCGGACAGCCACCTTGCTCATATTTAATGACATGAGAAGGCAATATAAACATGATTCGGCGAATTCTTGAAAAGCTGAGGTCCGTCAACCCCTGGCATTATGTATGGATCGTTGTTCTCGCGGCGGAGTCCCTCACTTTCATCCTGAGCTCAATGCAAAGTTATGTGCGTTGGGGATATATACCCGCGGCGCTGATCGAAATAGCCGCTGTCGACGCGTTTGTCTGCTCGCTGATCCTTTCAGCTCTTGTGGTCTATCTGCTCAAATCTGTCAACGACAAACTTGAACGGGAAATTACCGAACACAGGCTGGTCATAACCCACCTGAACCGGGCGCAGGAAGAACTGGGGAAATACCGTGATCACCTGCAGGAGCTGGTTGAAGAGCGCACGGAAGAGGTCTCTGTTTTGAATGACCAGCTGAGGCAGTCTCAGAAACTTGAGGCGGTTGGCCTTCTTGCCGGGGGCATTGCCCATGATTTCAGTAATATACTGACGACAATAAAGGGTTCCGTGTATATCATCAAGAAGCATCTGGAGGAGGGCAGTCCGCTTTCGAAATATGCCGACCAGGTGGAATCGTCTGCAAACAGGGCAAACAATCTCTCCCATAGCCTTCTGGCTTTCAGCAGAAAACAGACTTTTATACTGCAGCCGCTGGATTTGAACAAGATCATAGAAACATCAGTGAAACTTTTTGCCCAGGTTTTAGGTGAACACATAGACTTGCATCTATCTCTGGTGCCCCGAAAAGCGATCATTCTGGCTGACAGCAGCCAGATGGAGCAGATTCTTCTGAACCTTGCAACCAACGCGAGAGATGCGATGCCCGACGGGGGTAAACTCACAATACAGAGCGATATCATCATGATGGATGATGCATTTATAAGGAAACAAGGGTTTGGTGTTGCCGGGAAATATGCCCTGCTGAGAGTCTCCGATACAGGAATAGGTATGGGAGAAGGAACAAAGGAGAAGATATTTGAACCGTTCTTTACGACGAAAGAATCAGGAAAAAGTTCGGGGCTGGGACTCGCGGTTACATACGGGATAGTCAAGCAACTCAACGGGCATATTCATTGTGAGACGGCACCTCAGCGGGGAACAACCTTCACGATCTATCTGCCTGCCGTAGACGCAATGCCGGTTAAACACAAACACAGGGATGTTCTGACAACTTCAGAAGGGTCGGAAACCATTCTTTTGGCAGAAGATGACCACGACACGAGGAGGACCGTGAGCGAGGTGCTGAGGCTGTCCGGATACACGGTCCTGGAGGCAAGGGACGGAGAGGATGCTGCGAATATACATTCTAAGTACAAAGAGCAGATTGATCTTGCCGTGCTTGATGTCAGGATGCCCAAGATGAACGGAAGGCAAGTTTATGATGCGATCCGGAGCGCGAGTTCCCGGACTGAGGTTTTGTTTATGAGCGGATATACTGACGAGATCATCGACGGTGAAGGCATCCTTGAAAGAGGGCTGAATTTTATATCAAAAGCCGCGGCGCCCGATGAAATACTTGCAAAGGTAAGGGAAGTCCTCGACAAATCAGGCATGGGGACGGTCTGTCCCGGCCGAAAGCAGGACGCTGTGGGAGACAGGGGGAGTGCGGCAGGGTAATCGCCGTTTTGGGCTTACAGTCTTGGAGGCGCAGGTCTTTTTTGCGCGGCGCCGATCTGACGACAGTGAACGATGAACTCCCGGCGCTCTTTTTGCTCTCTGCAAACTCTCTGATATAATAAATTCAGTAGAGGCAGAAATCTCTTAACTCTTAAAAGATTGGGAAGCCGGATGAAAGGCGATCCCGCCGGAAACAGAGGACAGATGGATAGACGCAAAATTCTTGACCTGGCCCTTGATGTCGAGACTCTCGCTGAAAGGATCTACCTGGAATTAAGTAAATTGTTCCCCGAAGCAAAATCTCTTTTTGAAAGATTAATGTATGAAGAATCCCGCCATGCGGTCATTATGACCATCAATATAGGATTCCTGGCCTTTGATGCATTACCGCCGGAATTTGCTATAGACATGACACCGCTCATTGAAAAGACACTTGCGGCGGGCAGGATGTTGGAGGAAAAGATAGCGCAAAGGGACATAACGCTGGCAGAGGCCCTGGAATTAACGATATCGATGGAAGAAACGGGTGCCGAGGCTTATTTTCAGAAAATCCTGCGTGGGGAAAGCACCGACAGTGCGCTCAATTACGTCAAGCGGTTTTATCAGGACAGTATGCATCATGCGGAACTGATAAGGAACTTCAAAAACGGCCTTGAACTGGACCGGGTGTGCTCGCAACCACTCGTGGAAGACAGCTTCTCAAAACTCAATTGTTGGGAATTCAAGATGTGCGGGAGACAGCCGGGGGGAAGACATGAGCGCGATTCCGGGAGTTGTCCGGTGACAAGGGAGAAGAGCCTTGATGGGGTGCATGAGGGCATAGCCGCCGGCAGGGCCTGCTGGGTGGTGGCGGGAACTTTGTGCAGGGGTGAGGTTCAGGGGACATTCGCCCAGGAAATCATGCAGTGTGAAGCATGCGATTTTTACAAAAGAATCCATAATGAGGAGTGCTCTTCTTTTCTGCCCCCGGCAGAACTGCTTTCAAAAATAAAAGAATAGTCCGCTGGTGCAGGTCTGCCCGGCAATACCTCCTTTTTCGCAGAGGATGGTCCCACCGTGTATCGGGATCATCCTGGTGGCGAACAACATCCGGGAGGTCAGCCGGTCCAGCCGGCTCAAGACTGCGGACTGGAGCGTGTCCTCCAAACCTCTGAACCACTGCCGCAGACGGCAGGAATTTTTCTCATCCCATCGCAAAAAAGTTTGCCGATGTTGTAAATTACCTGGAACATATTTGAAGGAGCGATATTCTCAACGTGAACAAAAAATGGAGCATTCTTTTTTGTGACCCTTTCTGCAGTCCCTGCCCCGCGACGGAGTTCCTGGAATCCTGCAAACCCGCCCAGCAGATCAAGGTCCTTCATTTTCTGGAACTTCTGGAGGAGGCCGGCCCTACGCTGCCGAGGCCTTATGCCGATCTTCTTCGTGAAGGCATCCATGAGCTGCGTATCAAGCTGTCGGGCGACCAGGTCAGGCTGCTGTATTTTTTCTGCTTCGAGACCTTTATCGTGCTTTACCGGGCCCTGAAAAAACATACGAGTGCGGTCCCGAACAATTTCATCAGGGACACGATGAGATACAGGTAGGCGCTCATGGGCCGGATAGGCAGGAAAGAGCTCGAAAAGCATGCGAAATTCGGGACGTACCTTGAGCTGAAATGCCTGGACCCGGAGTTCAAGAACCAATATGACCGGCTCTGCACGGTATGCGCCAGGACCGCAGCCATAGTCGGCAAAATGCACGAAAAGGACATCTCTCCAGAAGAGATGGCGCGGCGGACAGGGATTGCCGTCGAGGACCTGCAGAAGCTGGAAACGGCCGACTGGTGCCGTTTCGACGATATCCGGACGCTCTGCCGTGAACTCGACATCGAGGAGCCGCAACATTGTGGGAAGCGGAGGTTCGGGGAGTAGGCCGTACCCACCCGCGACTCCGGGATAATATTTTTTCATCATATCCCTCTCTCAGTCCCAGTCGAGAAGTCTTTTTTCGCCTTCCAGTCCCCTGATGGACGTTACGTCCTGGCTCACCTCGATCGTACCACGGTAGGCTCCGCCGCTGTCGCGGACGGCAAAGTACCGTATATGGATGAACTTCCCCTTCATCTGTATCCAGAACTCCGCGCTGTCCCTGTTTCCGGCCTTGAACTCATCGATGATCTTCTCCACGATATGGACGCTCTTGGGCGGATGGCAGTTCTGCACGCTCCTGCCGATAATGCCGGGACTTCTCGGAAAAATCCTCTCCTCGGTCTGCGAATAGTAGGCGACCTTGTCGTTCTCGTCGACGAAGGATATGTCGACCGGCAGGTGAGTCAGGATGAGGTTGATCTGCCCGGCAGTGAGCATCCCCGTATCGAGACTGAGGCTGCCGATCTTTTCGGGCGGAAGGTTCTCCTGGTATGCCTCTCCCGAGGGGACCCATCCCTTTGCTGGCCGGACCCATGCGTAGCCTATCTCCTCTTCTCCCTCTTTCACCTTCGCCCAGTCACTCTCCCCCAGTGTATCGAGAGCCATCGGAAAAAGGATATGCTCCTCCTTGTAAATCATGTCGTTTATCATATGCAAGAGCGCCTGGATCTCCTTCGGGGTAGAACGATCTTCCTTCACCCTCGCCGCAGCCTCCTTGAGCATGCCGCGGATGTCATCGTGCAGTGCCCACATGACCTTCGAGGGGCCGGAAACCCCGTGAGCCTCGAGGATGGGGAAGAGCTGGTTTTCCTTCCTCACATAGTGGACATCTATCCTGGACAGCTCTTCAATCAGGCTTGACAGCTGCTCCCTGTCTTTTGCGATATCGTGCACTGCCTGGATCTGCCTGATGATCGACTCGGCCTTCCTGTTTTCGAGCATGAAGGTATGGACGGGATGACCGGCGGGCAGGCCTGGCACGACCTTGTCTTCGAGTGATTCCCTGAAGACCTCGACATGCACGTCGCAAAGCCGCTTGACCTCTTCCTCAGGCATCCCCTCATTTATGAGCCGCTGCTCCATATTCGCGATCTCGGTGGGTGCTACGTCCCTTATAAGTTCGAGGAACCGCCTCTTGAGTATCTTGATGTCGACGCCTTTGTGGAGGTCTTTGATGATCTCCTTGAGCGCCTCTATCCTCTCTTCGGGCCCGGTAATCACGCCGGCTTTCTCGGCCTCCCCGACGCTGACCTCCT
This sequence comes from Thermodesulfovibrionales bacterium, assembly GCA_046707105.1. Lineage (GTDB taxonomy): Bacteria > Nitrospirota > Thermodesulfovibrionia > Thermodesulfovibrionales > UBA6898 > JARRRD01. The sequence continues at coordinate 6,728 of JBJKOV010000487.1, forward strand.
CCCCGGTACGTCTCCTGATCTCCCCCGCGATTTCATTCAGTAGCCTGTTCAGCTCGAGGCCGCCGACCATCGCCACCTTGCTCAGGGTCGCCACTTTTCCGAGTGTCTTCCTCAGTAGTGGGTTATCGAGAGCCTTGAAGTGGGGGTCGAGCTGAATAAGGAATTTCTTGATAAAGGGATACGTCGACAGAAGTTCGTCTACTTTCGTCTTCGGGCCGAGTTGCATATGAAGATCTCCTTTCCCAGGTAACAATTAACCAGCCGGTTATTAACTACCATTATATAAAGCAGAAGGCAAAATGCATATGACATAGAGCATAGGGCATAACGACAAATCATGAACTGTGAAATGTGAACAGGTCGAAGCTGAGGTGAAGGCCAAGATAAATAAAGGACTAAACGCAGAGGAAGGCCGGCAATTTTCTAAGAGATCCAGACGACTCAACTACTTACGGCTCACTGTTTTCTTCCGTCTCCCTTTGCGCTATGCGCTATGCGGTATGTAAAGGGTATAATCATGCCATGGCCGGAAAAAAGATCAAGGGCGACATAGTCCACTGGAGCAGGGACAAATACGGGGAGATCGTAGTCGCAGACGGCGGCGGAGTGCGGTCTCTCTACTTCGGCGACATTCTGCAGAGCAGCATCCGGCTTGACCGGCCGGGGACGCTTATAGAGGAATACAGCCGGGCGATGATGTGCCCTCTCATATTCAGGAATGATCCCTGCTCGGTACTCCTTATCGGCCTCGGCGGCGGGGCTCTTGTCCACTTCCTGCTGAGTGCCTTCCCGGACTGCTCCATCGATGTCGTTGAGCTGAGAAAACAGGTAATAGATGCCGCACGTGATTTTTTTCTCCTGCCTGCCGGAACTCCGAACCTCGATATATCCCATGATGCAGGAGAGGAATTTATGAAGAGGCAGGCGGATCGCTGTATGACCTACGACCTCATCATAGTCGACGCGTTTGACGAGGATGGTCCCGCCGCCTCCCTTTTTGGAAAAGATTTCCTTGCCTTGTGCCTGTCGGGTCTTAACGAAGGCGGAATATTCGCGATTAATCTCTGGAGCAGGCCGAAGGACAATTTCC
>JBJKOV010000488.1:0-3752 GCA_046707105.1 Thermodesulfovibrionales bacterium
GTATCGACGCCAGGAGGCCCATGGTGTAAGGGTGTTTCGGGTTGTGAAAGAGCTCACCGGTGTCTGCGATTTCCATAATCCTTCCTGCATACATGACGGCCACTCTTGCGGCATTTTCAGCGAGGACCGCCAGGTCATGGGTTATTAGGAGGATCGCCATCCTGCGCTCTTCCCTGAGACCCTCTATAAGTTCCAGTATCTGGGCCTGGATTGTCACATCGAGGGCTGTTGTGGGCTCGTCGGCTATCAGCAGGGACGGGCTGCAGGCAATCGCCATGGCGATCATGACGCGTTGTCTCATCCCGCCCGACATCTGATGGGGATATTCATTCACTCTCGCTTCAGGAGAAGGCATCTTAACGGACCGCAGGAGTTCGACCGCCTTATCCCTCGCCTCTTTTCCCGACATCGACATATGGGTGACCAGCACTTCTTCAATCTGGTATCCTACGGTGAGCACGGGGTTGAGAGAGGTCATGGGTTCCTGGAAGACCATCGCGATGTCTTTTCCCCGCAGCCTTCTCATGGATTCGGGGTCAAGCTTCAAAAGGTCCCTTCCCCTGAAGAATATCTCCCCTTTTGCGAAGGCATTCGGCGGCAGAAGACCCATTATGGAAAGGGCGGTTATACTTTTGCCGCAGCCGCTTTCGCCTGCCAGGCCGAAAACTTCAGATTCCTCTATCCTGAAGTCGAGACCGGAGACGACGGTCAGGGGATTAGCGGCCGACCTGAAAAAGATGTTCAGGTCCCTTACTTCGAGGAGGGACACGTCAGATTACTTTTCCTCTTTTTTCAAGAGCCTGAGGTAATTCTCGGCCTCCTTCAGATCGGGAATTCTTTCGAGAGCCTTTTCCCACTCCTCGAAGGCCAGACCTGTGAGACCTTCAATATAGTAACTCAATCCCAGTTGTACCCATGCGGGCCCGTAAGAAGGATTGATCGCCTTTGCCTTCACGAAATGTACGATTGCCTCCTCCACGAGTCCCTTGTTCCTGAGCGCAATACCGAGCTTGGTATGGATATCGGGAAGTTTCGGATGGAGCTTCACGGCCTTTTTGTATTCCTCAATGGCCTCGTCGTTCATGTTGAACTGGAGGTAGAGGTTGCCGACCCTGAAATGTTCGTTCGCGAGCTTTCCCGCAATGAAGGGGTCCAGTGCGTCAGGGACGGGATGGGCGATCTGGGCTGCCATGGAAAAGACTTCCTGGGCCTTCTTGAATTCCCCCAGGTCGTTGTAGGTCACGGCCAGATTCAGAGAGGCCTCCGTATATCTGGGGTTGATCTCCAGGGCCTTCTCGAAATGTTCGGCTGCTTTTCTGAGGTCGCCGTTAAGATTGGAAATCACCCCGAGTTTGTTATGAACATCGGCGTACAGGGGGCTTAACTCAATGACTTCCATCAGGACAGGCTCAGCCTCTAAATATTTGCCCTCTCCATAGAGCCTGGTGCCGAGGTCGTAAAGTTCTAGAAGGACGGAATTCATGTATCAGGAAATTATATGGACAGGAAGAAAAGATTGTCAAGGTAAACCGTGATGTCGAACAGGGAAGGAGGACGTTTCACGGTGCCCCGGAGAGTTCCTCTCTTCTTACCTTCAGCAGCAGCAGGGCGAACATCCCCGTCAGGAACAGGACACCCCCGGCCAGGGCAAAAGGCGCGCCGGGTTCCCTGCTGACCTCGATGAGCGCGGCAGGAGAAGCAGCCATGCGGATGGTCCTTATATATATCCCGAAGCCGTAGTGAAAGGAAGGAGCATTGGGCCTGATGACATCCCTGGCGATTATCCTGTTATCCCTGTAATAAGTGATGTCCGCCGACCAGTCGGTCACGTATCCGGACGGGTCTATGGTGGTATTTATCCGGTCAAAAACAACTTCGGGGCCGTCGGGCAGTTTAAATGCGGAGCCCTCATAAGCATAGGCCATCCCCTTGTAACTTCCATAGGAACTGAGAAGGTGTGCAAGAAGAATGAAGAGAAAGCCGATATGAACGATCTGCGGGGAAATTATCAGGAGCCAGTTCCCGGCCCCTCTTTTTTTCACCACGGAGTCTATGCTGCAGGCCAGGGTATTGATCGTCAGGAGAGAGAGGACAGCGATGGCGAGCCAAAGCCACCATGTTATTCCGAAAGGACTTCCGATCAGCCACCGGAACAGCGGCATAGTGTATAATTCCTGAAACTCCGGCCTCGACGGCATGATCAGGGATCCGTAAAACAGTACTGCGAGAAGCGCAAGAAGGAGCCAGACTGCGGTTTTCAGGGAAAGGAAGGCCTTCAGCGCCTTCTTCAATAAGTTCATTACCAGGCCTCCTCAGAACGAATGAGAGCTTTTCATAAGCAGACTCACCCCGAGATAAGTGAATATCACGATTACGAACCCAATAATGCCCAGCAGGGCTGCCGGCCGGCCTGACCACCTGGACGTCAGCCGTGCGTGCAGGTAAAGGCCGTAAAAAAGCCATAGTATTACTGTCCACAATTCCTTTGGCGTCCAGAGCCAGTAGGTGCCCCACGCAAGATAGGCCCAGATGCCTCCGAATACCATCGCCGCAGAGAAAAGAAAATATCCCACGATAATGGTTTTGTACTGGAGGAGTTCGCTCTGTTTTTCCCCCGTCAGCCAGAAAACCGCCCCGAGCACGGCGCCTATGCCGAAGAGAGCGTATGAGAAGAAAGAGAGAGTGACGTGAGCTTCGAACCACATGGTTTTCAGTACCGGCGGAAGCGGCGAATTGAGGGGTTTAAACAACAGTGACAGAAAGAGAAAGAAAACCGATAATCCTATGACAGGGTAAAGCAGCCTCCCCTGTTTTTTCTGTTTAAATGTCAAAGGGAACCCAAAAAGTGCAACAGAGGTGGAAAGGAAAAAAAGTGTATCGTGGGGGCCGACGATAGGCAGCCTCCCAAGCAGCATTCCCCTGTAAAACATATAGGCCATCTGCAGGAGAAAGGCAGGGTAGATGAAAAATTTTAGACGGCAGCCGAGGACATAGAAGACGGCCGAGAGTATTGTCAGCAGTACTACGGGGTCCCTTACAGGCATCCCTTATTCCCCAGCCGGTTTTTTGAACCGCAGGAACGTATAAAAACCTATAAGAAAGGGTTCAAACCTTATGACCATATTGTCGGTGAACCCCCACAGAAATTGATAGGCGGCGATTTGAGTCATATTCACAGTCTTGAATCCCCTGTTCATGAGTATCTCTGCCAATACCTTTATCTCCAGCGAGAATACGTATAAAAGATGCACCCCGGCAAGTATAATCAGGGCCTCTGCATAGGCCCTTTTTCTGCGGCGCAGGAAAAGATACAGACCGGCCATGACCGCCAGGGTGAGGGGCGCGTTGAATGTGTAAGTCGAGGTCTCGACGGGTACGTCGATCAGTATTCCCGTGTTTCCGGTGAGGGGTGCAAAGGTGGCCTGAATTACGTCTCCCTTCCTTTCCATTCCATCGAGCTTCACGTTTTCAAGCCCGGCGACGACCTCAGACGCCGTAAGGGTTACCGCGTAACCATAATAATTTTTAACCTGTATCCAGAAAAATAGTGAGACGAAATATGCCGGCAGGAAGACAATAACCGCTGCAGCAACGGGCGATTTACGAAGCCGGGGCATCGGGTTTCGCATAGCGGAGATAGATAAAAAAAAGACCGAGGGAGATGGCGATCATCAGCCCCTGTGCGACATAGATGTGGATGTATTCAAACAGGTTCCTGAAATGTATTCCTGCGTATGCGAGTCCGGCGATTC
>JBJKOV010000489.1:0-1264 GCA_046707105.1 Thermodesulfovibrionales bacterium
GAAAAAGGAGTTCTTGCAATGAATGACGATGCATTGAAGGTAGTCGATATATTGCTGGTGGAAGATAATCCGGGGGATGCTCGCCTGGCGCAGGAGGCGCTCAAAGAGAGCAAGGTGAGAAACAATATGTATGTTGTTGAAGACGGGGTTGAGGCGATGGCGTTCCTTCGCCGTCTGGGCAAATATGCGGATGCTCCCCGTCCGGACCTCATTTTCCTTGATCTCAATCTGCCGCGAAAAAGCGGCCGCGAGGTGCTGGAAGAGATCAAGACCGATGAAAGCCTGAAGCTGATTCCGGTGGTGGTACTGACCGTCTCCAGAGCGGACGAGGACATTTTGAGGAGCTATCAGCATCATGCCAATTGCTATATAACCAAGCCACTGGACTTCAACCAGTTCGTGGAGGTCATAAAGACAATAGAAGGGTTCTGGCTGAGCATCGTAAAGCTTCCGCCGAAGTAGCGGTCGGCCGTCAGCTTAATGCCGACTGCTGATGATATGAAAAACGCGAGAAAATTGGATTAGTGGGAAAATAAAGGACGCAGGCATAAATGAAAGTCCTGATTATCGAAGACAACCCTGGTGATGCCCGGCTCATTCAGGAAATGCTGAAAGAGGCTTCCGGCAACTTTACGACCGACGTTGCTGAAAAGCTTGGACAGGCTTTGGACTTCCTGTCGTCTCACGAGGTCGATGTGATACTGACCGACCTGGGCCTGCCCGACAGCAGCGGGCTGGAAACCCTTACCAGACTTCGGGCGCGGTTTCCCCATCTGCCTATTGTAATAATGACATCCCTTGACGATGAAACGCTCGGTGTGCAGGCAGTGCAGCTTGGCGCACAAGACTATCTGGTAAAGGGGCCCGCTAACGGCGAGCTGTTAAGAAGAACACTTATCTACGCCGGCGAGCGAAAAAGGGGAGAGGAGGTGCTGCGCCAAAGCGAAGAGCGTTTCCGGCTGCTGATAGGAGGTATAAAGGATTATGCCATTTTTATGCTCGACCCTGAAGGCAGGGTCGTCACATGGAATGAAGGGGCCGAACGTCTTAAAGGGTACAGGGCGGAAGAGGTTATTGGAAGGCATTTTTCCCTGTTTTACAGCCCTGAAGATATTTCAGCGAATAAGCCATACAATGAATTGAAGGCCGCTATCGATGCCGGGCAGATCGAAGACGAAAACTGGAGAGTCCGGAAGGACGGCTCCAAATTCTGGGCAAGCATTTCGATAACGGCGATGCGCGACGACACCGGCACTCTGCGCGG
>JBJKOV010000490.1:0-2294 GCA_046707105.1 Thermodesulfovibrionales bacterium
AAGGGCCTTCAATTGCTTCTTGAAGTCTCTGGTGGCCTCCTCGATCAGACTGCTCGTGTCTACGAGGTTCAAGCCCTGCGGGCGCTGGACAACGGACAGCACATTGATCTCCGGGGAGGCGGAAAGCCTGTCTGATGCGGCCATCTTAAGCGCCAAATCAAAGGCCTGATATGATTCCTCGGATGCATCAAAACCGACGAGCATGTTCCCGGTCATTTTTAAGTCCTCCTTTTAAATTTGAACCAGGCCATCCGACCGACACGAACCTCTATACCTTAGAAGCTCGCTCCGGTTCTGAGACTCCGGCTATCTTTATTGTAAGAAAGTGCAGCTGACGGGAAGATTACAGGGAGATTACAATTTTGTAATGCTCCGCCGTGCCCGTTTTCGGGGAAGGAGCCCGCGCTTATGGACTGTTTTTTATCAGGTTATGTCCGGGGCGGCTGGGGGTGACTTGAAAACAAGGGCTATTTCGGTGCCGGAACCCGGCGTGCTCCGGACGGTCACGTCGCTACCGTGCAGGTCCATGATGGACTTGACTATCGAAAGGCCCAATCCGGCGCCGCCGTGCGAACGCGATCGGTCGACGCGGTAAAAACGGTCAAAAATATGCGGCAGGTGTTCAGCACTGATGCCCTTTCCCGTGTCCTTCACCGTAATCCTGAACAGGCCGTCCTCCCGGGTCGCCGAAACCTCTACACTGCCCCCCCGCTGCGTATTGTTCAATGCGTTTGCGACCAGGTTGCTGACGGCCCTCCGAAACAACATCGGCTCCGCCTTCAGCATACCCGCGCCCGAATGGCTCAGCCGGACACCCAGGTCCTCGGCAAGGGGCGCGTAAAATTCGCAAACCTTCGATATCTCGTCGGAGACCTCGAATTCCATGCGATCGATCATGGAAAACGGGTTTTCCGAACGGGCCAGGAAAAGCAGGCGGTCTATGAGGCTTGAAAGCCTTTGAAGTTCCTCAACATTCGATTCGAGCTCGCTCCGGTAGCCCTCGGCCGTTCTTTCCCTGGAAAGCGCTACCTCGGCTGATCCCAGCATGTTATTTATGGGTGTGCGCAGCTCATGGGCAAGATTGGATGAAAATTGCGTAAGTCGGCGGAAGGAATCATCGATCCGCTCAAGCATGGAATTAAGATCGTTGGTCAGCAGTGTCAGCTCGCCGGGCCAGTTGAGCACATCGATCCTCTCGTTTGTGTGCGGTGCGCTGATCCGTCTCACTGCAGCGTCCAGCCTGACAAGAGGGCGCAGGGCCTTGCGTGCAGCCAGGCGGCCGACCTTGGCCGCCAGTATTATGCCCGCAGCCAGCATGACCATTATCGCCTTCAAGTAGCGGACTATGAGGTCCTTGTCCTGTGTGTAATCAAGTGCTACCTCTATGAGCAGTCTTTTGCCGGGGCTGCCGGCGACCGAAACAGCCTGCGACGCCTGGAGGAAAGACCTGCCCGCCGCCTCCGACCTTGCTACGACTACGTCGTGTCCGCCCCGGAACTGAAAGGCCCGCCTCGGGGGCATCCCCGGCGATTCCGCAATTAACTCGTCGGTATCGAGGTCCACGACCCTGGCATAAAACTGGTCGCCGATCTTCCTCACGCCACGTCCTAACTCTTCCCTGAGCGTGTCCGTGAAATGCGGGCTCGTCGCCTCTGCGCGCAGGTAGCCGATTTTACTGAAGAGGTAGCGGGAGTGTATCTTGTAAAGACTGCTCACCAGCACAAAGTACAACACGGCGCTTGAGATGATGAGCATCAGGAACGCCGCGACGGTGTATATGACGGTCAGCCTGCCGGTCATCGACCATTTGCGTCCACCCCTGGGACTGTAACTCATCTTCAGCTCATCTTTCTTCAAGGACATAACCGACGCCGCGCACGGTATGGATCAGCTTCTTCTCGAATGGGTCGTCGACTTTCGCCCTCAACCGACGCACGGCCACGTCAACAACGTTCGTGTCGCAGTCGAAGTTCATGTCCCATACATGATCGGCTATGACGGTCCGCGACAGAACGCTTCCCGCCCTCATCGCCAGGAAGTGAAGCAGGGAGAATTCCTTGGGCGAAAGATCAAGATTCACATTGGCCCGGGACGCCTTGTGGCGGACGGGGTCAATATTCAAATCCGATATCTGGATGACATCCGGCCTGGAGACCGCCGCGTGCCTCAGGACGTTCCGCACGCGGGCAAGCAGTTCATAAAAAGAAAAGGGCTTGACAAGATAATCGTCCGCCCCGAGTTCCAGTCCCTTTACCCTGTCGGAGACCGCATCTCTCGCCGTGAGCATGAGGACG
>JBJKOV010000491.1:0-2901 GCA_046707105.1 Thermodesulfovibrionales bacterium
TAAGAAAAAGAATGGATTTCGGGAAAGTTCCCCAGTTCCTGGAAGTCCCTAATCTTATTGAGATACAGAAGAGGTCGTATGATAAGTTTCTGCAGCGGGATCTTTCCATGGAGAAGAGGGAAGAATCGGGGCTGCAGGCTGCGTTCCTCAGTGTATTTCCGATCTCTGACTATAATGAAACCGCCGAGATCGAATTCATCGGGTATTCGGTGGGAGAGCCGAAATACTCTGTGAGGGAGTGCCTTCAGAAGGGCACAACGTATGCGGCGCCGATCAAGATAAACGTAAAGCTCAACCAGTTCGAAATGGATCCCGGCGGCAAGAAGAAACTGAAAGAATCGAGGGAGCAGGAGGTGTACATCGGGGAAATGCCGCTGATGACCGATACGGGCACGTTCGTCATCAACGGGACCGAACGCGTGGTAGTCAGTCAGCTGCACCGTTCACCCGGCGTCTTTTTCAGCCATGACAAGGGGAAAACACACGCCAGCGGAAGGCTTTTGTATTCGGCGAGGGTCATACCTTCCCGCGGCTCGTGGCTTGACTTCGAATTCGACACCAAGGACATCCTATACGTGCGTATCGACAGGCGGAAAAAGCTGCCGGCCACCATAGTGCTCAAGGCACTGGGCTATTCAAACGAAGACCTCCTGAAGACTTTTTACCCGGTTGATACGATAATCCTTAAAGGCGCCGGCGATTTTTCCATAACAGTGAGCCAGGTGCTGGCCGGCCTTAAATCGGTGACGAATATCATCGACCCTTCCACCAAGGAAGTAATCGTGAAGGAGGGCAGCAAGATCACTAAAGGCGCTCTCAGGAAGATGGAGGCGGCCCAAATCAAGACGATTCCCGTAACAAAAGAGGAAATCGTCGGAAGGATCACATTAAAAGACATCATAGATCCCACTACAGGAGAGGTTATTCTGGAAGGCAATGAGGTGTTGACTGAAGACATCTTCAATAAGGTCCTCTCTTTGAAAATAGATACGCTGAATATGCTTTTTATAGACAACGTCCATTATCTTTCTTCCCTTCGTGACACTCTGCTTTCGGACAAGGTGGGCACGCAGGAGGAGGCTCTGATAGAGATTTACAAGAAACTGAGGCCGGGGGAGCCGCCTACGATCCGGGCCGCAAAGGACCTGTTTAACGGGTTGTTCTTCGATCCCAAGAGATACGATTTGTCCCCCGTGGGCAGGCTGAAGCTCAACAAGCGGCTTGGACTGGACGTGACTCTCGAAACCAAGGTCCTTACGGATAAGGACATTATCGAAATTGTGAGGTATATCCTGAACCTCAGAACGGGCAAGGGAGAGGTCGATGACATCGACCATCTCGGCAACAGGAGGATCCGGGGGATCGGCGAACTTCTGGAAAACCAGTTCCGCATCGGGCTGGTGAGGATGGAGAGGGCCATCAAAGAGAAGATGACGCTGACGGAACTGGAGACGGCGATGCCGCATGATCTCATCAATTCAAAGCCCGTCATGGCGGCGGTGAAGGAATTTTTCGGTTCCAGCCAGCTCAGCCAGTTTATGGACCAAACCAATCCGCTGTCGGAAATTACCCATAAGAGGAGGCTTTCGGCCCTGGGTCCGGGCGGCCTTACGAGAGAGAGGGCCGGATTCGAGGTGAGGGACGTGCATCCCACCCATTACGGCAGGATATGCCCGATCGAAACACCGGAAGGTCCGAATATCGGGCTTATCACTTCGCTGGCGTCCTATGCCAGGGTGAACGACTACGGCTTTATAGAGGTGCCTTACAGGAAGGTCGTCAACGGAAGGGTGACCGGAGATGTACAGTATTTCTCGGCGATAGAAGGCGAGAAGTTTATCATTGCCGAAGCCACGTCACCCCTGGACAAGAAGGGTAATCTCGTGGGTGAGGCCGTGTCGGCCAGGGAGGGCGGCGACTTCAGGATCGTTACTCCCCAGGAGGTCAACTACATGGACGTTTCCCCGAAGCAGGTGGTGGGGATCTCGGCCGCACTTATACCTTTTCTCGAAAATGACGACGCCAACAGGGCGCTCATGGGATCAAATATGCAGCGGCAGGCCGTGCCCTTGCTGAGGCCTAATGCGCCTCTGGTGGGTACTGGGATGGAGTTCGTAGCGGCAAGAGATTCGGGAGCCCTTGTGCTTGCCAGGAGGGAAGGGAAGGTCGAGAGTGTGGACGCCTCCCGTATCGTCGTGAGGACGACGGGCGACGATGGAGGAGTTGATATTTTCAGCCTGGTAAAATTCCAGAGGTCGAATCAGGCAACGTGCATCAACCAGCGTCCGGTGGTGGATGTGGGCGATGAGGTTAAAAAGGGAGATATACTTGCTGACGGGCAGTCGACGGACTTCGGGGAACTCGCCCTCGGCCAGAACGTACTGGTCGCCTTTATGCCATGGGGCGGTTACAATTTTGAGGACGCAATACTTCTGAGCGAACGGCTGGTCAAAGAGGACGTGTACACCTCGATTCATATCGAGGAGTTTGAGGTAGAAGCCAGGGAGACCAAGCTCGGATCAGAAGAGATAACCGGGGACATCCCAAATGTCGGTGAAGAAGCGCTGAAAGACCTCGATGAGAGCGGTATTATCAGAATCGGGGCCGAGGTCAAACCCGGAGATATACTGGTCGGCAAGGTAACGCCAAAGGGCGAGACCCAGCTGACCCCGGAGGAGAAACTGCTCAGGGCCATTTTTGGAGAAAAGGCTGAAGAGGTCAAGGAAAGCTGCCTCTATGTTCCTCCCGGGATTGAGGGTACGGTTGTAGATGTCAGGATTTTTTCGAGGAAGGGAATCGCGAAGGACGGCAGGGCGAAGGACATAGAGGAAGAGGATATCCAGAGACTGCAGCGGGACCTCGAGGAGGAGATAAAAGTCGTAAAAGAGGAGAAATTCAAGA
>JBJKOV010000492.1:0-3242 GCA_046707105.1 Thermodesulfovibrionales bacterium
AATTCAGAATTATCTTTATAATTTATATCTGGCTGTCAGATATAACGGGTTAACAAATGTTTTTTCGCGGTTCTCACATCAGGAAGCATCAAAGGCACGCGTATTTACAGTTCATTACTTTCTTCCCTTTAGGCCCACAGGTAGCCGACGGAAGCTGTCGTGCGATCTGCGTAGACCTGAGCGATTCCGGAATGTGTGTATACACTTCCGACCGCCTCCGCAAAGGTCAGGCCATTCTTTTCAACGATCCGCTGCCTGTCCCGGGGCCGAAGGCCACCGTAATGTGGGTGAAAGAATATAGAATCACCGGACGTTTCTATAAATCGGGGGTTATGTTCTCAAATCGTGCGGAAGAAGATTCCGACCGGGCTTACAGCTTCGAACGCGGCAATTTTGCCTTACCCTGTCGAAATTATCGAGTAGCTTCAAGTGATGACTTTTGGTCCGGACTGACGGAGCTCTCTGGAAAGGAGGCGGACCAATTTATCGCGTTGACCTCCGAGGTGATGCTGCATGAAACGATGAGGGACGATGTATGGCTGAGGTTTCTGCGGGCAATTGCTTTTTTCAGGAAGGCCCGGATTATCTTTGGTAGAAAGGGCGACCGCTGGGATAATAGTACGCTGAGCCTGGTTGAAAAGTCACTGATTGATTTTCGCGCCACGGATGAACTCGCCGGCAGCACTGACCGGTTCCCATATACCGTCCTGGAAGAAAACAGGGACGCTGCCGCAAAGGCTCTCGAATGTGACAGACCTGGCAGGGCACAGGAAATACTGGGCAAAACAAAGCTTGCCTATTTGGGTGACCGCCTTTACTTCAGGAACCGTCAGCATGCGCCTTCCGGTGAGGAGATGGCGATCTTTGAAAAGATTTTCTTTCATTACCCGGGCATTGTCAGGTCCGCCGAGATTTTCTACAAGGTGCTCGGGGAACCGGGAAAGCGTTACATAAATGTTTTGCTGTATAAGGAAACTTCTCCCCGGAATACCGCGGGAGAAGCGAACGACCCGCTCTGTATTATCGGATTAGTTGAAGATGGAACGTTTCACCTCCTCAAAGATCTTGTTGCAGTCGCGGCGGATGCCGAGGTCCGGGAAGAGGTGGCAGAGGATAGCAAGCCGGTATATGAAGAAAGATCGGGTCAGGAAGCCGGCGGCAGGGACAGGAAGAAAGTAAAACTTCTGATTGCCTGCGCTGTCCTCCTGCTTCTCATGATCACGCTGTTCTTCCTGAAATCCTATCCGCCGGGATCGCTCCCGGGGCCAAAAAAAGAGGTAATACCAATGCTGCATCCGGTGCTGACGCAGGAGAGCGCCGGACATTCGTCCCTTCTGTCTGAACCACCGGAGAACGGGGCACCGATTACACCTGGGTCAAAAAGTTCTGCTGGAGTAAAAGTGCATAAGAGCCGGGGAACGCCTGCGGCGGGGGGTACAGGTAGAAAGAAAAAGCGGTCACAGAAAACAGAAGCGAACGAGGGAGGACGAATAATAACCAATCGCGGGAGGACAACGGGGACCCCGGAGATAAGTTTCCCCCCCCACTCCAGGGACGATCTTTGAGATAGGAGAGATATGCTGCCAAAACGCCGGATTACCTCATGGCTTTGTTTGTTTATTCTGATAAGTACCTTTTACGGGTGCGCTCACAATTTCCATTCCGCTGCCGAACCTGACGGCGAGGCATGCCGCCCATACCCGGAATCAAAGAAGATGCACGCCAGGGTCGGCATTTATATGAATGATGATCTCAGAGGTTACGAATATGAAAGACGAATACTGGGTGCGACTTTCAGGATGCACGTGGGTGATTCTGTTTCCGCCATATTGCCACAGATGACGTCGGCAATGATGTCAGGGGACGTGGTAGCGGTAAAGTCGCTGCCTCCGTATGATGATAATTACAGGCCCGATGTGGATGCCGTAATTGAACCGGACATTCTTTACGCATATGGGAACGTTGCGGGAACGGTTACTGGCCACGTAGACGCAAAGATCATGGTGAGGATGACCCTTTATGATCTGGACGGGAGAGCCCTGTGGCAGGACGCGGCAACAGGAGTAAGCCGCAGCGGGGAACTCGATCTGGCAGGCAACTATACCGGCATCCTGGAACAAGCGGACAAGACCGCTTACGATGCAGCATTTTCGGCCGCCGCCAGGATTACCGACGATTTTAGCAACTCCCTCCGGAATGGACTCTTGCCTGCCCCCGACGTTCAAATCCCCTGCGTGACCGCCAACAAGACAAAATTCTCTGACCTGGAACTTTTCTGGCAGTATTATCGGGCGGGACAGCTCCAGTACGGGAAAAGAAACTTTTTCCAGGCCCTGCTCTCTTTTGAAAAGGCGGCGAATTCGAATCCTGCCGATCTTTCGACTTTGTTTTACCTGGCGGCATGCTATACCTATACAGGCCATAAAAACACCGCCATTGTGAAGTTCAGGAAATTTCGCGAGCTGGCCGAATCAGCCCGGGAGATAAGCGATTCGGAGAAGTGGATGGCATTGCTTGAAAAACCTTTAAAAATTGGAATGGCTCCTGCAGGGCCGGGGCACGCCGGGATGAACTACGAACTGCAACGGGTTCTCACGGACAGCAGGATGTATGAGGTCAAGAACCTGGGGGACCTGAAAATCCCCTCTCCGGATGCAAAAACTGCGACGTTCGACAAGTTCCTCGATGAATGTCTTGAGAAAGGCATGAGAATAGTGATCCTTGACAATATCGGCTATGCTGCCGGCAAAGCGTTGGAAGCACCGCTGGGCGAGGGGGATACGGCTACGGACTATATCGTCGGGATTACGGCAAAAGTTTACTCTGCAAAAAAGAAAGAATTGAAAACCGAGATCAGGATAGATGAAAGAGCGAGCGCCGTCAAAAAGAAGGGCACGGCGGAAGAACAGGCTATTAAAAAACGGCTTCTGAGAAAAGGGGCCAAAGAGCTCGTCCTGCGGCTTCTGGAAATGGATATCTTTTAGCCGGAAGCTGCCTGCGGAATTCCCGGACCGGCCACCCGGGCTTTCTTTCTCCCCCCGGCATTCATACCCGTTAAAGCCTCTCTGTCGGGGATGCCCTTGACTGCGCTGACTTGCCGCCATCGAATACCCGGCTCAATTACTTGACATACAATGCCCGGTAAACTTATTATCCATATACGGGGCGTAGCGCAGCTTGGTAGCGCGCACGGTTCGGGACCGTGAAGTCGGAGGTTCAAATCCTCTCGCCCCGACCATTTT
>JBJKOV010000493.1:0-3663 GCA_046707105.1 Thermodesulfovibrionales bacterium
CGCAGTCACAAGTGCGGGGAAAGTTTCATCACTACGAGCTTGAATCGGGCAAGACCGTTCCGGTTATTGCCACCTATCATCCCACCTATCTGCTGCAAAACCCGGAAATGAAACAGGCAACCTGGACCGATCTGCAGTTATTGGCCAAAAAATTGGGGCTGAAGTAAACTTCGGGGGCTCAGCCCAAAAGGTGTTAGCGGCGGCGTGAAAATGCGAAAAAGTGGCGCTTTAAAAATGCTGGTTTTCGATCCAGTGTTTCCCGCCGTCTCAAAAACAATTTTAAGACGGCGGAGTCAGGTTGGGGCTTAGATTTCCACCTGTTCTTTCATGCGGTAGCTTTTTCCTTCAATGACAATAGTGTCGGCATGATGCAACAGCCTGTCGAGGATGGCAGAGGTGAGTGTTGCGTCATTATTGAAGATTTTTGGCCAGTCTTTATACGCCCGATTCGAGGTAATAATCAGGGCACCATTCTCATAGCGACCACTGATAACCTGGAAGAGGAGGTCAGCACCACGTTTGTCGATGGGCAAATAGCCTAACTCATCGAGGAGTAACAGCGAGGGTTTGAGATATTTCTTCAAGCCATTTTTCAACTGACCGGCAGCCTGCGCCGCAGATAAGGTATTAATGACATCGACTGCCGTGGCAAAGAGCACAGAGTGTCCCCGCAGGCAGGCTTCATAACCAATGGCGCTGGCAAGGTGGGTTTTACCAAGGCCGACCCCAGCTAGCAGTATAGCGTTGGCTTTATTATCGATAAAATCGAGCTGAAAGAGGTGTTTAACCTGGGCCTGATTAATCTTATCCGGCCAGTTCCACTCAAACTGCTCCAGAGTTTTCACAACAGGAAAGCGCGCCATAGAGATCCGGCGCTGGATGGAGTTGTCCCAGCGAAGCATGGTTTCCCCCTGGATCAGTTGGGCAAAATATTCCTGAGGGCTCCAGTTATCCTTGGCTGCTGTTGCCGCCAGATCGCGATAATGCTGCTCCATAAAACGGAGCTTGAGATAGCGAAGTTGTTCCTCGAGCTGTTGCGGGCTTTTATTCATTATTTCCCCTCCCTGTATAAATATCCATATCCGGTTCCTTGATCTCAAGATCGAGCAGGTCTTCAGCCCTTGTCAGATGCAGAGCGCCGGGTTCCTCACAAATATGTTTTCTTTGTTCGAGCAGGTTGGCGATATATTCACAGGAGAAGGCTTTGAATTCTAAGGCGTCCTCTATACTTCTGGCAACCTGATCACAGCCGTAAATCTCACTCAAGCCGACGATTTGTCTGATATGATGAAGCAGGTTCATTTTACGTTCCAGAAGCCCTTGATAATACCGTTCGGAATTCCGGGAGAGTGCCAGGAACCGCATAAGGATTTTTTGGTCTTTGGCTTTTCTCCGCTGCTGCAATAACGCTTTTGGGTGATCTGGATCCTCGATGTCCTGATAACGATCGTAACTCCTTGCATGCCTGGCGATGAGTTTGTTGTCATGGTAGATGCATATTCTATCGGGATAGTTCTTGACGGTTAACCGGACACCGGCATATTCCGCCGGAACCGAATAATTATTGGCATCCACAGCGATGCGAAATTGTCTGGACGCCCTTAACTGGGTGATGGTCCCGATATCATAGGGTGTAGTCGGTAAGGGGGATAAATGTGTGGCTTCTTCAGCGAACATATCTTTGGGTTTTTGCCGCGTTTCTCCATGAAGACGGACATTGGCTATGGTATCCAGCCAGTGTTGTACCGCCGGATTGATTGTCTTGAAATCACCCGGTTCCAAACCGACAAGGAAATTCTTTTTTACATACCCCACACCATTTTCGACGATACCTTTCTCATTTCCTTTGCCGACGCCACAAGGGACGATCCGGAAGCCATAGTGGTTGGAAAAGTCCAGAAACTTTGGATTAAAAACCGGATCTTGACCAGTAATTCTCTGCAGTACCGCTGATTTGAGATTATCGACCATGATTTTTGCCGGCACACCGCCGAAGTACTCCAGGGCCCGTTGATGACATCCCAGAAAATGTTCCATGGTCTGGGAAACGGTAAATTCCACGTACATCATCCGGCTGTGGCAAAGCACCATGATGAAAAAACTTAACCGCCTTCTGGTTTTGCCGACATTAATGGATTTGTAGGAACCCCAGTCGACCTGGGCACATTCTCCGGGGGCAAAGAAAAGCTTCAGAAATGGCTTCTGCCGTTTCGGCTTGATCTTGCGGACGTAATCCTTGACGATGGTATAGCCGCCGGTAAAACCCTGGTCCGCTATTGTTTGGAACAACTGCTGCGCACTGTAGGGATGGCGCTCCAGCAGCCGGACGATTTCTTCCTTGTAGGGATCAAGTTTGCTGACCGGCATTCCCGGCAATCTGGGCTGGAATGACTCTGTTTTCATCCACTTGCCGACGGTGCGTGTATCAAGGTTGAGCTTTGCCGCGATCTGTCCTGCTTTTAACCCTTCTTGCCGGTACTGCCGGATGAGACAAAACTGTTCATAATCTATCATTGGCACCTCCCATTATCTGTTGCAGCACCTGACCTATAGAGCTGGGCTCTGTATTACTTCGTACCGGTTGGCGTCGGTAATCCAGAGCAAGAACCTGATACAGCGGCTTGCGATAGGCAATCAATTGCAGGCGGATAAGTGCCGCTCGGGCTTCCGCCAGAATATTCGGATCCATTCCAAGTCGCCTACTCAAGGTCTCGTCGCTGTAGTAACTGAGACCGCGAGAATCGCTCACCGTTACCAGAAAAAGATACAGTGCCGCGGCGCTGTGGCTGAGATTATCGATGTAGCCTTCGCGGACTAGACGGTGATCAATCCAGCTGAACTGATCGGGGACCCGGCGGACCATGTCGGGCAGAATGGGATGTTTGCTGATTGTCATGACGGCCTCCTCTGCAGGTTGATGGTTCAGTGAGAATATCCTGCCCCAATTGTTGCAGACGACGGCCGAAGTTGACTATATCATCTTGTAACGTAAAACCAGTGAAATGCGCCAAAAAGCCCAGAAGTACGGGCTGATACGCTGATAAGAGATCTTGTAACGCATGGGTCGTCAAGTTCTCCGCATCATACCGTTGTTCCATCGTTTTCGAGATTGAGTGATCTTGTAACGGTGTTGCATCCGGCCTGCTTTTCCGCCAATACCCGGGATGACCCTTTCGCCACTCCTGGACCCGCTGGACATTGTCAGGCCCTCGGAAGTAGGTATGGTTCTCCGGTTTAGCGAGCCATTTCCGCTGACTGGCGCTCTTGCTTGCGCGTCGGCAGTCCGGCTTTGAGCAGTACTGCTGCTTCGCGGCATTGCGGGGATCCAGCTTGAATAACTCCTGGCAGTGCCTGCACTTACGTCTCTTTGGCATTTGCATATATCTGAGTCCTCCTCAGATATATGTTCTCTATTAAAAACCGCGTGCCAAACAAAAATGTGAAAAAAAAGGAGAGGAAGAAGATTGGTTTACATTCTTCTTTTAGGAAGAAAATCAAGAAAAGGAAGAAGAGAGATTATACATTTTCAAACCGCCGAAGAAAATACACTTTCAGGTCGCCGCTGACAGGCTCCGGCATATCAAACAGGGCAAGAGGTTGAGGGCCGTCAACAGGCCCATGCTTTTCACTTTTGCGACCATACAGCTGTGCACGCAAGAGACT
>JBJKOV010000494.1:0-5200 GCA_046707105.1 Thermodesulfovibrionales bacterium
GAAGCGCTCTCTGTGCCATAATATATTCACCTCGTTGGTGTTAGTTTGTTTCTCGACAAAATATTCTAACACCCCGTTTCTACGGGAACAACGAGGTTTTTTATTTTTCTTGATGGTGGATCGGGGAGGTACTGATGCTGAACGAACTCGGCCCGGCTCGGAGGGGTCAACCTCGATCGGAGGAAGAAAGGTAAAACGGGAAGAAAAGTGGGTAGAGAAGACAGAAAAACAACGCTTCCGTTCAATCTGTATGCCACCCGAAGGATATGTAAAGGAAGCAGGGCCAATCCCCTGATATCAAGAGGTTTTAATGGTGGAGGCGGCGGGAATCGAAGCCGCTTTTAGGCTATAAAGATCAATAACTTAGGACCTTTCTTGGAAACTTTTGGAGAGCTTGGCTGTTCATCCATATGTCGGAGGAGGTGTTTATGACGGTAGTAGGTGTGCGCGATTTGAAAAATAAGTTGCCGAAATACCTTGAAGAGGTGAAGAAGGGGGGGCAGGTGATTGTAACGGACCGTGGGAAGCCCATTGCGATCATCCACGATCTTACGGGGATTGAGGTAAATGCCGGTCGAGATGAGATTCTTGCTTCTCTTGCCGCTGCCGGCAAGGTTCGCTTCCCTGTCAGGTCCGGCGGTGTCAAGAAGTTCGAAGGCACCACTATTAAGGGCAAGAGCATCACGGAGACCATTCTGGAGGACCGCAGGTGATCTATTTTGACACGAGTGCCCTTGCCAAAAAATATCTCAGAAAAGAGAAAGGGCGAAGCAAGGTCGTAGAACTCCTTGAATGAAACCCACAACGCCTCGTGTCATCCGCTCTTACACATCTTGAGATCGTATCGGCCCTCACCAGAAGGCGGAAGGAGATAGTCGGCTTTGAGAAAGCGGTTGCTGCTTTCCGTGATGACTGGGAAGCGTTTATTGTATGGGCTATCGATGGCGATGTCATGGACGATGCTGTCGATCTGATCGGGCTTTACAAGCTAAGAGCGGCTGACGCCATCCATCTCGTAACAGTACTTAGCGTGGGCCGCCACACGAAGGATAAGTTGATGGTTGTAAGCAGTGATCAGGAGCTTTTGTCAGCGGCAAAAAAAACGAGGGACTGGATGTTCTGGATACTGAGAAAGCAATCTAACCGTCGACTTCACAGATGAAATAGTTTCATTAAAGGCTAGAATTCTGGAAACTCGTTATGCGGTCACCCGAGCACTCAATATTCGGACTTCTGATCTACCCCCCTTAATTGCCATTCGTCGTTTCCACTTGGTCCTTCGCGCGTGCCTAAAATAGTTGCCACTACCTGCTTCTTGCTGCTAAGAAATTTCTGAAAGTCATCGTGAATTTCCCAGAACAGAGCAATGGCTCTTTCTCCTTCCTCAGTGACGCGTGTCCCTCCGCCTTTCTTCCCTCCGGTGGCAGTAGCAACAAACGGTCTGGGAACCTGTCGGTTCATTGAATCAATGAGCACCCAGGCACGCCGATATGACATCTCCAGCGCCTTTGCAGCTTTTGCAATCGAACCATATTCCCGGATGCCCTCAAGAAGAGCCACCCTGCCATAGCCGAGGAATGTGCCTTCACTTCCTTCAATCCAGATGTGTCCCATTAGAGAGGGAAGGGCTAGTTTACGCTTGCTGTGTTTCTTCTTGGCCATATCGCGTAATATATCAAAGAGAGCAACGTATTTCAATCTTACAGTGAAGTCAGACATGACATCGACTTTACAGATTGTTCAGAGTCAAGCTCTTCCGGCGTTGATGAGCATACGAACCTCGGTACTTGCCGGAGCAGCCATCACTTGCTCTGTTAGACCAGCCTGGACGATCTTTCCGTCAGAATATATAAGGATTCTTTCCGCAAGAAATGAGGCTTCATCAAAATCATGGGTAATGAGGATTACAGGTAATCTGAACCGCCTCTTTATATCCTGAAGGAAATGCTGCATTTCTATCCGGAGAGGATTATCCAACGCCGAGAACGGCTCATCCAGAAGCAACACCTCAGGATGACCCATGAGCGCCCTTGCAAAGGCGACCCTCTGCTTCTGGCCTCCTGATATCTCGGAAGGGTATCGGGCTTCAAGACCGGTGAGTTTAAAGGCCTCCATCATTTCCTTTGCCCTTGAAAGCCTCTTTGCCTTTGGCACAAGAGGGGCACCGAAAAGAATGTTGCCCATAACTGTTAGATGTGGGAACAGTGCAAGGCCCTGGCAGACATAGCCGAATCTTCGTGCCTGGGGCAGCGCATCGATATCAGCCGTACTGTCAAAATACGTCTTGCCGCAGGAACGGACAAAGCCCTCATCCGGCCTCACAAGGCCCGTTATCATCTGAAGGGTCATTGATTTGCCCGACCCGGAATAGCCGAAAAGCACTGCAAGCTCATTACCTACCGCCAGTTGCACATCGAGGTTGAAGCCCTTGACCTTCTTTTTAAGCCTGACCGAGAGCCCCATCATATGCCCCGCCTCGAGTACTTGTTTGCCATATAGAGAAATACCCCGGACATGACGGTAAGGAGTATGACCATCGTGTGGGCTTTCGTCCATTCCCCACTGCTTGCGATACTGTATATTGCAAGAGGCATCGTATCTGTTCTGCCGGGGATATCGCCCGCCAGCATCAGGGTCGCCCCGAATTCCCCCATTGCCCTAGCAAAAGAAAGCACCGCGCCGGCAATGATACCCTTCCTGGCAAGGGGAAAAATCACCCTGAGCGCCGTCTCCGCCTCCCCGTGGCCCAGAGTATAGGATGCGTTGATGAGGTTTTTGTCCACAGATTCTATGGAGGCCCTTGTTGTCTTGATCATAAGAGGCAGGGAAACAATGAAGGAGGCCAGGGCCGCTGCGTACCAGGTAAACATTATCGTAAAGCCTGTCCATTCGTAAATCATCTTCCCGACAAGTCCGTTTTTGCCAAAGACCATGATAAGGTAATATCCGGTGACCGTTGGAGGAAGAACGAGGGGGAGAGTGAAAAGGACATCCGCCAGTTCCCTCCCCCTGAACTCCTTCCGGGCCAGCACATAGGCAATACCTGTTCCCACAAGGATGACGAACACCGTCGCCACTGAAGCCACCTGCAGGGAAAGCCTCAACGAAAAAAGCGCGCTGTCGTTCATATCACGTTGCGGTTTTAATCCCGCCTCAACTCTCTAAAGCCGTACTTCTTAAGTATCCTCTTTCCCTCCGGCGAAAGGACAAACGATACAAAGGCCCTTGCGGCCGCTCCGTTTTTTGTGCCCCTTATAACTGCTATGGGATAAACCACGGGCTTGTGGCTCTTCTCCGGTGCATATGCCGCTATCCTCACCTCTTTCTTCCTGATCGAAGCGTCCGTCGAGTAGACGATCCCAGCGTCAACTTCACTGCGGGCGACATAGTCAAGCACCTGCCTCACATTCTCCCCGTAAACGAGTTTGTCCTTTATCGACGGGAGAAGCTTATAGAATGTAAGGACCTCAAAAGCGTATCTGCCGGCCGGAACGCTCTCGGGATTTCCCACCGCTATCTGCCTGACCGCTTTCTTTTCGAGCCCTTCAAAGGAAAGAGGGGGGTTCTTCGATCCGGCGGGGACTATCAGGACTATGCCGTTAGCCGCGAAGTCTGACCTGGTGCCCTGAATGAGCAGACCTTTGTTATCGAGATCGTCCATGTATTTTTCCGAGGCCGATGCGAAGACATCTGCCGGCGCCCCTCCTTCGATCTGTCCTGCCAGGTTACCAGATGCACCGAAATTGAAAAAAACCCTAGTTTTACTGCCTTCGGTTTCATAGGCACTCCCTAACTCTTCGAAGGCGTTTTTAAGACTTATCGCCGCCGAAACTGTAATGCCTCGTGTTTCAGCCTGGACAAACCCTGATGAAGACAATAGAATACAAGCGACACCCATAACTGAAATAAAACAGCTTCTGGTCATGTTTATCTCCTTTTTTTACGCCAAGGAATTCACTGTGAAGACAGCAACGACCTTCAGGGCAAACCAACCACATGGGTAAAGACCCAACTGACAGAAAACTCCTCATTTCCCGAAAGGACATAAAGGATATCTGCAGGGATCGCACTTCAGACACAATCCGCCGTGTCCGAGTTCAGCCATATCCTTTCTTCCAATCTTCTCGCCGGCAAGAATCCTTGGCAGGACCAGGTCGAATATGGTGGTCCTTGCGTACATACCACAGGCTGGGATACCCATAACCGGAATTTCTCCGATGTATGCTACAAGAAACATGGCTCCCGGGAGAACAGCAGTTCCGTATGTTACATCGGTTGCTCCGAACTTCGTGATCGCTGATCTGGTCACATCGTCAGAATCAACGGACATGCCACCCGTGGTAATAAGCAGGTCAGCCCCGGCATCTATCAGATCTCTCAGCTTGGCCTGAATAAACGAATGATCATCGGGCGCATAATATATTCCGGCAATATCACCGCAAACAGCCTCTATCTTGCCTCTTATGACCGGTGCAAAGGCGTCCTTTATCCTGCCTCTGTAAATTTCGCTGCCCGTTATGACGACCCCGGCCTTCGGCCTTCTCATTGCCTTGACATCGATGATCTTTCCAGCCCTTGCACCGACGTTTGCCGCCTCCTGAACGATTTTCTTTTTTATTATCAGGGGTATCGCCCGTGTGCCGGCAACGGTCTGTCCTTTTTTCACAACTGTGTTGTTATGCAGGGTTGCGCACATGACATCGCCGATCATGTTTAACTCGAAGAGGGATTCCTTCTTTATTTTGAGGAGCCCGTTTCTCCCCGCGATGATATTTATCTTCCCCTCTTTCGGATTTCCCTTTATCTCCACCCCCTCACCCATGAGGGCCTCCGCAAGGGCATGGGCAGCGTCGTCTTCGTGCATCTCATCTTCGGCAATATCCAGTACGAAAAGATGTTCCTTGCCGAGCCGCTGAAGATGACATACGTCCTCTTCCCCGACAATATGCCCTTTTTTAAAGGCTACGCCCTTGAACTCGCCCGGCCTTATCTCCGTTATATCATGTGCGAGAACCGTTCCCACGGCTTTCTCAACTGATACTCTTTTTTGTTCAGAAGTCGAGGGTCCGCAGAATAGTTCACACATGGGAAATCCTTCTACAGCTCATCGGATTCAAATATATTCCTGAATCTTTCATCGACCATCTCTCTTATACCTTGTTCCAGTTCCTCGAATTTCCTCATGAATTCTCTTGCTTCT
>JBJKOV010000495.1:0-1736 GCA_046707105.1 Thermodesulfovibrionales bacterium
GAATAAATAGGTCGGCACTCTTTGAGGACGATCAGGACCGGGAAAAGTTTCTTCAGCGGTTGGGAGCCACTATTACCGACGCGAAATGCTCCGTCTACGCCTGGGTGCTCATGACAAACCATGTGCACCTCTTGTTCAAGAGCGGCGGGGAGGGTATTTCGGCGGTAATGCGAAAGCTCTTGACCTGGTACGCGATATATTTCAACCGTCGTCATCGGCGGACAGGGCATCTCTTCGAGAACCGCTACAAGTCCATCCTCTGCGACGAGGACAATTATCTTCTGGCTTTGATCCGGTATATCCACTTAAATCCCCTACAGGGATAACAAAGACCTTGGAGGAATTAGATCGCTATCCCTGGAGCGGCCATGGCCGGACACGTAGGGGACGTTGCCAACTTAGACAACTTACGTACGAAACTGGAGGAGTGATATTTCTAACCAAACGTACAAGCGGCCCAGCCGCTTAACTCATTGTTCTGAGTAAATAAGGAGACAAATTATGAAGGCACAACTGAAATGTTCAAACTGTGGAGCTGAAATATCCAATCTTAATTTTTCATGGGGGCGGAAACAGTGGCTGTGGTTTATTCCCTTTATGCTGTTCGCCTTCCTTTTCCCCATTATTATGAATCACACAATGTTAAAAGAGGATGAACACAATTTCAGGACGGACCTTATCGTAAAGGACACTGAGAAAAGATATACTAACGGCACAATTGAGATTCTCGGCACTCTCGAAAATCATGGCAAAGTAAACTGGGAAAACATTGTAGTAAAGGCAGAATTGTACGGGAAGGACGGCAAATTTCTTGACGTACTGACGGGGCGCACATCAGCAAATTTATTACCTGGTGCAATCGACCATTTTAAAATTGAATCAAAAGAATTTCCCGCAGAACGCTGGGAAGCAATCAATGATATGAAGGTAAAAGTATCGGATGCATATCATTCAAAAGTAAGCGTCTTATTAACCCCACTGGGGGATAGCGGCGTCGAACTCGGTGCGGTCCAGATGTTGCGGGGTGATTTTTTTATAATCCTCTTTTGTCTTGGCATAAGGCAGCCTCTCGAACAGGAACCGCAGATACCGGTACGGCTCCAATCCATTTGCTTTAGCTGTCTCCACCAGACTGTACAGTGTTGCACTTGACCGGGCACCATCGGGCGAGCCGGCGAACAACCAGTTCTTTCTGCCTATCGCAAATGGGCGGATCGCATTCTCAGCCGCATTGTTGTCGAGTCCCACATTCGGATCGTCCACATACACTACCAGACGATCCCACTGCTTAAGCGCATAGTTCATCGCCTTGCCCAACAGCCCCGTGGGCGGAGTCGAGCCGACACGGGCATCAAGCCAACGCCGAAACTCTTCAAGCAAAGGAAGGGCGTGCTCATGGCGGAACTGAACAAGGTCTACGCCCGTAAGCTCTTGTTCCTCCGCACGCCGTTCTATCTCATACAGGCGCCTGATTTTCAGCACTGCTTCATCAGCGCTGCCAGCACGGCGCTCCTTACCCTTCCTGGCCTTGTCCACCGCCTGCACCACCTCCACAAATTTCCGGCGCGCGTGAGCCCAGCAGCCCGCATGCCTCACCGAAAGCTCCGACAACACCTCATAGCCGACATAGCCGTCCGTCTGTACATAGCCCTCGTATCCGGTGAGGTATTCCTTCAGGATTTCTTCACCCGATCTCGTAGGTCTATAGTCAAAGATCACGACCCCGCCTGTGCGGG
>JBJKOV010000496.1:0-9109 GCA_046707105.1 Thermodesulfovibrionales bacterium
GGCTGGAGGTGTAAGTGCAGTAATGCATTCAGCTGACCAGTACTAATTGGCCGTGAGTCTTGACCCTTATTTCTCTTCCCTCCTGTTGTCAAAAAAAGCTTGCAAAAGTTTGTTCTTTGATGTTATAGTAAACTTTGTCGGAAAATAGAGTTTCCGGTGGCGTTGCCGGAGGGGCCACACCCGTTCCCATCCCGAACACGGAAGTTAAGCCCTCCATGGCCGATGATACTCGGACCGCGAGGTCCTGGGAAAGTAGGTAGCCGCCGGATTATAATGGAAGGCCAGGAAGAAATTCCTGGCCTTTTTTGTTGCGTGCGGAAAGGGAGGTGGCGATTTTTAAGGCCGTCTTCCTGATAGACTGGATTTTCACGAAACATCCTGCGATAATGATGTAGTCATGAAACATGAACATACCAATCTTGAGGAGTTCAGCCGTGAACCGGACGCCCGGCGGCCTATTTCGTAGGGCCCTCGCTGATGAGAAGCCCCTTCAGGTGGTGGGCACGATCAACGCATTTTCAGCTATTATGGCTGAAAAAGTGGGCTTTCGTGCAATTTACCTTTCCGGAGCAGGGGTGGCGAATGGTTGCTTTGGTCTTCCGGATCTCGGAATGACCACGCTTACTGAGGTTCTCGATGAAGCGCGGCGTATAACAGGAGTGGTCTCCCTGCCTCTTATTGTTGATGTGGACACCGGGTGGGGAAGCGCCTTCATGATAGGGAAAACGGTCAGGGAGATGATACGGACGGGGGTTGCGGCAATCCATATCGAAGACCAAACAGGTACGAAGCGCTGCGGGCAGCGGCCCGGCAAAAAGGTTGTGGGTCCTCAGGAAATGGTTGACCGCATAAAGGCAGCGGTTGACGCAAAGACCAGTCGGGATTTTGTTGTCATCGCAAGGACGGATGCCGCAGCTCCTGAGGGACTTGAGGCTTCCATAGCGCGCGCAGGACTGTACCGTGAGGCGGGCGCAGACATGATATTTCCGGAGGCTTTGCCGGGGATCGACGACTACAGGAGGTTTGTCGAAGCTGTCGATATCCCTGTTCTGGCAAATATTACTGAATTCGGGGTAACGCCCCTGTTTACGCTGGATGAACTTTCGCAGGCGGGAGTCGGAGCGGTGCTCTATCCCCTGTCCGCGTTTCGTGCGATGAATGCAGCAGCGCTTAAGGTATACCGCGACATACGACATAAAGGAACGCAAAGAGGCGTCGTTGATATCATGCAGACCCGCGAAGAGCTCTATGAATTTCTCAACTATTATGATTATGAGCGAAAGCTTGATCAGTTGTTTCGGAAGGAAGAATGAGGCCGCCTTGGTTTTCCCCCGATCATGACTCTGCAGACTGCTTCCAGAGTGGGGCCTATAGCCTGTCTTTCTGACTATGATTTCACAGGCTGAACAGAATATAAGACCGCAGCCCGACAGGGAAATGTCGGATATCGCGGATTATATTATCGACTACGTCGTCGACAGCGAAGAAGCTATACGCACTGCACGTTACGCCTTGATGGACAGTATAGGCTGTGCCCTCCTTGCGCTTAAACATCCGGAGTGTACGAAATTAATCGGGCCTGTTGTGCCCGGTACCTCAGTGCCGCTGGGGGTCCGGATCCCCGGCACCCGTCTTGAACTTGACCCCGTCAAAGCCGCCTTCGACATCGGAACTCTCATCCGGTGGCTGGATTTCAACGACACCTGGCTTGCAGCGGAATGGAGCCATCCCTCGGACAACATAGGGGGGATTCTGGCTGCTGCCGACTTCGTGAGCAGGAAAAGGAGTTTCGAAGGGAGGGCGCCGCTGACCATTAGGGATGTCCTCGTTTCTATGATAAAAGCTTACGAAATCCAGGGGGTGCTGGCACTCGAAAACAGTTTTAACAGGGTAGGCCTCGACCACGTGGTGCTTGTGAAGGTGACGACGGCTGCGGTTGCGACAGCATTGTTCGGAGGAAACAGGACTGACATTATTAATGCGCTCTCGCAGGCGTGGATCGACGGACAGAGTCTCAGGATTTACCGGCAAGCTCCCAACACGGGTCCGCGCAAGTCGTGGGCGGCCGGCGACGCTACTGCCCGCGGCTTATGGCTGGCGCTTATCACCATGAAGGGAGAAACAGGTTATCCTGGTGCGCTGACGGCAAAAAAATGGGGTTTTTATGACGTACTGTTCGGGGGACGGAGGCTTAAGCTCCAGAGAACCTACGGTTCTTACGTGATGGAACACATCCTCTGGAAAGCAGACTTCCCCTCCGAATTCCATGCCCAGACAGCGGCCGAATGCGCCTTTCGTCTTCATGACAAGGCACGGAACAGGTTTGATGAAATAGAGAAGATTGTAATAACCACTCAGGAGTCGGCGATAAGGATCATCAGCAAGACCGGTCCCCTTTATAATCCGGCCGACAGGGACCACTGCATTCAATACATTGTAGCAATCGTTCTTCTTTTCGGGGAGCTGAGCGACGATTATTACGGCGATGCCGCGGCTGCCGATCCCCGCATCGACTCTCTCCGGGAACGAATGGAAGTGGTCGAAGACGTACGTTTCAGCAGGGAGTATCTGGACCCGGACAAAAGGTCAATTGCCAATGCGCTCCAGATCTTCTTCACGGATGGAACATATACCGAACGGGTTCAGGTAGAGTACCCCATGGGCCATCCCAAAAGAAGGCGCGAAGGGATTCCACTGCTGTTGAAGAAATTCAGGCAAAACGCTGCGGCATCCCTGCCGGCTGAAATGGTTGAACGGATCGCCGATCTTTTTTCTGATCGCAACCGCCTTGAGACGATGCCGGTCTCTGACTTCATGGGACAGCTCTGGAGGGGTTAAAAGATGTTCTGTCAAAGATGTTATATTAACTTGCACTGTCATAGTCAAGCATCTCAGGATTTTAATGATATTGCTGTCATTCCCGCAGTGAGCTGAGCGGGAATCCAAGTTTCTTAAAACCTTGAATGGATGCCGGCCGGCCCGATTAAGAATCTCGGGCAGGACAGGAAAAAAGAGACTAAAGTCTTTCTATGCAGCGCAGGATTTACCCGGACTCTCCATACATTAGGACTGATACACATGACTGAATATCGGATTATTTTATTGGCGGCCTTTCTCCTTGTCCAGGGGTTCGAACATTGGCTGAAGTTTGTGAACCTCGGGTATATGAAAAAATATGGCCTGAATGTACCGCAGGGATTTGAGGGGTATATCGACGAACAAACGCTCGAAAAAACTTATAAATATGCTGTTGAGAAGAATTCCCTGTCGGCTAAGGAGTCACTCTTCAGCAGCGTGTTACTGCTCATTTTCCTTTTTGGAGGCTTGCTGGATCTCTATAACTCGTGGGTGAACTCCCTGGGTCTGCACTTCGTACTGAACGGAATTATATTTTTTCTTGTGCTTAGCTACATTACTACGCTGTTGTCGTTACCCTTCAGCCTCTACAGCACATTCAGGATCGAAAAAAAGTATGGTTTTAACACGATGACGCTGAAACTGTGGATCATGGATTTTTTTAAATCCACCGCTCTCTCTACTGTTCTGCTCGGGGTGGCTCTGTCGGCAGGCTTCTGGATTATCAGGGAAAGCCCCGACTACTGGTGGATATTTATCTGGGGGTTCTTCTTTGTGTTCAGCCTCTTTATGATGTACATATCACCTTATGTAATCGAACCGCTTTTCAATAAATTTACACCCCTCGAAGGCCACGAACTGGAAGACAGAATACGGGATCTTATGGAGAGGGCGGGCATCAGGGTAAGCAGGGTCTTCAAGATTGACGCCTCCAGGAGAAGCCGTCACACGAACGCGTATTTTTCGGGTATAGGAAAAGTGAAGAGGATTGTGCTTTACGACACTCTGCTTGATCTGATGGACGAGAACGAGGTCCTTGCAGTACTCGCCCATGAGGCGGGCCACTGGAAGAAGAAGCATGTCCTGAAAATGATTGCAGCAACGGAAATGATTGCCCTGGCGGTCGCCTATATATCTTTCAGGCTTCTGAAGATCGATCTTCTGTCTGCCGTTTTCAATATTCATGGGGCCTCTTTTTTCGCCAAGATAGTCGTCCTCGGCTTTATATACAGCATCGTATCGTTTCCTGCCACCCCTGTATTCAGTTATTTTTCGAGGAAACATGAGAACGAGGCTGACCGTTTCGCGGCCGAAATGACGTCGGCACCGGAGTGGCTGGCAACTGCTCTCATCAAATTGTCCAGGGATAATCTCTCCAACCTTCATCCCCATCCCGTTTATGCGAAGATTTATTATTCTCACCCGCCTGTTGTCGAACGCGTTGGAAGATTGAGGAGCAGAACTGAATCAGGTGGTTCAGGAATGTAATATATATGTTTTTAGGAAAGTTTCAATGCTTTTCACCAAGGGGTGTCATTCCGGCTTGTCCGGAATCTTTCCTTGCTTTTTATCTTCCTGCCTGTCTTCAGAAGGATTCCCGACGCACTGCGTTTGCGGGAATGACGCTTCTAGTGGCCGCAGGTATGAACGGTGAGCCCGACAGAACCTCTGTCTCGGGCGAAGTAACTGCAAAATTTCAAGCCGGTTGAAAGGAGAAAATTCCCGATGGACACGGAAAAAGTCTTGTTTGCATGGAGCGGCGGCAAGGACAGTGCGATGGCCCTTTATGAATTAACGGGAAAAGGCGGATACGGGATTGCGGCCTTGCTTACAACTGTTACGGAGGATTATGACAGGGTCAGCATGCACGGGGTCAGGGAGGTTCTCCTCGAACGACAGGCGTCTTCTCTGAATATCCCGCTCGAAAAAGTATTGATTACGAGAGATTGCTCAAACGAGGATTACGAGCTTAAGATGAGTGAGGTGCTGGGACGATACGGGGATGTGGGAACCGTATGCTTCGGAGACATATTTCTTGAAGATCTTAGAAGATACAGGGAAGACAATCTTGCGAAGGCAGGAAAGAGGGGTTTATTTCCCATATGGAAGAAGGACACGAGGTTGCTCGCCCGGGAATTTATCGGACTCGGATTCAGAGCCATAATAACCTGTGTCGATACGGAAGTCCTGGATAGGAGCTTTGCTGGCAGATACTACGACAAAAACCTTATAGACGATCTGCCGGATGGGGTTGATCCCTGCGGAGAAAACGGTGAGTTCCATACGTTCGTCTACGACGGGCCGATTTTTGGAAAGCCGGTTACACTCACGCGCGGGGAGACAGTACTCAGGGAAGGCAGATTTTGTTTTTGTGACTTGAATATTGCTTAAAGCCGGACAGGAACGCCTTTTGCGTGCAAATATTCCTTGGCCTCTCTAACAGTATACTCCCTGAAATGGAAGATCGATGCGGCGAGGACAGCGTCGGCTTTGCCATCTACAAGGCCTTCATAGAGATGTTCAAGGGTCCCCGCGCCGCCTGATGCTATCACCGGGATCGATACCGTTTCTGATATCGTGCGGGTCAATTCTATGTCGTATCCGTCCTTGGTTCCGTCCTTGTCCATGCTGGTCAGCATGAACTCGCCTGCCCCCAGTTCCTCCATCTTCTTTGCCCATTTGACGGCGTCGATATTTTTCATCTTTCTGCCGCCGTGTGTTGAGATGGCCCAGGTCAGCCCTTGCCCTGGAAGCTGAAGAACAACTTCTTTTAATGAGGGGTCGTCGAGCCAGTCTTCACCGGTCGCATCGGTCAGATCTTTCGGCACCCTCTTGGCATCTATTGCTACAACGATGCACTGGCTTCCGAATTTTTCCGCTGCCCTGCTTATAAAATACGGATCTCTGACCGCCGTTGTATTGATAGAAATCTTGTCGCATCCCGCGTTGAGAAGGTCCCGGATATCATCGAGCGTTTTTATTCCCCCTCCGACAGTCAGAGGCATAAAGACATCTTCGGCCGTCCGCTCAACGACATCAAGTATGATCTTCCTTTTTTCGTGAGATGCGGTAATATCGAGAAAGATGAGCTCGTCGGCCCCCTGTGCATCGTAAAAGATCGCGTTTTCGACAGGGTCACCCGCATCACGAAGGTTGACGAAACTCACCCCCTTGACTACGCGGCCATCCTTCACATCGAGGCAGGGTATTATTCGTTTTGCAAGCATATTAAAAGCCAGTGAAAAGTGAATAGTAAATAGAAGAGAGGCCCCGCAATAAGGCCATCCGGAAAATCCTCAGTCCTTTCCTCATGAATGCCCCCTTATCCCTGGCCCTTCTTCTCGCTGATTCTGATCGCTTCTTGCAGGTCCAGTGACCCCGAGTATATCGCCTTGCCGGTAATTGCTCCCCAAAGGCCCTTGATCTCAAGCAGATTCTTCACGTCATCGATGGTGGCTATCCCGCCTGATGCGATCACGGGTATCTCAACCGTCGACACCATATCGCGCAAGGCAGACAAGTTCGGGCCGGAAAGCATGCCGTCCCGCGAAATATCCGTATATATAATTCCGGAAACCCCCATCTTTTCCACTTTCACGGCGAGCTCCCTTGCCTCGATAGCGCTGATTTTCTCCCATCCCCTCACGGCGACTTTACCGTCTTTTGCATCGATGCCGACCAGTATTTTTCCGGGGAACCGGCGGCACGCCTCCGCAACGAATCCCGAATCTTCTATGGCGGAAGTTCCCAGAATCACCCTGTCTATGCCAACGGAGGTGAGTCTCTCAACGGTCCCCAGATCCCGGATGCCTCCGCCTACCTCTATGATCATTTTTACCGAATTTCTTATCCCAGCTATGCCGTCAAAGTTTTTCTGACTTCCGGTAAAAGCTCCATCGAGATCAACAACGTGGAGTACTTCAGCTCCTGAAGACTCCCATTTTTTTGCTGTTAAAGGGGGATCTTCCGAATATACGGTAATGTCCTCCTTCTTTCCCTGACGCAGCCTTACGCACTGCCCGTCCTTTAAATCTATTGCAGGAATAATGAACATCATATTAATATAACAGAAACCATGCCTCTCCTGCAGGAGTAAATTGGTAACAGCAAGGGAAAGAGAGGCCTGTAAACCGGTGTGTCTGAAAAGAGGAAATGGATTTTCGTCAACCATGTCAATTGCATAAGCCGTGGACGGAATCAGCGCAGGGATTGTATGCTGTCGCCGGTCGTCTTTACGGCTGTCCCGAACGTTTTTGCGGTTCTGTAAGGCGCCGGGCAAATGCAGGGGGACAGATAGAGAGCGGGATGGTTAGCGAATGATGGTAAGGCGTTTGAACAGATCAAGGCCCTGATGAGGGCGGTCAACAGATTAAAAACCGCGGTTGAGGCGCTGATTATTTTCCTCCTTGACGTAGGGGCTGTCCTGTTCATTTTTCAGGCGTCGATTGCTCTGAGAAGCGAAGTGCTGCCTCATCTTTACAGGGGCTTTCCGAGTGAAGAATCCTATAGGAATTTTGCCAATATCTGGTGGATATTTCCGGTTTGGATATTCTTCTTTTACTACGAGGGACTTTATACAAAAAGATTTTCCTTCTGGGATGAGATCAAGGCTTTGTGCAGGGTGTCCTTTTTTTCCACCGTCGGCGTTTTTACCATAGTTTCGCTTGGAAAATTCAGCGAGGAAATCTCAAGGACTGTGGTTATTCTCATGGGGCTCACCGCGCTTTTCTTCCTCCCTCTGGTACGCATAGTTGCGAAGAAAGTCCTCAGAAGATTCGGTTTCCTGAAGAGGAGGGTGCTCATTCTGGGTGCCGGAGAAACAGGGAAGCTCATTGTGAAGGCCCTCAGAAAGGAACCGAACTACGGTTACGAAGTGGTGGGGTTTGTGGACGACGACCCCGAAAAATGCGGGAAAAGGATTGAAGGCGTTAAAATCCATAGGGGGATCGACAAGGCTTTTAACTACATAAACAGGTGCAACATGGAGGATCTTTTTATTGCCATGCCGGGTGCGGGAAAAGAGAGACTTCAGGGGCTTGTCAACAGTCTCCAGCACAAAGTGGAGAGGATCTTTTTTGTCCCGGATATCTTCGGCATAGCCGTGCTGGGGACCAATCTCCAGCATTTTTTTCATGAGGAAGCCTTTGCCTTCGAGATGAAAAACAATCTCTCAAATCCGCTGAATATATTTGTAAAGAGGGTCTTCGATATAGTTGTAACCTGCCTGCTTGTCCCTTTCCTTGTTGTTCCCATGGTAGTCATCGCATTAGCGATACGGCTGGGTTCTAAAGGGCCTGCCATATTTTCACAGGAAAGGGTGGGTAGAAACGGACTGGTTTTCAAGTGTTACAAGTTCAGGACCATGTATGCCGATGCCGAGAACAGATTGGAGAGAATGCTGGAAAAGGACCCCGATGTTAGGAACAGATGGGAAGAACAATGGAAACTGAGCGACGACCCCAGAGTTACGAAAATAGGAAGGTTCTTGAGGACGACCTCGTTGGATGAACTTCCACAGATCTTCAATGTCCTAAAGGGGGATATGAGTCTTGTGGGACCGAGGCCCGTTACGCAGGACGAAATCGACGTGCATTACAGGGAGATGGCTGAGTTATGCTTCTGCGTACTGCCTGGGATCACGGGCCTGTGGCAGGTGAGCGGTCGGAGCAATACAAGCTACAAGTACAGAATTGCACTCGATTCGTGGTATGTTAGGAACTGGAACCTCTGGCTGGATATCGTTATTTTATTTAAGACTGTAAGAATTGTGCTGAAAAGAGAAGGGGCCTACTGATCCTGCCGCTGTCCATATCCCATAGTACCTAATTAATCTATCCGGGGAATTTTTAATCCGGTTACTGTAAAATAGAACAAATTCACCGGTTGAAGTGAGTAGATAGGAACTATACAGATTTTATTAATTACGAGAGGTTTGAGGAAATCATAGGAATTCGTGGGAAGAATGTGGGGCGCTTTTATCTCAGACGTCTCGTCAAAGGAGAGGGTAGTTTATTCGGTACGCGGACCGATGCATGATTGTTTGAGGAGATGGAAGAAAAGAACCCTCTAGTTTCGATAATTGTCAGGACTAAAGACAGGCCTAAACTTCTGCTGCGTGCGTTGGCGAGTATCGCGGCTCAAAGATACAGGCCTATTGAGGTCATTGTCGTTAATGACGGCGGGTGCGATCTGGATGTCGGGGCAATGAAGGCGCATCTCGGCGATGTATCTCTCACTTATGAAAGACTGAACG
>JBJKOV010000497.1:0-3167 GCA_046707105.1 Thermodesulfovibrionales bacterium
AGAACCTATCTCAAAATCGGATCTCGGTTCAAGACTGTCATTCCCGCAAGCCAAGCGCGTCGGGAATCCTTCTGAAAAAGAAAGAAAGATTCCGGACAAGCCGGAATGACACAAGAAGCGGATATCACAATATTTCAATTTTGAGATAGGTTCTAGTGTCCTTTGACTCAGCACGCGGCTTAGTTGACTTAATGCAGGAAGCAAGGCTATTTCAAATATGAATGAGGCGGTCTACCCCCTCGACAGATGCCTGTATTTGATCCGGTGCGGCTGGGCCGCGGCAGCGCCGAGCCTGGCCTTTCTGTCCGCCTCGTATTCGGAATAGTTCCCGTCGAACCATACCACCTTGCTGTCTCCTTCGAAGGCCAGGATATGGGTGGCGATGCGGTCGAGGAACCACCTGTCGTGACTGATCACGACCGCACATCCGGCAAAGTTTTCGATCGCCTCCTCAAGGGCGCGCATCGTGTTTACATCGAGATCATTCGTAGGCTCGTCAAGGAGGAGCACGTTCGCCTCCTCTTTCAGCATCCTTGCGAGATGCACGCGGTTTCTCTCTCCGCCGGAGAGCATCGAGACTTTTTTCTGCTGGTCGCTGCCTGAAAAATTGAACCGGGCGACATAGGCCCTCGAATTCATCTGTCTCTTTCCGAGCTGGATCGCGTCGTCTCCGCCGGATATGACCTCCCATATCGACTTGGCCGGATCAAGGGCTTCACGACTCTGGTCGACATAGGCGAGCTTGACTGTATCGCCCATCCTGAAGGAGCCCGAATCGGGCTTTTCCTGCCCGGTGATCATCCGGAAGAGCGTCGTCTTCCCTGCCCCGTTGGGTCCTATGACACCCACAACGCCGCCGGGAGGAAGAGAGAAGGTCATCCCCTCCATAAGGACATTGTCTCCGTATGCCTTCGAAACGTTCTCCGCCTCGATGACCACACTCCCGAGGCGCGGCCCCGGAGGGATGTAGATTTCGAGTTCCTTTGCACTCTTCTCGGTGTCCTGGCTCAGGAGCGCCTCGTACGAGGTGATGCGCGCCTTTGCTTTCGCATGCCGCCCCTTGGGAGACATCCGTATCCATTCAAGCTCACGCTGCAGAGTCTTCTGCCTCTCCGACTCCGCCTTCTCCTCCTGCTGCAGACGGTTCTTCTTCTGATCGAGCCAAGAGGAGTAATTGCCCTTCCAGGGGATCCCTTCCCCCCGGTCGAGTTCAAGTATCCATCCCGCAACATTGTCGAGGAAATAGCGGTCGTGGGTCACCGCAATGACGGTGCCGGGGTAGGACTGAAGGTGGTGTTCCAGCCATGCAACAGTCTCGGCATCGAGGTGGTTGGTCGGCTCGTCGAGGAGCAGGATGTCCGGCTTCTCTAAAAGCAGCCTGCAGAGGGCCACCCGCCTTTTTTCTCCCCCCGAGAGGACCTTGATCGGGGTCTCGCCCTGGGGGCAGCGGAGTGCGTCCATTGCCATTTCGAGCCGCGAGTCGAGGTCCCAGGCGTCCATTGCATCGAGCTTCTCCTGAACCTTCCCCTGACGTTCGATAAGCTTATTCATTTCATCGTCGGACATCGGCTCAGCGAATTTCTCGTTGATGGACTCGTACTCCTTCAGCGCATCGACGATCTCCTGCACCCCTTCCTGCACGGTCTCCCGGACGGTCTTGCCGTCGTCCAGTTCGGGCTCCTGCTGAAGAAAGCCGACGGTATGCCCGGGAGAGAGCACCGTCTCGCCGGAGAATTCCTTGTCCACGCCGGCGAGGACGCGGAGAAGGGAACTTTTCCCCGACCCGTTGAGGCCGAGCACCCCGATCTTCGCCCCGTAAAAATAGGAGAGATAGATGTTCTTGAGGACCGGTTTCTTGTCGTAGAATTTGCTCACCCCGATCATGGAGTAAATCACTTTGTTCTGTTCGTTGCTCATTCTTTCAGATTCCTTTCGTTATATCTCACAGGTGGCCGATGGCATTGCATACGCATGAGAGCAGATATGCGAAAAACGCCACAGAATCGGCGGGACTCAATTTTGCTTCACTTGAACGGCAAAAAGCAATGCCGGGTGTTTACATGAGAAAGCGGGCCGGTCCGCACCACTTTCTCTTAAAGGAGTCCCGACTACGGCTGTTTTTCAGCGCCTCTGCTCTTTTGTCAGATGCATTCATTATACAACTGGAAGATAGACTATTTTGTCCGGGAAAGCGGTGATCTTTTCACACCCCGTATCGAGACAGACTTCGGGGCCGTTGATGAATTAGATCTAGCGGATGTTCTCATTTTTCCTCTTCAGCAGTTCCCTGAAGCTGATCGCGTTTTTAACCGCCGAGGCGCCGTTACAGTTGTTGAACATCGTAAAAACAGTCCTGGCGGTTTCGGCCGATTTTATAACAGGCGGCGCGAATCCCTCCAGTTCAGCATCCGAATAGAGATAGTCGTATCTCAGAGAAGTCTCGATTCCTCTCCTGAGCCAGTTTTCCCTGTTCCTCCCGTGGAACCTGAAATAGGCGATGTCGGTCGTAACTGCCGGCATAAAGGGAACGGTCGCCAGATTGCCGTATTGAGGTTCGTCTGCAGACACATATGTAAGACCGTTTTCGGCAAGAAAGCGCAGAAGCGGTTCGGCCCTTTCCGGCAAAAGCCAGCTGCCATGCCTGAACTCTACCGCCATATCAAGCCCCTGCATCAGCCTCCTGCAGTCCAAAAGTCTGTCCATATTAGCGGGACTATACTGAAACCACGGCGGAAACTGAAATACTATAACCCCGAGCTTGCCGGCACTTATCAGTGGCGAAAGTGAGTCCCGGAATCTTCCGGCTATGGACTCAAGCATTGCGGCATCTTTTACATGTACGTACTTGCCGTCCCTTTCGGCGGTCGTGAGCGACCCCAAGATGTCGGGAGGCAGGGTCCTGGGGTCGACACCGTGGCCTGTCAGGGCGCCGTATGCCTTTATGTGGAATACAAAGTCCTGCGGCGTTCTCTCCGCCCATAGTGAAGAAGCAGCCGTGCCGGGGATGGCGTAATATGTTGAATCCACTTCAACCGTCGAGAAACTCCCGGCGTAATACCTGAGGCGTTCTTCCGCTGTCCTGATTCTCTTTGGATAAAATTCGCCGCTTTTTATGAGAGATTTTTCCGTCCACGAACAGGTTCCTACCCGTATCATAATCTCCTCCC
>JBJKOV010000498.1:0-2045 GCA_046707105.1 Thermodesulfovibrionales bacterium
GGCTCGCAGCTGATCGTCGCGGACTCGAAAGAGACGAAGCTCACGAGACACAGCACAACCCACCTGAAGATGAAACAGGGCACCTCGGTAGCCTTTCTGAACGGGTTGATGAAGGTAATTATCGACAAGGGCCTTTACGATAGGAATGCAGTATCGAAGGCAGATGGCTTTGCAGAATTCGAAAAAGGCCTGACGGGCTACACCCCGGAAAAAGTTGCAGAGATCACCGGGATCCCCGGAGAGGAACTGGCAGCGGCCGCGGAGGCCTTCGCAAACGCAAAGAGCCGGATGATATCCCTCACGGTCAACCATACAGAAAACACGAAGGGCTCCGACACGGTGCGTGCCGCGGCGAACCTGGTCATCCTGCTGGGAGAAGACAGCGGAATACTCCAGATACCGGCGGACTATGCGAACACCACCGGTGTCTACCGGATGGGTATCAGGCCGGAGGGCGGGAAGGACCTTTTCGAAATGCTCTATCGGCCCGGGTCGCTCCACGCGCTTTATATCATGGGTGAAGACCCTGTCTCCGCCCTTCCCTATAATTCAAAGATCATACACGCTCTCAAGGCGCTGGAACTGCTGATCGTTCAGGACATCGCAATGACAGAAACCGCCAAATACGCCCATGTCCTGCTTCCCGCATCGAGCTGGGCGGAAAAAGACGGGACCTTCGTAAACGCCGAAGGCATCTCACAGAATCTTCGCAAGGTAGTCGAGACAACGGGACAGTCCATGCCCGACTGGCAGATACTCAGGAACCTTTCTCTTGCGATGGGCTCCGACATCTCCATAAGGAATATCTCGGACATAACGAAGGAGATGGCGGCCTCCGAGGGGGAAGTGAAGCATCCTGAGGGGAAAAAGGTATTTCATGCGGCATCGTATTCGCCCGGAGAAGAGCCGGATGCCGATTATCCCCTTTCGCTCGTTACAAGGGACGCTCTTCAGCACTCTGGTACCATGTCTACCAGGTCGAAGGCGCTTGACCTGGTGGTTTCCGAGGCCTTCATCGAGATAAGCGGGGAGGATGCAAAGAAGTTCGGGATCACCGACAGCGGCCATGTCAAGGTCACATCGAAACGCGGCACGGTATATCTGAAGGCGAAGATATCGGATGAAATTCCGTCCGGAACCGTTTTTACGTCGACACATTTCCCGCACGGGAGGGTGAACGCACTCACATTCCCTTCGGAAAACGGGGCCGCTGTCACGGACGCGGTAAAGATTGAAGCGGTAAAAGGGTAAAGGGCGACGAAAATGACGAAGATAAGAGTTCCGAAATGCCGGGAGGCGGGTGATTTTTCGGTCCCCATGCACCCGCCTTTGTTCTTATCCTTATGACACTGGATGATATAAGGAGCACCCTGGCTGCGAAGATCCTCGCAAGGGGAGATGATATGGGCATTACGGTCGATATGGCGTACTGTGCGGACCTCATGAGCGACGTACTTGCCTTTTCGATCATGAGTTCTCTCCTGATCACCGGGCTGACTAACACCCAGGTGATCAGAACCGCTGAGATGGCCGATATCAGGGCGATCGTCTTCGTTCAGTCCAAGAGGCCCGACATCGATACGATTTCCCTGGCGGACGAAAAAAAGATCCCTTTGCTTGTCACCGATTGCTCCATGTTCGAGGCCTGCGGAAAACTTTACGAGAAAGGACTGCGGAGCAACCCGGACAAGGACAGCGAATGAGCAATTGCAGAGAAGGCTGCTTTTTCCTGACCGGCAAGGACTTCACCAACGCCGGCGCGGCATCGAGCCGTCTGAAGGGCGTGCTTGAAGCCATGAATATCCCCGGGCGCACCATCCGCAGGACGGCCATCGCGGCCTTCGAAGCCGAGATGAATCTCATCATATACGCCGTGGCGGGGATGATGAAGTATTATATAACCCCGGATAAGATCCGTGTGGTCCTGGAGGACATGGGGCCGGGAATCGAGGATATCGGGCTCGCCATGACGGAGGGATATTCGACGGCTCCCGATTACATCCGCGAGATGGGCTTCGGCTCAGGCATGGGACTTCCTAACATAA
>JBJKOV010000499.1:0-3945 GCA_046707105.1 Thermodesulfovibrionales bacterium
TATATTAAGTCCCATAACCCCTCCCAGGAATGACCCGGGAAGCAACCCGAATATCGCAAACAGTACCACTCCGCATCCCGCTCCCATGTAGGTTAGTTTCTTTGAGTATTTCTCTTTCATCTCTCTCCTCCTTTCGTCTTCTTGTAAATATAATTTGCAGAAACCATGCCATGTCTTAAACCCTTGTTTTTCAAGACTTCTTCCCCAACCACCTCATGCATTCCCACAAATCCCTTCGCGTTTGTGCGAAAAAAGGCGCCTGCGTAGTGTTTCTCAAATCCCCCTTCCTCATGTTTATCATTCCAAGCTTGTCCGGAATCTTTCAGCCTAAAAAAAGCAGTTGAGCCACAAAAAACACATAGAACACAAAGAAAGATCAAAAACTTATGTTAGTGAAATACTTCACCCAATTGATGAGCATTTTCCCCCTTTCAACCTCTTGTTTTTTCTATATTATTTTTGTGCCTTCTGTGGCCATTTGCCGTTTTTAGGTTCAGAAGAATCGCAGACCTGCCTACCGGCAGGCAGGCAAGCCGCATTGACAGCCATTTATGCCCTTTCGGGGGACTTTGGTCGTTCCTGAATCTATGTAAGGAAGCATTGGAGAAACTACACTTGCATCGAGTTAAGAGGCGGGGAATTTTCGGAGGATCAGAGTTATAGTATGACCCAAAGAAACCCGCTTCCAGCGGAATACGTCCTGATACTTAATGCGAAAAACATGACCCCGTCCCTTAGTGCCGGGTGGCTCCGCCGGGGTCCGGCTATATTTCCATCATCTTAATTAATACGCCCAGAAGGGCCCGTTGCCGAGGCCGGAACTTTTTCCTGCGAGTCCTATATACACGTTACGGCCAAAAAAGAAAGGCAGTCCCCAGTCGAACTCACCACGCTGTTCCCCGCCGATATCGTTGAATACGTTATTGGGAGAACTGATTAGGCTGTCAAAGTTGCCTATCTGGAATGGAACCGCGCCGGTCGGTGATCCCGACGCTCCCTGGTTGGTGGCGGAAAGACTTACCGGAGACTGAGGGCAAAACCAGTCCGAATCCGGGGAGGGGCAGTTTGGCAGCTGGCTTGCTGAAGGGGATGGAAAAAAAAGGCCGTTCGTTCCAGTGTCGATGAAACTGGTGTGGGAGGCTCCGTTGAAGACTGCGATGAAATTCCCCAACTGGTCGGCATCATATGTCGACACCGCGGAAGGGGCATTGTTGGATCTGGTGCCGATGCCCAGCACAAGGTTACCGTTGACCAAAACAGACCCGGCAGCCGGCACGTCCGGAAGCTGCACTATTACACCGTTATTGTCCTGCGGGAGAAGAGCTGCAGGGTTTTGGACCTGGCCGGAAAGAGCTACCTCCGTGCCGATGCAAGTCGATCCGGAACAGACGTAATAGATGCCGTTGTCAGCGCTGTTTGCGCAGACTGAACCGCAGTCCTGTGCAAAAAAGCCGACCCCCAGAATTCCGTTGAAACCGGCATCGGCGGGACTCTTGTCGGCGTTTTGGCATCCGGGAGGCGCTGTACCGAAAGTGGAATCGATGACCTGGATCGGAACCTGCACGGCAGGCTCGTTTCCAAGGATAACACTCGCCATCTGCACCGGCCCCCAATCAGAAGATCCGTCGGCGTATTGGATGCATTCGGCAAGCGATCCGGAGCTGCCGGTTACCTGGGCAAGAGGGACGGTCAGTGCCTGTTTGAAGATCCGCAGTCCATAGCTTCCCGTGTCCAGCAGTATGTCATTGATCGTCTGACAGCCGGATGCGCCGGCCGTGCAGATCTTCACGCTGACACAGGGCTTGTTGGGGTAGGAGTCGGCGGAGCAGAGAGAGCCGTTTACGGTAATGGATACCACGTTGTCGGCAACGGGAGATCCCGAATTTCCGGACGATGAACCGGAGCCCCCCGAACCGCCGCCGCAGCCGGCCGACAGCGTCAAGACCAGAAAGAGAAAAAATAATTTAGTCGATTTCATAGACACTTACCCCAGGAGGAATTAACGCCGGCACGTAAGCACGGCCACGCAGATTACGCATATGCCCCCATTGCTCGACAACGATATTATCGGTCTTTATCCGGAGACTCCTGCGACCACGTGCACGCGGAGTCCGCCGCAGAACTTGGCGGTACTCTACGGCATAGGAGCCCAGCAGCTGCGTAAGGTCCGGGCGTATAAGACCATTCCAGGCGACTCCAAAGACCACACCCGATGGAGAGATATATTCCCGGACGGTTACCGATGCTGAGTTGATCTCCTGAACGGAGTATCCCTTGTAAGTGGTAGCATTACCCCGTACCGCCGACAGAGCCTTCATATCGGAAGAGACAGATCCGGTCGATTCGCCGAGCGCGGCCTCAACCCGCCCCGTTGTTGCCAAAACAAACGTCGAAAGTCCCAGGCATAAGAGCAGAATATGCAGCCTTTTTTTCATCTTCGGTCGAACCCTCCTTCACACAATTCCCGGACCCGATAGGTCCTTAACCCTTTTTGAATTATACATCAGAAAAGATCCATCATCTGTTAAGAATTGTAAAGAAAGCTCCCGGGATTCCCCGAATGAAGAAGAGAAGAAGAAATAACAGGAAAGTATGGCGGAGGAGGTGAGATTCGAACTCACGGTAGAGTTGCCCCTACAACGATTTTCAAGACCGTCGCCTTCAACCGCTCGGCCACCCCTCCGGGTCAGTTATTATAACAAAAGGCCTGCAGCGAAAACATTCGAAGAACCTTTTTTGTCACCCGATCAATCCAAACAACCCGGAACTGAGGGAAGTAATACATAATGGTGCACCGGTAGTTTACAAAGCGCCGAATTTGTATAAGGGAAAATGGCGATCGCCGTTTCCATCGCCCGGAAGCTATTCAGCCTGACATAGCCTCAATTTCATATGTCCGGACCGGGCCTGTCCGGGCAGCAGGTTCAAAACAAATCAATTATTTTATTACCCTTGTTTGTACTATAATATAACGATTGGTTTCGGACAAAATTTGACTTTTGAAAGCTGATTTTTTAAATTCAAGAAGCGAGGCGAGGTAACACAATGAAAGAGTCGGTTTTGACTTTGGTGCTCCAGGCAGGGATAGTTGTAAAGTGCGTGCTGCTCATCCTTTTTTTCTTCTCTGTGGTATCCTGGGCCATAATATTCTTTAAGCAGAGGTACTTCTTGAAGGCGAACAAGGAGTCCGATCAGTTCCTGCGACTTTACAGGACCAACAGGGTCCCCCGGGAGCTCTTCAAGGCGACAAAAGGCCTCTCGCTGAGTCCGATAGCGAACGTTTTCAAATCGGTTTACACGGATGAGATAAGAAGGGACCAGAGTGAAGTTAAACGCCTTCTGAGAAGATACGGGACCCTTGAATCGGTGAAGCTCGAAAGATATCTGAATTTTCTCGCTACCACAGGCTCAACCGCCCCCTTTATAGGGCTCTTCGGCACCGTCTGGGGCATCATGACCTCGTTCCACGGCATCGGCTTCGCGGGTTCGGCGTCGCTTGCGGTCGTCGCTCCCGGGATCGCTGAGGCCCTTATCGCGACCGCAGTCGGACTTGTCGCTGCGATACCCGCCGTCATCGCCTATAATTATTATCTCAGTATGGCAAGGAAGATGATCATAGAGATGGAAGACTTCTCTGAAGATCTGCTCGAACTGTTCAGCAGAGGCGACGAATGAAGGCGAACAGGGACAGGGGAGTACTCTCCGAGATCAACGTCACCCCCTTTGTGGACGTGATGCTCGTTCTGCTGGTCATCTTCATGGTGACCGCGCCGCTCATGCAGCAGGGAATCGACGTCAACCTGCCGCAGGCGAAGGGAAAGGACCTTCCGCCGCAGGAGCGGATATCCCTGGTGGTGAAAAAGGACCGGACCATATATATCAACGATACGCGTTATACGCTTCCGGAATTAAGGAAAAAGCTCGATGCGATGAGCAAGTTGAATC
>JBJKOV010000500.1:0-3049 GCA_046707105.1 Thermodesulfovibrionales bacterium
CCCATCGTTTAGAGAGAGAGATCAAATTCCATTTCCTTTTCGCCGAAAAGAAACCTCTTGCGCAAAACCGTAACTCTTACGGTTTGGTCCGGAGTGACGTCGAGGAGGCCGATCTTGATGTCCGATATGTCTTTTACCTTCCAGCCGTCAACCGAGGTTATGACGTCCCCTTTTTTCATCCCTGCTTTTAGAGCGGCTCCGTCCGGAGAGAAGTCCTCTATGACCGCCTTGCCGCCCTTGTCGTCGATGATGACTCCCAGCATCGCGGTAAAAGGCGTTTTCATCTCTTTAGGGAAGAGCACATAGTCGCCCACCCCCTCATCGAACTCGCCGTTAATGAGAGTGACGAATTTCCTGCCTGTCAGTCTGTATGTCCTGTTGGGGATTCCGGAATCGTACATCATATGTTCGGCCCCCGCAAGGACAACCATCTGGTAATCCGGTTTTTCCTTAAGGAATCCGGCTATTGAATGCGCCATCGTCTCGTCCCACAGTATCTGCGACTGGTAAAAGTTTTCAAAATCAGGACCGGCCGGATGGTCCTGAAATATCTCCTTCAGTCTCTTCCTGTATGCCACGTCGGCCATGTTCATATCGGAAGGAATCTCCCTCCTCTGCTCCTCCGAAAGGGCATCGAGTCCGCCCATCGCAACTTTTTTTGTGATACCGGAGTCCAGGTTCAGGGCGACGACCGGTATGCCCTTCGCCTTCGCATACTCGAGGATCTCCCGGTACAGATTGTAGTCGTACCTCCATCTTTTGAAGTATTCGCTCTTTTTCAGAAACTCTTTTTCATCAATCGTTCCGGCCAGATATTCATCGATCCATCTCTGAAAGGGCCTCTGGAACATCTCCATGCCTATTGCGAATTTTCTGCCCAGCCTGTGGAGACCCATGATGACGTCGAGTTCGACCTTGTGGTCTTCGTAGTTGGTGTGGCGCTCCCCGA
The DNA here is from genome assembly GCA_046707105.1 of Thermodesulfovibrionales bacterium. Classification (GTDB taxonomy): domain Bacteria; phylum Nitrospirota; class Thermodesulfovibrionia; order Thermodesulfovibrionales; family UBA6898; genus JARRRD01. Next base: position 950 of record JBJKOV010000500.1, read on the forward strand.
TGAATATTACAGGCGTCTCCTTTATGCTGTCGATAATCCCCTCGAGTTTCAGGGAGTTCTTCGGTTCAACACCTTCGACGGGCTCATCAAGGCCAAACACCATGCCGCGGTCCGTAACAGCGGTTTCTTTCTCCACGTTCCTGCCTTTTTCGAAACGCAGGACCGAATATTTCCCGTAATGGAATATCTTGGGGGCTGCGAGAGTCGCCTCGTCTTCGGAATCGGCGTTTACATAGGCCACTACGCGGGACGGGGCCAGCGGGTTGTTTCTTACAACAAGTTCAAAGCCGTGCCGGGGTCTACCGACATCCGCGAAAAGCCTTTTAAGGACCGGGCTGTCGAAGCCCAGGACGAGGATGGAAGATGACTGTATCTCCCCGTCCTTCAGGTCTTTCACATCCACGGGCTTGAACCCATCTCCCATAAATATGCGTATCAGATCCGCGTATTTCTCCTTTTCTTTCTCCCCGTATACGATCATCTTCTTTTCGGCGCCAAGAAGCCTCGATATGACCGGAGGCAGTTCGTCTTTCGACAGCCTTCGCATCACGTCGTAGTTCTTATCCACAATCAGTTTCTGCGGGTTTTCGGCGGCGGAGATATCAAAATACTGCTTCTCCTTTTGGATCTGAAGGCGTTCTTTTACCTCTCCATGGCTTGTAATGATCTTTACCGGCAGTCCCAGCTTATAGGGTTCCCCCTCCTGGATGAGCTGCAGTGAAACCGCAGGGTTTCCTTTCAGCACACGCGCCATGGGGTCTTTCACCCGAAAAGAAGGTATCCCCTTGCGGTCGAGCCACTGACTGAAAAACCACCCGAGCGAAAGGCCTGACTCCTGCTCGAAAGACTTCTGTATATCGGCCCACGAAGCGTCCCGGAATTCGTTCTGCGTAATGAGCCTGCGTATCGATTTATAGAAAGTCTCCCGCCCCACCATGTCTTCCAGCATATGGAAAACCATCGCCCCTTTGCCATAGCCGATCGCCATCGAAGCAAAGTCCGTTCTTTCTGTAAATTTCCTGAGCGGGAAATCCTTGTCCGGTGTGACATAACTCTCGTAGTCTGTAAGGATCTTCTTTCGATATTTCCACCCCTCGCCCTTCTGTTCTTCATAGAGGTGGTCCGAAAGATAAGTGGTGATCGCCTCGAGCCAGTTGCCGGCACTGAAGTCGGCATACACATAGTTCCCGAACCACTGATGGGTGATCTCGTGTCCCAGGGACGTATCGACTATGAAGGGCAGGCGGACGACCTCCTGCCCGAGGAGCGTAAAAGTGGGCATGGAGTACCCTGTAGGAAGGATATTCTCCACAACGGAAAATCTCTTGTAGGGATAGTGCACGAGGAGTCCGTCATACATCTTGAAGTACTTCTTCGAATGCTCCATGTATGAGGCGGACAGATTCGCGTCCTCGGGGAAAAAATAGGTATACACGTCGATACCGTCGACAGTACCCCTGGCCTCCCTGTAATTGGCGGCGACGAGGTCTATCCCGTGCACCGGGTGAGGGAAATCGAAATAGTATTCCCTGCCCGAGGCAGTGTCTTTGAAACTGATCTCGTCAGCCTCGGATATGGCTGTAAAATCCCGCGGAACAGTAGCAGTGAGGTCGTAATAGGCAGTCCTTTTTATAGAGGGATACCAGTTGCCGGTAAGAGAGATGCCCCTCTCGTCAACAACTCCGCCAGACACAACACCAACGTTTTGAAGGTTCATTCCATCCCCCTGGTCTCCACTGAACTTCGCCTCGTAGCTGATATCGAGCACACCCTTTCCGGGCAATTCAAATCCGCCAGTTCCCATAGCCTGTTTCAGCGGCTCCCCGTTAAAGGAGGCGGAAAGGACCCTCATTCCCTGCGTAGAAACGGTGGTCCGTGCGTCTTCAGGAAGCGTGATGATGGCGCGACCCTGAAGAAGGTTCTTTTTAAGATCGAAGGAGACCTTAAGCCTGTATGCCGGGAGGGGTCCCTGCACCTGCTCCGATGCGGCTGCACGCGACTGAAGGCCCACGGCGAAGATCATAAACATACTCAATAAAGACATGAACTTTATCATTATAAAAAATCCCTCCCGCAAAATTTACCTGTTCTTAATTGAAG
>JBJKOV010000501.1:0-8951 GCA_046707105.1 Thermodesulfovibrionales bacterium
TTCCTGAATGACAGGGATTTATCGATTCCCGATCCAAGCCGGTTGCGCAGATTCGCACGCCCTGGAGGCGATGACGGATTTGAAATTCAGGTCTTTTTGCAACGACAGGTCAGGAATCGCACCACACCGGAAATTATTTCTCCAGGTGGTAGCCTACAACGGATATCCCGGCGCCGTCTGCCTCGGCAATCATTTTCTCCCTGTCGAGGAGAATGCTCTGCCCAGCCTCGACAGCCAGTACACGGGCATGGATGGAGATCATGGCCCTGAGGGTGTCCAGGCCCGTTACGGGAACGTCGAACCGCATGTCCTGCTGAGGCTTGCTCACCTTGACCACTACGGCCCCGGCGCCCGACAGCGTGCCTCCCCTCCTTATCGCCTCATCCGTCCCTTCTATAGCCTCAACGGCCATCACAGCCTTATCTTTGACCACCACGGTTTGTCCAATGTCGAGCCTTCCGATTTGCTTGGCGATCTCCCAACCAAAGGCAATGTCCATCCACTCCTCTTTTGAGGGCGACAGCCTGGTGAGAACTCCCCCAGGCGTTAAAAGTCCGGAACTGAAGTCGGTCGTGTCCAAAAGTCTGATGCCGTCTTTTTCCAACTCCTTTGTGATGGCCAGCATGATGGAATCATCGCTTCTGTCTTTGAGTGAGAAGAGCACCTTGACAGCCCTCAGGTCGGGAGTAATCCTGCTCTTATACAGTAAAGACTTAGGGACCTTGCCGGCCATTACAGCCTCTTTGACGCCGGCCTTGATTAGTGTGTCAATGATCGTTCCCAGTTTCCCGACATTGACCCATTTGACCTCGTCCGCTGCCGTCGCAAGCGCCCTTTCGGCAAGCGGGTCAAGGCCCACGGCGATCACGGTGTATCCCCTGGCCCTGGCCTCTGCAGCGACTGCCAGAGGCAACTCGCCGCTTCCGGCGATAAGTCCCAGCTTTTTCATGGTTTTCAACGGCAGATTCCGCGCTTGTTTTTTTCGATGAATTCGATGAGGTGTGTGATTTCGTCGGTGACGGGAACGTCATCCTGAATTTTTTTCAGGGCGTCCTTCAGGGTACGTTTTTCCCTGAAAAGGATCTTGTAAGCCTTCTTTATCCCGTTTACCGTTGCGTCAGAAAACCCGTGTCTCTTCAATCCGATCGTGTTCGGCCCGAAGAGTTTCGCCCTTGCCCCGGACGCCACCATATATGGCGGGATATCCTGTCCTATACCGCTGAAGCCGCCTACCATGGCGTATCTGCCGATCCTCGTAAACTGATGCACCGCCACAAGGCCGCCGATCACGGCGTAATCCTCAACCAGCACGTGACCCGCCAGGGTGGCGGCGTTTGCCATTATTACATTGCTCCCTATCTTGCAGTCATGGGCAATGTGAACGTAGGCCATGAAGAAATTGTTGTCGCCAATCGCAGTCACACCGTCACCGCCGACGGACGCTCTATGAACCGTTGTATATTCCCTGATAATATTGCCCCGGCCTATGAGAAGGCGGGTATTCTCGCCCCTGTATTTTAAGTCCTGCGGGGGAAGCCCTATGCTCGAAAAGGGGTGTATTGTGCAGTTTTCGCCTATCTGCGTGTCACCGTCCACGACCACGTGGGACAAAAGCCGCGAACCCCTCTCTATCCTTACACCCTTGTGTATTATACAGAAGGGGCCGATTTCGACATCATGATCAAGTTCCGCGGAGGGGTCGACTATAGCGGTATCGTGAATTTTCGTCTTCATTCTGTCAGATCTCCCTGTCCGTGACCATGGCTGTGAATTCAGCCTCAGATACCGTTTTCCCGTCAACTGTCGCAACGCCCGAAAATTTCCAGACGTTGCCCCTTTGTTTCAGCACCTTGATTTCCATTATTACCTGGTCGCCCGGTACAATGGGGCGCCTGAACTTGGCGTTGTCGATGCTCATGAAGTAGACCGACTTGCCTTCAACGCCGGAACGAAAGGCCATTACGCCGGCAACCTGTGCCATGGCCTCTATTATGAGCACCCCGGGCATAATGGGCTGCTCCGGAAAATGGCCCTGGAAAAAGGGCTCGTTGATCGTAACGTTCTTTATCCCCGTTGCGCGCACTCCCGGCTCCAGCTCAACAATTCTGTCGACCAGGAGGAACGGGTACCGGTGCGGCAGATTCTTCATGATCTCATTTATCGTCAGCATGTTTCGTTTCCCCCTTTTCCAGTTTGTTTTCGAGTTCCTTTATCCTTCTGTTCATTTCAGGCAGCTTTGAGAACAGGGCCTGGGCCTTCAGCCAGCTCCGGTGAGGGATGGCGGGCGATCCGGAATATATGCCCTTCTTATAATGGCCGGTGAGCCCGGACTGTGCACCTATTATTGTCCCGGATTCCAGGGAACTGTGATCGGCAATTCCCACCTGGCCCGCAAGCGTTGCAAAATCTCCTATCTCGCTGCTGCCGCTGATACCCACCTGGGCGATGATCAGTGAGTTTTTTCCGATGGTTACGTTGTGAGCGATCTGCACCAGGTTATCGATCTTTGTCCCCTTCCCAATGACGGTATTGCCCGTGGTCGCACGGTCGATTGATACGTTGGAGCCTATCTCTACATCATCTTCGACTACGACTCCGCCTACCTGGGGTATTTTGTAGTGTATTCCTTTTTCGAAAACATAGCCGAACCCGTCCGACCCTATGACTGAGCCGGAATGTATGACGACCCGTTCCCCGATCCGTACGTTTTCTCTGATCGTCACGTTCGGATGGATTACGCACCCCTTTCCCAGCGTGGTATGCCTTCCGATAAAGACGCCAGGGTAGATGACCGTACCGTCCCCTATGGAGGCATGATCCTCGATGTACGCCATCGGGAATACAGTTACGCCCCTCCCTATAGCCGCTTCAGCGGAGACGAATGCCGCCTCGCTTATGCCGGGCTCAAAAGCCGGCGCCGGATGAAATATCTCCAATGCCTTGGCGAATGCGTAATAGGGATTGCCAACCTGAAGCTGTGTGATGGCGAGCCCTTCCAGCGGCTCCTTCACAATCACACAGGAAGCCGGACTTCCCTGCAGAAACTTTACGAATTTTGCTGAAGTGACAAAGGTAATGTCGCCTCTCCCGGCGTCTTGAACGCCCGAGGCGCCTGTGATCTCAACGCCGGGATCACCGATTACCGTTCCCTCTACAAGTTCGGAAAATTCTCTCTGTTTCAACGAATGAGTGTATCCAAAGATTAATTCAGGGACGAAAAATAACGCCTTCCTGAATGGAGGGAGGCGCATAAGTCCCTGAATAAACGTATGTTAATTGTCTGACGTCGGATGTGATGCGTTGTATTGTTTGATTACCTCTTCCGTCAGGTCAAGGTTCTTTTTTGAATAAAGGACTATGCCCTCTGCATTCTCTATGATCATGGTATAGCCTTCCTTCTGACCTATTTTTTTGATAACGCCCCTCAAGCCGGTTAAGATCCCGTTGGTAAGATCGGATTCTCTCTGTTTTACGTCGCTCTGGGAGTCTGAAACCATCCTCTGATAATCTCTCATCATCCGGTCCAGATCGTCCTGCTTTGATTTTTTGGCGTCCGGCGAGAGGACCGAGGATTGCTTGTCAAGTTCTGATTTCAATTTTTCTATGGCCTTGCCTTTTTCGTTTATGGCCGCCTGCTTGGACTTGATGACAGATTCAAGTTCAGCCTTCGCTTTCTTTCCCGCATCCGATTCGTTCAGGGCCTTCATAAGGTCGACAACGCCTATCTTCATAGTAATAGTGTCCGCGTATGCGAACCTGCCGGCCATCAAACCAAAGATCACCACCAGTAACAAAATTTTCCTCATGTTTATTCTCCTCTATATGGTTTAGAAAAAGCTTCCAAAGGCAAATTCAATCTTGCTTGCGCTTTCGCCCGGTTTCCTGGCGAGGTTATATCCCCACTCAACCCTGATAGGGCCCATGGGAGATATCCAACGTATGCCCGCGCCGGTCGTGTATCTAAGACTGCCGAAGTTCTGGAAATTCTCGTAGGAGTTCCCGGCGTCGAAGAACACCACTCCTTTGAATCTCATCTCCGGCAGAATGGGAAAGACGTATTCAGTGTTAAAAATCAGTTCTGTTGTTCCTCCTATTGCATCATGGATATTCTCGTCCTTCGGGCCCGCATCGCCGAAACCGAGCCCCCTGACGGTGTAGATACCACCCACATAGAACCTTTCATACAGAGGCAGTGTCTTGTTGAAGATGCCGTGGCCATATCCGAAACGTCCGCGCACCATAAAATTAGTGCTTCCAAGCGGAAAGTACCACGCGGAGTCAAGGGTGCCCTTTACGAAGTCATTGCTGCCGCCAAGCCCGGCAAAGGTGAAGGTCAGGGAGTTTCGAGAACCCCTTGAAGGATCCAGGTAATTGTCCCGGCTGTCCCTGACAATGGAAGGGGTGATACTGCTGGTTGTATGCGTTCCCAGTTGCTCCCCTATTATCCGCGACACCCCCTCCGAGAGGTTGTATATAGTGGCCCTTTCAAAATTATACCCCAGGCTGCCACTCCAGTATTCCGAGAAATTTTTCCCCAGGCTTATATAGGCGCCGGTGGCACGCTGGTCGTATTCTATGTATTCCCGGCTGTTTTTGTAAACGCCCGTTGACAGGGATATCGGTTTGTCGAGGAACCAGGGGTCCCTGAATGAAATCTCGTAGAGTGAACTTACTCCGCCAAGTTCGCCTTTAACTTTCAGATACTGGCCTCTCCCGAAGAGGTTGCCCAGGGTCAGATCGGTAGTTGCGATAAATTTGTCGACCGAACTGTAACCGCCGCCTATACTCAGGAAGTCTGTGGATTTTTCTTTTACCTTGACGTCCAGGTCAACCACCTTCTCTTTGTACTCGGGTTTCGGGATCATCTCGACACTTTCGAAATAATTGAGGTTATTTATTCTCTCGTAGCTCCTCCGGATTTTTGAACTGTCAAAAATGTCCCCCTCATCGAGCCTCATCTCTCTTCTGATAACCTTGTCCCTGGTCCTGGTGTTGCCGGACACTTCTATCCTCCCCATCCTATAACGGTCGCCTTCGCTGATAGCAAGAGTTACACGGACGGTCTTGTTCTTTTCGTCAGGAATGAGGTCGGGGGTGACCGAGACAAGGGCGTAGCCGTTGTCCATGTAAAGACTGGAGATCCCCTGTATGTTTTTCTCAAGGAGGCTTTTGTCAAAAACGCTGCCCGGCTGGATGGTTATCTTCTCCCTGATCTTTTTGTCGTTGTAAGCCTTATTTCCCGTTACATCCACCGATGAGATTTTGTACTGGTCCCCTTCCGAAACCTGTATCTTGATGGTCATGCCTTTTTCTTTCCTGTTGACCCTGATCTCGGGTTCGCCGACGACCGCCTTAATATACCCGTGGTCAAAGTAAAGGTTCTTTATTCTCTCGACGTCCTTCTCCATTTCATCCTTCTTGTAGTATCCCGAGGAGGTGATGAAGGAAAAAAGCCACCATGTAGAAGTTTTCATGGCCCCCTTTATCTTGGACGAGGAAATATGCTTGTTGCCTTCTATTATTATCTTGCGGATCTTTATCTTCGGCCCTTCATCGATCTGGTAGGTAAGGGTGACGTCGTTTTCTGAAACCTTTTTTATGACAGGAACAACATTCGCAAGCCAGTAGCCTTCCTCTTCATAGAACTTCCTTAATTTCGTGGCGTTGTCCTGAATAAGGACGGTGTCTGCAATCGAGCCCGGGCTTAACGTGATTTTTTCTTTCAGCTTGGCGTCGTCGTACTCCTTGTTGCCCTGGAAATCTATTTTTATTATCGTCGGCTTCTCCTTGAGGATATAAATGAGTTTCAGGCCCCCTTCAAGAGGTTCGGCCTCAACCTTCACATCGTCAAAGTATCCCATCTTAAATATTGTTTTTATGTCGGCGCTGATCTTCTCCTCGGACAGGGGCTCACCTATCTTTTCCGAAATCTTAGATTTTACGGCCCCTTCCTCCATCCTGTGCAGTCCCTGGATCTCGATTTTGGTGACGACGGGCTGGCCCTGGGCGTATGCAGCGCTTCCCAGCAAGACGACAAACAACAATAAAAGTGCTATACGGCGCATTCTCTCTCCACGTTCTCTCTCCTATATAATGAAAAAAAGCTCGATAAGTATAGCACTTAAGCGGGGGGGAAAGTAAATAGGAAAATAAGAACAGATCGGCGTCCTGAAGAGCTCATTAGGTACGACCCGGCGTCGCATGCGCGTCTGGGATTGAGACAGTTTGCAGTATCCCGCCTGCTTTTATAAAGTTACTGCTGAAGATACTGCTCCTGCCCGGGGTAAATTTCCCCGAACGGGCAAATTCTCTTCATGTGATGTCCCATAATTGAGGAAAATAAGTAATAATGATTTGTAGATTAATTTTTTTTATTTGACCATTCTGCAAAAGGTGTTTTAATCTGTTAAGCGCCTGCATAACTGCAAGTTCTGCAATATAAGGCTTTGAAACTCATTAAATAAAGGAGGATTTTATGAAGAAGTACGATACGCCGTTGCTTGATGAGCTGGAAAAAGGGCCGTGGCCGAGTTTTGTCACGGAGATCAAAAAGGCAGCCAAGAGAAGCCCGATGGCCAACGACGTGTTGGGGCAGCTCGAGTATTCTTTTAAGACGAAGCGTGGTTACTGGAAGCATGGAGGCATCGTCGGTGTTCTCGGATACGGCGGGGGAGTTATCGGAAGATATTCCGATCTGCCCGAGATGTTCCCCGAGGTGGCTCATTTCCACACTGTCAGGTTGAATCAGCCCAGCGGTTTCTTCTATACCGCCAAGGCGCTGCGTGAGATCTGCGATATCTGGGACAAGTACGGCAGCGGCATTACGAACATGCACGGTTCGACCGGGGATATCGTTCTTCTCGGGACGAAAACGGAGCATCTCGAGGCCATCTTTGCCGAGTATTCGTCGCGCGGCTGGGACCTCGGCGGTTCCGGATCCGACCTCAGAACCCCGAGCTGCTGTGTAGGACCGGGCCGGTGTGAGTGGTCGAATTACGACACCCTGGGTCTCATCTATAATCTTACCCAGGAATTCCAGGACGAGCTCCACAGGCCGATGTTTGCTTACAAATTCAAGATCAAGGCAGCCGGTTGTGCTTGTGACTGCGTTGCGGCGATTGCCCGCTCGGACTTCTCCATCATCGGGACCTGGAAGGGCGACATTCTCATCGATCAGGCCGAAGTAGCCAACTATGCCAAGAAGGGCATGGACGTAAAAGCAGAGATAGTGGATATGTGTCCTACCAAGTGCATGAACTATGACGGCAAGGAGCTCAAGATCGATAATGCTAACTGCAACAGATGCATGCACTGTATTACAAGGATGACAAAGGCATTGAGGCCCAGCGGGGAGAGAGGCGCCACCATTTGCATGGGGGCCAAGGCCCCGATCGTCGTCGGCTCGCTGCTCTCCTGGGTAGTTGTGCCGTTCATCAAGGTCGAACCGCCATTTACGGAGCTGAAGGATCTTATCCGGAAGATCTGGGACTGGTGGGATGATAATGCGAAGCCGAGGGAGAGAGTCGGAGAGGTCATCGAGATGAAGGGCATGAGGTCGTTCCTCGAGGGGATCGGTATTGCTCCGCAGCCGCAGCAGATCAGAGAGCCGAGAAAAGACCCGTTCATGTTCTATACGGAAGAGGACATGGTGGCATTCAAGGCCAAGGAAGCGGAAGAGAAGAAGACCGGCGTCTACAAATTCTAATTAAACATTATATAACTTTCAAGGAGGAGATAGAAGATGGCTTTACCAGAGAGAAGAACAGACATAGGTCCGCCCGATTATCATCAGTTCATGCCGCCCGTGGTTCTGAAGAACTACGGCAAGTGGAAATACCACGAAGTAATTTCGCACAGCACCATGGTTCATGTGGGCGAAAGCGGTGACAAGCTTTGGACTGTACGGGTGGCAACGCCCAGGATCATGGCTACCGATACCATCCGCGAGGTCTGCGACGTTGCGGAGAAATACTGTGACGGGCATCTTCGTTTTACTACAAGGAACAACGTCGAGTTTCTTATATCCGACGAGAGCAAGGTTGAGCCGTGCAAAAAAGAACTGGCTGAGCGCGGATTTAAAATGGGCGGCATCGGCCATGGCATAAGCAACATAGTCCATACCCAGGGCTGGGTGCACTGCCACAGTGCGGCTACCGATGCGTCGGGCCTTGTGAAAGCCATGATGGATGAGCTCTATGAGTACTTCGATTCCAAGTCGCTTCCCAACAAGGTTCGTCTTGCGGTTGCCTGCTGCGTGAACATGTGCGGCGCAGTGCATTGCTCCGACATCGCGCTTGTTGCCGTCCATACCAAGGTTCCTGTCATAGATCACGACAGGTTCAAGAATATGTGCGAACTTCCGACGGTCATCGGGGCCTGTCCGACACGAGCGATAAGCCCGGACCCGGCGAAGAAGAGCATCAAGATCAATGCCGAGAAATGCATGTATTGCGGCAACTGCTTTACCGTCTGCCCTCGGATAGACATCAAGGACCCGGAACGCGACGGTATCGCTATAGTGGTCGGCGGGAAGGTAAACAGCCTCAGGTCAAATCCGAAGTTCTCGAAGCTCGTTATCCCTTACATCTCGAACGAGCCGCCGAGATGGCCGAAGGTTGTCGCTGCCGTGAAACATATTGTCGAGGTTTACGCCGCCAATGCACGGAAGCATGAGTGAATGGGCGAGTGGATCGAGAGAATCGGCTGGGAGCAGTTCTTCAAGCTCACGGAGATCGACTTCACGTACCAGTGCATCGATGACTTTACCTTTATGAGAGACACCTTGAGGACTGCTTCGACATTCAAGTGGTCGTAAGAATGGCAGGGAGAAGACAGCAGTTGCAAAGACTGCTGTCTTCTTATAAACTTGTGAGTGGAAATATGATAATCTAATCGCGGGGGTAAAGTACTATGGAAACAAGTGAACTGCAAGACAAGATTTTCGCCTTCGT
>JBJKOV010000502.1:0-7290 GCA_046707105.1 Thermodesulfovibrionales bacterium
GACCAGGGAGATAAGGTCGCTGAGGGAAAAAAATGAAGGCTAAGACCGTCATTAGGGTCTGTATGGGACCCGCGGGCATCGCCGCAGGCGGGAAGGCGGTCCTTGACGCGTTCAGAAAAGCGTTGTCGGGGGCTTCCGCGGAGGCCGACGTGCTGGAGCATTGCTCTTCCCACCAGGTCGGGTGTCTGGGTCTTTGCGCGCGTGACGTGCTGGTGGAAATTCAGACGAGCGATGCCAGGACGGTCTACCAGTATGTGAAACCGGATATGGCGGAGAGAATAGTGAATGAGCACATCGTTGGGGGCGTCCCCGTTGAGGAATGGGAAATTGACGGTACGTACGATTCTTTCTATGGAAAACAGGTCAAGGTTGTGCTCGCCGACTGCGGCAAGGTCGACCCTGAGGACATTGAGGCTTACATTGCGGTCGACGGATATGAGGCGGCGCGCAGGGTCCTTTACTCCTGGACGCCCGACGATGTGATCGGGGAGATAAAGTCTTCAGGTCTGAGGGGCCGCGGCGGGGCCGGATTTCCGACCGGGCTGAAGTGGGAACTGGCAAGGAGGAGCAGCGGTGACGCCAAGTATATAATCTGCAACGCCGACGAGGGCGATCCCGGCGCGTTCATGGACAGGGCTGTCATAGAGGGCAATCCCCATTCGGTGATCGAGGGCATGATCATCGGGGCCTATGCCGTCGGGGCGCATAAGGGCTATGTTTACATCAGGGCCGAATACCCGCTGGCGGTGGAGAGGCTCCAGATGGCCCTTGAGCAGGCGTCCCGGAAGGGCTTCATAGGCAGCAGTATCTTCGGCAGCTATTTCGACTTCGACGTCGAGATCAAACTCGGAGCCGGGGCATTCGTCTGCGGCGAGGAAACGGCGCTCATAGCGTCCATAGAAGGACAGAGAGGAATGCCGAGGTCAAAACCGCCATTTCCGGTCAATAAGGGGTTATGGCAGAGGCCTACTGTTATCAATAATGTCGAGACCCTTGCAAATATACCCTCCATCGTGAGGCACGGGGCCGGATGGTACTCTTCGTACGGTACCGGGCAGTCCAAAGGAACGAAGGTCTTCGCACTGACCGGCAAGATAAAGAATACCGGCCTGATAGAGGTCCCGATGGGGATCAGCATGAAGGAGATAATCTACGAGATAGGCGGAGGGATTGACGGAGGCGGGGCTCTGAAGGCGGTCCAGACAGGCGGCCCCTCGGGCGGATGCATACCGGCCGGCATGGTTGACCTGAACGTCGATTACGAGTCGCTCGCCAAGGCCGGTTCAATCGTCGGGTCAGGCGGGATGATCGTTCTCGACGAAGACGACTGCATGGTCAACATGGCCAGGTATTTTGTCCAGTTCACCCAGGCCGAATCATGCGGGAAGTGCGTTCCCTGCCGGGTGGGGACGAAGAGGCTGCTTGAGATTCTGGACCGCATAACAAAAGGACAGGGCAGGGAAGGTGATATCGAACGCCTTGAAAGGTTGAGCAGGGGGGTGAAGACTACGTCTCTGTGCGGGCTTGGCCAGACGGCTCCGAACCCTGTCCTTAGCAACATCCGGTATTTCAGGGAGGAATTCGAGGCGCACATCAGGGACAAAAAATGCCCGGCCAGGGTATGCAGGGAACTTCTGACCTACCGTGTCGTCGAAGAATTATGTACAGGGTGCGGCGCATGCTTGAGGGCCTGCCCCGTGGGGGCCGTGAGCGGCGAAAATAAGAAGCCGCATTCCATAGATCCCGGCATATGCATAAGGTGCGGGGCCTGTTTCGACGTCTGCAGGTTCAAGTCGGTGGAGAGGGATTAAGATGGTAAGGTTGAGCATAGACAAAAAATCAGTCGAGGTCCCGGAAAATACGACGATCCTCCAGGCGGCAAGGCTGCTCGACATCCCGGTGCCCACTCTCTGTTCTCATCCGAAACTCACGCCTTTCGGAGGATGCAGGATATGCATCGTGGAGGTGAAGGACGTGCCGAAACCGGTAACATCCTGCAATACGTATGTGAGAGAAGGGATGGAGGTCTCGACTTCGACGCCCGAGATAGAAGATTTGAGAAGACTGCTCCTCGAGCTCATTCTTTCCGATCACCCCAATGACTGCATGGTTTGTGAGCAGGCCGGTAATTGTACCCTGCAGGAACTTGCTTATGCCTACGGCATACGGGAGAACGAATTCGCAGGGGAACGCCGAGTATACGGCAGGAGAGACGGCAATCGCTTCATAGAAAGGGACATGGAGAAGTGCATACTCTGCGGGCGGTGCGTCAAGGTCTGCGACGAGGTCCAGGGGGTGGAGGCGATAGACTTCGGTTACCGCGGGTTCAGGTCGAAGATATGCACGTCTTACGAAGACGACCTCGACTGCGAGTTCTGCGGCCAGTGCATTTCCGTCTGCCCTACGGGAGCCCTCACGGGCAAGCAGTGGGGCGGAAAGGGAAGACCGGGTGAATTGAGTGAGGTGGACACGGTTTGTCCGTACTGCGGCACCGGCTGCAATATCACTGTCCAGGTGAAACGCAACGAGATATCGAGGGTAACGTCGAAGGAGAACACCTGGAACGAAGGGTGGCTCTGCGTGAAGGGACGCTTCGGCTACAAATTCGTGAACAGCCCTGACCGCCTGCGGAAACCGCTCATACGAATCGCTCCAAAGTCGGAAGTCAGAATGCAGAATGCAGGAGTCGGGGGGAAAAACCTCCCACCCTATACCTCACTCTTCAGGGAGGCGTCCTGGGACGAGGCCCTTGATTATGTCGCATCCCGCCTCGGTGAGATCAAGGCGAGGCATGGTGCGGACGCCATCGCAGGGCTCTCCTCGGCCAGGTGTACCAACGAAGAGAACTACGTCTTCCAGAAATTCATGAGGGCCGCTGTGGGGACGAATAACGTCGACCATTGCGCGCGGCTTTGACACTCGCCAACGGTGGCCGGGCTGGCCGCCATATTCGGCTCTGGTGCGATGACGAATTCGATCAGGGAGATCGAGGGGATGGAGGTCATTTTCATCATCGGGTCAAATACCAAGGAGACCCACCCTGTCATTGCGAACAGGATGATAAAGGCCTATCGCAGGGGCGCAAAGATCATCGTTGCCGACCCCAGGAGAGTGCCGATGGTGAAATTCGCCGAGGTTTTCCTTAAGATGAAGCCGGGCACTGACTCCGCCCTGCTAAACGGGCTGGCCCATGTCATAATTAAAGAGAACCTCCAGAATGACGAGTTTATAAAGGAGAAGACGGAAGGCTTCGAAGGCTGGAAAAAATCCCTTGAAGCATTTCCTCCCGGGCGTGTCCGGGAGATTACCGGGGTGCCGGAGGAGGAGATCGTCAGGGCCGCCCGGATTTACGGCGGATCGCGGAAGGCGGGCATCTTCTACACCATGGGCATCACGCAGCATACCTGCGGAACCGACAATGTAAGGGCGGTGGCGAACCTGGCGACGCTCACAGGTAACATCGGCCGCGAATGTACCGGCGTGAACCCGCTCAGGGGGCAGAACAACGTGCAGGGCGCCACGGACGCGGCCTGCATACCCGATTTATATCCAGGTTATCAAAAAGTCGATGCTCCGGAGATAAGGAAAAAGTTCGAGGAGGCATGGGGAACGTCACTTTCGTCCTCACCCGGCCTGACGGCGACCCGGATGGTAGATGCCGCTGCCGCGGGAGGAATAAAGGCTATGTACATAATGGGTGAAAATCCGATTATCACCGATCCCAATATGAACCACACGATAAAGGCGCTGGAGAGTCTTGAGCTTCTCGTGGTACAGGACATCTTTATGACGGACACCGCGCGCCTTGCGGATGTTGTTCTGCCGGCTGCGTGCTCCTTCGAAAAGGACGGCACCTTTACCAACACTGAGAGAAAGGTGCAGCGAGTGAGAAGGTCGGTCCGGTCCCCCGGGGAGGCCAGGGACGACCTCTCGATCATCGCCGCACTGTCTCAGCGTCTCGGATACCGGATGGAATTCTCTTCGCCGGAAGAGGTGCTGAAGGAATTCGGCCGGCTGTGGTCCCCGCTTTCCGGAATAACATACCGGCGTCTCGAAGAAGGCGGACTTCAGTGGCCGTGCCCTTCGGAAGTGCATCCCGGCACGGAGTTCCTCTACAAGGATGGTTTCCCAAAGGGGAAAGTGCCTTTTACGGAGGTCGGGCTATGCCCTCCTGCGGAGGTGACCGACGACGAATATCCTTTTATTCTCACTACGGGGAGAAACCTTTTCCAGTACCATTCAGGCTCGATGACGAGGAGGGTCGAGTCAATAGAAAGCCATGCCGGCGAGCCTTACGTGGAGATAAGCATACCCGACGGACAGCGGCTCGGTATACGGCAGGGAGACAAGGTGCGGGTCTCGTCCAGACGGGGCCGGATCCTGATAAGAGCGAGAATCACGGCAAGGGTCGCGGAAGGCACTGTATTTATACCGATGCATTACCGTGAGGCAGCCGCCAACGTGATCACCAACGACGCCCTCGACCCGCAGGTGAAGATACCCGAGTTCAAGGTCTGTGCCGTCAGGGTGGAACCGGCAGCGGAGGGACGCGATGAGGCTGAAAGCTTGACGGCGGAGAAAATAATGCCTCAAGACACTCCGAGATAACCGTAAAGGGGGCAGGTATGTCAGGGCCGCCGGACTGGGCTGGACAGGGCTCAGAGCGGTTTTCTTTTGACGATGGTCCTGCAGTGGCTATAGAGAAAATTCGGCTATTAAGACATTACACTTTATTTCTTGGCTTCCACCTTTTCCTGCGACGTGTCCCCGGTCTTCATCCCTGCCAAGGTGGAATCCGTTATTTCTTTCGGCGTTTCCTTGGGTTCAGGTTTGACTTCGATATCCTTGCCGACATCCGACATGGCCTTTTTGAATTCCCTGATGCTTTTGCCAAGACCCGCTCCCAATTCAGGGAGTTTGCCGGGACCAAAGATTACCAGGGCTATCGCCAGGATTATGATCAGGTGTATCGGCTGAAACAGTCCTTCAAACATAATTCACCTCCTCAATGTTTTATTATAGCTCTTCCGGGACTATTCTTATTTCTTTTTGTGAAATATCCCGGCATGGGGTAAAAAATGTTTTCAAAACAGGCCTGAGCGTCTCTCCTGTGCATTTTTTACACTGGAAGTTCCACAAGCATAAGGGAAAAGATACAAGCGCCGCGCTGATGCATCTCTCGGGCATGATCCGGGGACCCGGTGGCGGAAAGATACCTTCTCCCATGACCCGGTTCCTGCGACTGTCGCAAGCGGAGTAAAGATATTGTACACTTTAATATGACGGTTTGGGAGGAGCTGGGATGGATGTCGTTTTAGATAATATGGAAGTCCGTATTTTGGGTTGCCTCATCGAGAAGGAGATGACCACCCCGGAATATTACCCTCTTTCACTGAATGCCCTGACAAACGCCTGCAACCAGAAATCAAACCGCAGGCCCGTCCTCCTGGTGGACGAAACTGCCGTACTGAAAGGGCTTGAGGGACTGAGTCAAAAAGGACTTGCGCGGGAGACTCACGCATCAGGGAGCCGCGTGACCAAATATCTGCATGAACTGGTGTCCCTGTTCGATCTGTCCAGACATGATACGGCGGTCCTGTGTGAGCTTATGCTTCGGGGCCCTCAAACTCCCGGGGAGCTCCGCTCGAATGCCGGAAGAATGGCCCCTTTCGCGAATATGGCGGAAGTCGAGGAGGTCCTTAAGGCCTTGATGGAGCACGATCCAAACCTCGTCAGAAGACTGCCGAGGGAGGCCGGGAGGAAGGAATCGCGATATGCGCATCTTTTCTCGCCTCGGGAAGACGGGGCAGATGCTGTCCAGGATCTGCCTTCCGAAGAGCAGGCAAAGAACGGGGAGATTTCAAGGATGGAAGAGGAGATCTCACAGATCAGGGCAGAACTGGAAGAGCTCAGGCGGGCCTTTGACCAATTCAAATCACAATTCTGATTTCCATTAATCCATCTTCGCGGAACCGTTTGAGATTCCTCTTAACCGCCGGATTCAACACACTTTTTTTGACCCGTGGGGTCCTGCGATGCTTCTCGTAGTTGCAATTTCTTTTATGTGTGAGACAATGGAGTCAGGTCTTAGGGCTTGATTGAGAGGGGATTGCCGGAGAAGGAATTGCTTTTAAATCGACATGTCCGAAGTGAGCTATTTGCTTCCATGAAAAAAAAACTCGTTATCGCCCTTTCGCTTCCCGTTCTTATTTTTTTTATAGCAGACTGCGCCTCTCAAACGGTCAACAACGGGCTCTCCTTGTCCGGCTATAAAGCCTTCGAGGTGATCGACGTATCAAATGAAACAGGCAGGACATTTGATTTCGATGTGGCTGCGGAGATGACGAAGCGTATAATATCAAAATTGGAACAGGAAGGTTTTAATGTCACAGACACATCCGGGAAAACAATTATTATAATGAGCAGCCTCACCTCGTATCAAACGCAGACCGGGACGGCCAATTGTACGGTAAAGAGCATATTAATTGACAAAGACACACGGAAAGTTCTGAGCGAATTCGTTACCACCAGTTCAGTGTCTGCAGGGGGATTGTCCCAACTGGGACTGGAGACCGACCGGGCGATTCTGGAGATGGCGGCGGATGATATTGTGATCCGGATTGAGAGAAAAATGAGAGTGAATAAATGATAAAGATATATTCTGTAGAAAATGGGCAGAAAATGTCTCGGGCAGAGCATCACAGGAAAATGGAGGAATTTCATATGGAAGGTCGGGTGATCAGTTTTTCAGGGATAAAACTATGCACAAAAAGAGTTGCGGTTGTCTTAACGGTCGGCATCTTTCTCATGAGCTGTGCCGCCATGTTTGCGACACCGATAAAGAAGATCCTCGACAATCCCCGGGACTATAGCGGCAAAACTGTCACGATCACCGGAAAAGTCACGGAAGTCGCGGGTCTTGTTTTCGTTCAATATTTTAACGTAGAGGACGACACCGGCGAAATAACGGTTGTCACACAAAGACCTCTGCCCAAAGAGGGCTCCAAAATTACTGTGAAGGGGAAAGTTCAACAGGCCTTTTCCATTGGCGACAAACAGTTAATTGTCATAGTGGAGAACAAGGAGAGATAGGGGCGGCAAACCCCTTCCGACGGGCCCGGTTTCCAGGGCAAAACGCCGTAATAAGTGAGTGAAATCAAATGGAAAATGGTCGGGGCGAGAGGATTTGAACCTCCGACTTCACGGTCCCGAACCGTGCGCGCTACCAAGCTGCGCTACGCCCCGTATATGGATAATAAGTTTACCGGGCATTGTATGTCAAGTAATTGA
>JBJKOV010000503.1:0-21973 GCA_046707105.1 Thermodesulfovibrionales bacterium
CCTGTCGCCCAGTTTGACAAGGTCGCAGGCAGATGGGTAATGATGCAGCCCGTATTCAAGTCACCTTATTATCTATGCGTGGCGGTTTCAACCAGTTCGGACGCGACCGGCAGCTACTACCGTTATGCATTTCCTGTCAGCAATTTCCCCGACTATCCCAAACTGGGAGTATGGCCGGACGGTTACTATATATCCTTCAACCAGTTTAAGGGGAACTCCTTTCTCGGGGCCGAGGTATGCGCGCTGGACCGCGCCAGCATGCTCTTTGGCAACCCCGCGGCCATACAATGTTTCAGCGTAGGCGGCGCCTATGGCGGGCTCCTGCCTTCTGATCTGGACGGTCTGACAATGCCTCCGGACGGATCGCCGGACTTCTTCCTTAATTTCGGCGACAACTCCCTTAACATCTGGAAGTTTCACGTCGACTTCAATAATGCGGCCAACTCGACGTTCACCGGACCGGCAAGTATCCCCGTGGCTCCTTTTACCGAGGCCTGCGGCGGAGGCTCCTGCATACCGCAGACCGGTACAAACCAGCTGCTTGACTCGCTGGGCGACCGGTTGATGTACCGGCTTGCCTACCGAAACTTCGGAACCAACGAATCGCTGGTTGTAAATCATTCCGTAGACACAGGTGACGGCAACACCGGAATTCGCTGGTACGAAATACGAGACCCGAACGGAACGCCCGCATTATATCAGGAGGGTACCTATGCACCCGATTCAGACTATAGGTGGATGGGAAGCATCGCCATGGACAATGTTGGTGATATTGCCCTTGGATACAGCGTTTCGGGCGACTCGATGCATCCCGCCATCCGGTATACTGGACACATACCCGGCGCAGACTCCAGAGGTGTTATGGAAGGCGAGCAGTCCATTGTCGAGGGTGCCGGGTCGCAGACAAAATACAACCGCTGGGGCGATTACAGCGGCATGACTGTCGACCCCATGGACGACTGCACCTTCTGGTATACGACTGAATATCTCCAGACAACCGGGTACTACTGGAGCACCCGCATAGCATCCTTTAATTTTCCTTCGTGTTCCAGTGGAACGGGGAGCAGCTACTCTTTAGCCGGGACGGTCGCGGTACCTGGAGTTACGATCAACCTGACGGGGGCGGGAACCGGTACAGTTACCTCCGTCACAGGCGGCAACTACAGCTTCCCGGGCCTGGCCGACGGCGGTACCTATACTATTACGCCTACTGCGGCAGGTTATGCTTTCACGCCGACAACCATTACAGCAACCGTGAATGGCGCCAATGTAATCGGACAGAATTTCGCGGCGACATCATTGACAAATGCCACTTACTCGATCTCAGGGACTGTTTCCGCAACAGGAGGTGGCGCGCTGGCCGGGGTAACCATTACTTTAAGCGGACCGGCTTCGGGTACTACGACCACGGACACCAATGGAATTTACAGCTTTGGCGGCCTCGCCAATGGCAGCTATACGATTACCCCCAGTCTGACAGGATACGCGTTCTCACCAGCAAATCTGACGGTCACTGTGAATGGCGGGGATGTTACCGGACAAAACTTCACAGGATCATCCGGAACTACTGCGACCTTCTCAATTTCAGGGAGGATTGCGACGTCGGGAGGAAGCCCTGTTCCGGGGGTCAGCCTGACCTTAAGCGGAACTGCAACAGCTACTGCCAATACTAATGGAAGCGGCAATTACAGTTTTACCGGATTGGTCAGTGGCGCATACACGATCACTCCGAGCAAAAACAGATATGCGTTTTCGCCGGCCGACATAACGCTAAACGTTAACAACTCAGATGTGACGGGCCAGAATTTCACTGGAACGAGGCAGTAACGGCCGATGGCGGCAATTAACAGGGCGGTGGACCTGGTCCATCGCCCTGTTTTATTTTCTCCGTCCCGAGAAGACCCCTCCCGCCTGAAGGCTTTCGGGACCGCACAATGAACCATTCCGGAAGTCAGGAAATATTCCTGACTTTCTGCTAAAATATTTCTCCTGCCGGGATAGCTCAGTTGGTAGAGCAGCTGATTCGTAATCAGCAGGTCGTCGGTTCGAGTCCGATTCCCGGCTCCACTTTTTTTCACAGTCCCGCGGCTTTCGGTTGCCTGATGAAATATATGAACCTGAAAGTATTTTCTACAACCGGGGATTCCCGGCCTGCATGCAAAAGACACTCATGAGCAATTGCCCATTTATGACGTTTAGAAGATAGCAGCTACTACAGTATTCCGCGCAGCTTTATTTCTTCCTGGGGATCCTGTCCAACACCCATCTAGGAGGCGCGGTCAACCTCCAGCTCAGTGACCCTTTCAATGCCTCCAACTGTTTCGCCTGTCCGGCCCTGCCCGCCTCGGCTTCCTGCAATTGCTCGCTAAGCTTATTGATGACTTCAAGCATTGCCGGGCAGCGCTCGGCCTCAGCCTCCTGCAACCGTTCTTTTTCGTCAAGACGCTCCTCGTTGAAAGCCGTAGACTCCACGAACCACCCGGTCGGTGAGAGCTTGAAATTTATGCCGCAGTCTTTGCATCTGTTCAGGGAGCTTCTCTCGCAGGCGATCTTTCTTCTCAGCTCCCTGAACGCGGGACCATTCCACACTTCGCTGATCTTCTCGCTGTGGATATTTCCGATCTTCATCTTCCCATCGTAATCATAACAGCAGGGCACTATGTCGCCGTCGCAATGCACCTGGCATACGCTCCATACAATGCCGCAGGCGGCTTTGTCAGCAAGCCTAAGCCGTTGATAGGAGCCCTCCGCATATTCGTAGCGCCTGTAATCCGGGTTTTCCGGAATTGATCCCTCGTCGCTGGAAATCGAGTCACAGCTTGGATTGACTGTTTTGACGGAAAATCTGTCTACTCCCAGGGATTTGGCCTGGGCCCTCAGAGAATCGAGTTCGTGTTCGTTCTGCTTCATGATTACCATGCGCATATTGATATGAGTCAGCGATCCCAACTTCTTCTTGAGTTCCACTGCCTTTTTCAGCCCCTCCAGCGCCCTTTTCAAGCTGCCCTTCTTCCGGTAGGCTTCGTAATTGTCCTCATAAAGAGAGTCTATAGCCACTATCAGGGTCGTCAAACCGGAGGTCAAAAGGTCTTCCAGATATGCCTCGTCGGACAGCAACTGGCCGTTGGTGCTCGTAACGGTTTTTATGCCTCTTTCTGAGGCGTACCTTATCATGGCCGGCAAGGCCGGATTCATGAGAGGCTCCCCCCAATCCCACATAACAAGCAGAAGCAGATAATCCTGGAGGTCGTCGATTATCGCTTTGAACTCCTCCAGTTTCATATGCCTTCTCTCCCTGCCCAGCTCATTTGTTCCGGCAGGACAGAGGGGACAGGCCAGATTACAGAGATTGGTAGGCTCGATCTGCAACATGTACGGAAAACCGTTAGCTGTGAAATCATCCGTATCAAGCTCTCCACCGGTCATACGCAGCCAGTTATAATGCTTCTTGTGGGGAACGTCCGTCCATTCATATTTGATGCTGTCATGCCAGATTACTACGGGGCGTTCGAGTTCCACGTTCTTCTTTCTGATTGCGCTGCGCGCAGCCTCATAACTTTCGGTAAATGTTACGGTATTTTTCTCCGTGCCCAAAAAATAGTCCATAAGAACCTGAGGAACAAAAAGCGGTTCAAATCTGGCGGTCACTCTGATGATATAGTCCCAGTCTACAACACGTCTCAGGCTCTCGTCCCACAGGCCTACTTTTGTCACACAGGACCTGGAATGAACAAAGGTGTTGATGTCGATATAATTGGCAGCCAGAAGCTTTTCAAAGTTGAACCTTTTGCCCCTCACTCCGTCGAAAACTATCCTGCCGGTTGAGTTATCTTTCCTGAACAAATTATACATGCAGTATGCGACTTTCCTGGGCGGGTCTTCTCTGTTTAAGGCCTTCCACATGCTTAGAAGATATTCAGGATGCCAGATGTTGTCTGAATCCAGGTAAGCTATGTAATCTCCCCTGGCGCGTGTCAGGGCATAATTCCTGGCCGCGCTGACTCCGCTGTGGGGAATCCTGAAATAGATTATCTTCCCGGAGAGGTAGGGCTCAACGACATTTTTCAAGCCGTCTTCTGACCCATCGTCTGCTATTAGCAGCTCATAGTCATTGAAGGTCTGCGACAAAACGCTCTTTATCGCATTGGTAACTACATTCGCTCTATTCCAAACTGGCATTACTATGCTGAACATGACCCCTTAACCTCATTACTGCCGCCAACGCGGTTGCACTGAGAACTGCGCCGCAAGAAACAGCGGCAATGTCTCATAGATCCCAATTCTTTGCCTCGATCGATAGTATATCAGTCTAAGACATCTTCTGAAAACTTACCGGGACAGAGCATAGACGAACAATACCGTATTCAGCCCGATGTAAAATATAGTTCGCCACTGCTCATCCGCCGGGAGAAACAGATAGTTTCTTCCTCCTGCAGGTATTCTTGAATAATTCTGTTTACCTGGACATCATTTTTGCAAATCCAGATGTGGATTCGTAATCAGCAGGTCGCCGGTTCGAGTTCGATTCCCGGCTCAACTTTTTCCCAGGCAAGCTTTTAGAGAACTGTTCAGGCGAGAACCGCGATTTTGATCCAGCTGCAGGAAGTGAAATTCGCTTTTTGTTAAATATCCTCTTAATGGAGCATCATATAAAGGCTCGCCGAAAGCATGAAATCTGACGATTCTTCCGCCTTTACTTTCTTGTAAAAATCGCACTCCATGCAGCCGTCGTACTTCTTCAGGAACGTCTCCTGTATCTTTCCATTGCAGAGAGTTCCGCCTACCACCCAGCATGCCCTTCCGGCATTCACGCCCCCGTGTACTCCGTCCAGCTTTTTCTCCCCTGCGACAGGGCATGTTCCCAGTTCCCGGACATTACCGCCTCCGGGTTGCCTGCCGCACTCGTAGAACTCCCAACAGTTGATCTTGTCCATCCCCCTTCCCTCCTCAAATAAATCTTGGTCTCCAAACAGGTATTTTGTCAAGCACAAAATTACTTCCACCACAGTTGTAATTTCAGTCCGTACGAAGAGGAAACTCCCCCATTACGGGTCTTTCTGTTGCGATGTCTTCTATTGAGTGATAGCATTAATATTATTATCCCCGGCAGGTAAATGGCTTGACGGAGTTATGGAACAGGGGAGCAGCATAAGTGACACATACGCATAAGGAAACCAGGCCCCGAAAGCGGCAAAGTCCGGTGATCAAGACCCGGGAAACCACGCAGGATACTCCCACTGAAGAGGCCGGTCCGAAACTTGAGGTTGTGCTCAAATGCGACTCCGAAGGGAGTCTGGAGGCCGCGGCGACCGCTATTTCGGGAATTGTCATACCCGGAGTGAATATCAGCGTCATCCGGAAGGGGCTGGGCGCCGTTACCGCGTCGGACGTATTCCTGGCAGAAACGGCGGGCAGGCTGATTGCCGGCTTTCAGGTTGACGTGCTCCCTGGAGTCGAAAAGATATTGAGGGTTCATAACGTCGAAGTGAGGCTCTATAGTGTGATATATACGTTGACGGACGACCTGAGGCTCCTCGCTGAAAGCATTCTTCCCCATCATCAAGGTGATCAGATCATCGGCTCCGCAAAGGTGATAGCCCTGTTCAAGAGCACCAGAAAGGGGATCATCGCAGGGTGCGAAGTCGTTGAAGGCCGTCTCGCCGTAGGTCAGCACTTTCGCATCATCTCCGCAATGGGACCGGTTTATTCGGGCACGATAGAGTCGCTGCATATAGGGGAACATGCCGCACAGACAGCTTCGCCGGGCCAGCAGGCAGGCATAAGAATAAGAAACTTCAGCGGAGTGAAGGCCGGGGATATCGTGGAGAGCTACCGCCCGCAGAAGAAGACTGAGGTATGGAGACCCGCCGGCGCGCTCGTACGAAAGTAGACACCTAGCCCGACACCCACTGGGTACCGCAGATATAGCGGAAACTGCATCCCGGACACATGGAGTTCCTGTCCGCCGCCGGCCTGAAGGAAACTTCAGGGTCGGCAATCTCATTAAGCAGGCCGACGGTCACCGTTTTCAGATCTTCTAAAGCCTGTCCGGGATCGGCGGCGCCGAAAAGAGGAAGTTCTATGTCCCTGCTTATCACCGATTTGCCAAGGAGGAGAAACATCGCATCCAGGTTTTCCGCCCTCGTTCCCGTCATCCCGGAGTATATCTGCAGATAAACTGGAAGCTGGAGGCTGCCTACCGCCCTCCCCCATGTTCCCCTGTCCTCAGGATCGAGCCTCTCGAAATCGATCCTGAGCCGGTTCCGGCTTGCGCCCGTTTTGTAATCGACTATAGAGGTCCTGCCGCCTCGCCTTTCGACGCTGTCGACCCGGCCCTTGACCCTGAAGCCGCCGAGCACTCCCCCGATATTCTTTTCGCTTTCCAGGATCAGGAGCGGCTCTTCCAGTGCGAGAGGCAGATAGTACCCCAGGATAAGGTCGGCCAGATGCCTTCTGATCTGCATCCTCAGCAGATAGACCGCCCCGGAGAGATCTTCGCCGTATTCCAGGGCGAAAAGTTTATCCACAAGGCTTTCCATCTCTTTAACACCAAGGTCCCCGGCTTTCAAAGGAAAACCCTTCCTTGTGGAAAAATACGCCGAGACGGCCCTGTGCACGAACTTCCCTATATCAACCCGCTCGATCTCCCCGGAAACCCCTTCCTTCCTGTCTATCCCAAGGACATACCTGTAATAGAATTGAAGGGGGCATGAGAGGTATGTATCGATGGCGGTAGGGCTGTAAGTGAAGCTCCTCAGGTATGCGGCCATATCATCCGTTTTTCCGATCTCCCCCGGCTCGCTGTTCCTGAGCCTGACCTTGTATTCAACCCTCCGCAGGTATCCTTTCGTCTCAGTCGTCCTGTCCTTCTTCTGCATTTCCCAGAGAAGTTTTTCAACAAATCTCGATTTCTCCTTTCTGTCATTCTCCACGAAAAAGAGATGCACCTCCTTTGCACCCCTGATCAGCGTCTCAAAATAATACGCCGCCAGCCTGTCCCTGTCGACGTATGTCGGCAGTCCGAGGATACGCCTGGCTTTGAAGGGGAGAAGTGTGTCTTCCTTTTTCGTACCCGGCAGGGTTTCTTCGTTAGCGTCAAGGATGAAGACCCTCTCGAATTTGATGTTCCTCGTTTCGAGAAAACCGAGCACCTGGAGCCCTTTCACGGGGGCGCCGTCAAAGGGCGTGTGACAGGTCGTTATGTACTTCCTGAAGAAGCTGAAATAACTCGCCCTTTCGGAAAAGACCATGTCCTTCATAAGCGAGCGGGAGATGACATCCAGGGACCTGACAAGAGACTCCGCAAAGGGATGGAAGAGGGGATGGAGCCGGGCTGTGCTGTGATTGTGGACATACGTAAGGAGTTGCGTACACCGGGAGGCAAAATCCATCAGGTTCCCGAAGGAGAGGAAATTCTCTATGGTATTTCTGTGGATGGTTCTCAGATGTTTCCTTACAGCGCTCTCCGTCAGACCCTCCCCGTCAGGGATGCGCTCCATCATGCTCCGAAGGGTCTTCTCATCCCCTTCGATTTCCGAGAGCGTCATGAAGGCCTTCGTCCTGTTCCTTGTCAGTTCATCTTCCAGCGCATGGAACATTATTCTCGTCAACTCGGCATTGCCCATGAAGTAAATATTCTTGGTGTAGGGATGGAGGATAAACCTTATATAAGAAGGGATATATACGCGGTCGCCGTCCATGGCGTTTATGAGTTCCATAAGGCTGTTGAGAAAGCCGAAAACAGGCGTTCGCTGCAGAGGGTAGCCCATCGAAATATTGAACTCCTCCTCGTTTATAACAGGCAGCCCCTGTCGCAGCACCGGGAAGAGAGTCTCCGAAGAGGGAAGCACCACCGCAGTCCTTTCATCGGGAATTATCCCCGCTTCCGCCTCCGCATTAAGGTTCCGTCCCAAAGCATATACCTGGCCGTGGGTGTCGGGGGTGCTGTAAAAACTGATCTCCGGAAGGGGCACTTCCCTGTCGTCGCGTTCGGCCTCAATACCGAGTTGTTCGAGTATCTCCCGCATTCCCGGGCCGTCCAGAAAGAGGAAGGTCGCAATGCCGGAACCGCCCAGCCTGGTGAAGAGTGTCTTCTCCGCCTCGGTCAAGGCATGGAAGCCGGCAAATATTATCCTGCGGAACGCCGCAGGTATGAGTTCTTCCGCCCTTTCCGCCACCCTGCGGTATCTCAGGGATCTCGTTGATCCCCCACTGTCCTCTACATACCTGTAGAATTCCTCATAGAAAAAAGCCAGTGACTGGAGCCTCTTCACCGACTGTTCCGGTATCGTCTCGTTCGGGTAATGCCGCACCTCTTCCACCCTGCGGACGCCAATCCCCTCGATGTACAGTTCCTCGATGTCCCGGTATATCTTTAGTCCCAAAGGGAAGAAGCTGTCGGGAGTCATAAACCCGGCGCCGCCGAGAGGGTCCTTCACCTTCCTGTGGATGTCATAGAGGATCGAGACTGCGTCTATAGTCTCGACCCTTCTTCCTCCGAGGATGTCTTCACTAAGGCGATCGATGAATTCGTCCATCGAAAACACGGCAGGCGGTATGAAGCTGTCGCCAATTTTTCGGGCCAGGGCCTTCCTCAGAAAATGGGAAGGTCTCTTGCCCGGAAAGACCACCATGCTCGGTGAATAGTCCCGGCCAGTGCCTTCAAGACGGCCGAGGACTTCCTCTATAAGATTTCCCGCGGGCGAGAGCAGGAGAGCCTTCATTTCAGTCTCACGACTTCCCTCAGATCGACATAGGAGATGATGCCCTCTACCCTCTTTCCAGGATAGACCCCGCCCAATATCCTCATATAGGACCTGACCTGTGACATGTGTTTATCCTGTGCAGACCTGTCATGGCCTGTCTTGTAATCGATGACCGTCACCCTGCCCTCATCCAGCACTACGCGGTCCATTCTGAAGAGGTTGCCTTCCCTGTCGGAAAATTCCTGTTCCAGCTTCACTTCCCTTCCGGACCTCCGCGTAAAGTACTCCCGCAGACCGTCATGTCCGACCGCCCCCATGACAGCCCCCGCTATCTCCTCATCATTGTACAAATCACCCGTCTCTTCCCTCACCCTCCTCACGATTTCTGCAAGATGTCCCTCGAACCCTTCGTCCGCGTACTCTACAAAGTAGAAGACGCGGTGAATGAACTCTCCCCTCCTTCGTTCTTCAATACTTATCATTTCATCGGGTCCGGCGGGAAACTCTACTCGTCT
Source organism: Thermodesulfovibrionales bacterium (assembly GCA_046707105.1). GTDB lineage: Bacteria > Nitrospirota > Thermodesulfovibrionia > Thermodesulfovibrionales > UBA6898 > JARRRD01. Next base: position 9,221 of record JBJKOV010000503.1, read on the forward strand.
GTGGCGGTGGATGATCGGGAACTGTGCCGGTTTCTCAGGGGCGACAGCCTGCCTCCCTTCCGGCCTCGTGGAAGGCTGAAAGACCTCTTCCCCAAGAATATCGAAGGGGTACCCCTTCCCGCTTCCCCTGACGCCTATTACATAAAGCTCTTCCCCGGGCCGCGTAAAACCGACATACATGCTGTTCAGCCTGTTCACCTTCTCCCTGAGGGCGGCGTCCCCGTAAAGCTCCTCGAAAACAGGGTCGCTCCCCATGGTATCCCTGGTGATCTTCAGTAGACGCACCCCCTCGTCGTCCTCCTGCACAATATAATCGAACCCCCTGTTTCCTTCCTCGTAGAGAAGGATTATCACCACCGGGAACTCAAGACCCTTTGCCTTATGGACCGTCATCACCTTCACGGCGTTTTCCCCTTTGGGCACCTCCATGTTCCATTCCTGCTCGCCGTTCTCGTCACCGGCAAAGGTGAGGAAATCCCTCAGGCTGTTGGACCCCTGTCCTTCGAAGTCCTTGACCACTTCAAGGATCTTTACGAGGGCCGCCTCCTCACCGGCCATCAGATCGAAAACCGTGAAGACATTGAAGACCTCAGTTACAAGATCATAGAGAGGGAAATATCCCGCCGACCTGAAGAGTCCTGAAAAGTATTCGTCCCAGTGTGCTCCGAACTCCTTCTGGAAGGCCTTATAGAGAGGCCTCATCTCCCTGTTTCTGAAGATGAAATCCCTCAGCCGCTGCCGGCCTTCCCCGTCTCTCCGGAGGAGAACACGATCGAATATGTCCCCCAGGACAAAGGATGCAAAGGAGAGGTCGTCAGTGGGGGAGTCGAGGAAGTTCAGAAGCGAAACAATCTCCCCTGTGATCTTTCTCCTCCTTATGTCAAGGCTGCTGTAAGAAATAAAAGGAATGTCTCTCTCGTTAAGCCAGCCCGTAGTCCTGACCGCTCCTTCGTTTCTTGCCGTAAGGACCGCGATATCTCCGTAATTGTATCCCCGGCGCGTAAGCTCTCCGATGAGTCCCACCACTTTTTGCCTCTCCGGCGGGTCTTCGTCGTCCCTTTCGAGAATCACCACCTCCGAATACCCCGGACTTTCCCTGCCGTCCCTCACCTTCTGGACATAACCGGTCAGCCCGCTCCTTTCGCCCGCCGCATTGTACTCAGTGTTGGCGGCGACGATTTCCTTGAATACCCTCTCATTGAACTCCAGAATCCTGCAGAGGCTTCTGTAATTCGTCTCCAGTTCCCTGACGATATGCTCGGCAGAAGGGAACGGGTTTTCAGTTTCGCATTTTTTCATTATGGTATAGTCGGCATTCCGGAAACCATAGATCGCCTGCTTGGTATCGCCCACGACGAAAACGCTCCCCCGCTGGGAAAGCGAATTCTCCATGAGGGGGAAAAGGTTCCTCCACTGGACCGGTGAGGTGTCCTGGAACTCATCTATCAGGAAGTGAAAAACCGTCTCGCCGATCCTGAAATAGATGTCAGGTACAAGCTCGCTCCGGATATATTCGGAGAGGTTCCTGTTGATGTCTTCGATGAAAACCTTGCCCTGCTGCCTCTTCACCAACTCGACGGTCTCCCGGAATGCCTCGTAGAGCCGGAGGTAGGGAGTATAACAGGACAACACGTGAAGTGCCGTGTAACGCCTTGCAAGTTCGCCGAATTCCTCCCACATTCCGAGAATCAGATCATAGGATGCCGCAGACTGGCCTCTTTTCGGTTTGTTTACGGGAGGGGCCTTCATCTTTCTGCCGATGAGGTCGGCAAACCTTCCGGCTTTCACCTCCGGCAAGATGGTCACATATGCGGAATTTGATCTCCGCTCAAGCCCTGATGACTCAATCGCATTCTCGATCTCTTCCATCTGCATGCGCAGTCCGTCCCTGAGCCGGCAGGCCTCCCGCGAGAAGTCCTCGACCAGCGGCTTCTTCCCGGTGGCTGCCAGGGTCGAGTATACCGTTTTGATCTCATCGAGGAGAACCGCCGACGGGTCCCAGGGGTACGACGCGTCCTTCTTCCTTCCCGCAAGAACAAGCGAGATAACCTCATCGAAAAGATCGGCCCCTCCTGTCCCCTCCCGTACAGACCTCAGGAAGATGTCGAAGGAATATGCCATCAGTGAGTCGCTCCGCATCAGGATGTCGAATTCGGGATTGTAGCCGAAATCGATGGCCGATGCCTTGAACACGGTCGTCATGAAGCTGTCTATGGTCTTAACCTGAAAATCGGAATAATTTTCCAATATTTCCTCTATCAGAAAACCGGCCTTTTCGATCATTCTCTCTTTATCGAGGGAAACGATGCGGGCGAGTTCCTCCACCATTTGCGCGTCACCGAAAAAAACCGACTTGAGCCAATCGAGGGTCCTGGCCTTCATCTCCTTCGCAGCATTGTTCGAAAAGGTGACAGCAAGGATATTCCTGAGGCCGTTTCCAGGGACCCTGTCGGACAGGATGAACTGGACGAACCTCTTGGTCAGGGTATGGGTCTTGCCCGAACCGGCCGATGCCTTAAGGACGGCGAAATGCGGGAAGTGAATGAGGCTGTCTTTCTCCAGGATATCGGACATTCCATTTATTATATTGCAAAATAAATCTTTCGCTCTTTTTTCCCTTATCCGGACTCCTCCTGGTTGAAATAATTTTCTTAAGCGACAACCCATTTCCTGAAGTACCATGCGCCTGCAACATGGCCAAAAAATGTCAAGACGATGCGGTGTTATAATAAGATATGGCGGTTATTCAAAAAAAGTCCGATATAAATCCTGATGCCTTCGATTACCTCGAAATGCCGGCCTTTGTCGTGGATGAAAACCTCTCGGTGCTTTCCTGCAACGTCGTTGCCGAGAAGGCCTTTAATTACAAGGGGCGGGAAATCATAGGCCGCAGTCTTTCCGATCTCGTAATACTGGTCAATGGACAGCCGGATGAGAAAGCGGCGGGAGTTCATCACGAGTCCGCATGCAGAAAAAAAAACGGGGAGCTTTTTGCCGCCAGGGTAACCTTTATCCCGTACCCTGACGGGCGCAGGCTGGTAGTCGCGCAGGACATCTCGGACCGGAAAAAACTCCAGCAGCGGGCCGCCCAGAGGACCAAGGAACTGTCGGTGATTAACAACTTTGCAGCTGTTCTGACCGGCCACACGGATACAGAGACGATCATGCAGAAAACTATTGATATGCTCCTCCCCCTGATGGAGGCGGACGCGGGGTGGATCTATCTCTTCGACGACGATGCGGGTGAAATACGGTTGAAGGCCCGCAAGGGCCTCTCGCCGGAATTTGCCGACGAGGTCAAGAGCCTGAAGCCCGGCGAGTGTTTCAACGGGAAGGTCTTCGCCTCGGGAAGACCCCTGCTGGTGAAAAAAATGTCCGATGATCCCAGGATAACCCACAGGGCTGAGGGCCTGGAGAGCATGACCGGCGTCCCGATATCCTCGAGGGGTGTCATACTGGGCGTTCTCGGGGTCGCCAGTCGGCGAAGTTCTTATTTCACATCCCTGGACGCCCAGCTGCTGTCGACCATGGGAAGCCTTCTCGGGGTCGCGATCGAAAATACCGGCCTGATCGCCCAACTCCAGAACAAGGTGAGCCACATAGAGCTGATTAATGAACTCAGCGGCATCATCAATTCGAGCCTGAGTATCGGAACGCTCTTCAGGATCATGGTGTCCGAGATAAGAAAACTGATAGACTACAGCAGGGCAAGCCTCCTGCTCTACAACGAAAAAAATAACAATCTGCTCATCTTCGCCCTCGATACAACGATGCCTACGGTCATGAAAAAAGGAGTGAAAGCTCCCATCAGGGGCACGAGCGCAGGCTGGGTCATAACCCACAACAAGCCCTGGATCAATGATGACCTGACCAGGGCGGCGTTCCCCCTCGACGGGAAGCTCTTTGAGGAAGGCATAAGATCAACGATCAGCATACCCCTTTACCATGACAAGATCCTCGGGGTCTTCAATCTCGACAGCACGGAGCCTCATAAATACTCGAAAAAGGACCTTCAGATTCTTCTGCCGGCCGCAAAACATATATCTATCGCCCTGGAAAACGCCCTTCTCTTCGAGGAGATATCAAGGGAAAAAAAAGAGTGGGAAAAGACCTTCGATGCAATTACGGACATGGTCTGGATAGAAGACGGCTCTCAGCGCGTCATACGCGCCAACCGGACCCTGTTGAAGAAGACCGGCCTGTCCGCAATGGAAGCGTCCGGAAAACGCTGCAGTCAGATCCTCGGGAAGATCGGGGTGGGCGGGAGTGGATGCCTCTGCGCGGATACCCTGGCCACCCACAGGCCGTCCTTCACTGAGATCAAGGGGGCGGGCGGGAACATCTTCAACTTCTGGACGTATCCGCTCATCGACGAGGAAGGCCGTCTCTATGCGATCGTACATTACGTCAAGGATGTAACGGCCCAAAAAAGGCTCGAACAACAGCTCATACGGTCCGACAGGCTCGCTTCCCTGGGTACACTTGTGGCGGGAATTGCGCACGAAATAAACAATCCGCTTGGCATCATTGCGGGATACTCCGAGGCTTTGATCGACAGGGCTAAAGACAAGCGGCTGCTTGATATTCCGGAATTCGAGGATTTTCCGGAATACCTGATGACTATTCATAACGAGATCTTCCGTTGCAAAGGCATACTCAGAAGCCTCCTTGATTTCGCGAGGCCATCCTCCTGGACGTTCAGGGAAATCGACATCAATGAACTCATCAAGGAGGTGATCCTCCTGGTCAACCATAAGGCAAAAAGTCTCAGCCACAACATTGAACTCAAGCTGAACAGGGACCTCCCGGCGATATGTGCCGACGCCGGAAGCCTGAGGCAGCTCTTCATGAACATCATAATCAATTCCATTTATTTCACCCCCGAAAAAGGCAGCATAGTCATCAGGACCGAAATGGACGAAGAACCAAACGGAGGGAAGGACGGAAGCCCCGACAGTATAAAGGTATCTGTCGCGGATACGGGCTCCGGCATTCCGGCGGACATCCTGGACAAGATATTCAACCCCTTCTTTACGACCAAACCGGTGGGCGACGGCACCGGTCTGGGACTGGCGATCTGTCATAAGATCGTCGAGGAACACGACGGCAGCATCGACGTGGAAAGCGGGGAAGACAACGGAACAACTTTTATCATAAGGCTACCGACCCATGCAAGAGACCGTGAAGATTCTTGTCGTCGATGATGAAGAACCTCTCAGGAGGCTTCTCAGGAAGGAGCTGGGAAGGAAGGGCTTTTTCGTAGAAACGGCCCCCGACGGCCAGTCCGCGCTCTCCCTGCTGAAAGAAGCCCCCTTCGATGTGATTCTCCTGGATATAGTAATGCCCGGAATCGACGGGATTTCGCTCATGAAAAGGATGAAGACAGACCCCTCGTCGCCCGTTATCATCGTACTTACCGGCAAGGCGACGGTTGAAACGGCGGTCGAGGCTATGAAGAACGGGGCATATGATTATCTCAGCAAGCCCTACAAGCTCGACGAACTGGTGATCGTGATTGACAGGGCATATGAATTCGGCAAGCTGAGCATAAAGAGCAGGCTGCTTCAGCAGGAACTTGTCAGAAAGGAATCCCCCTTCAACTTCATCCACAAGAGCAGGCAGTTGCAGGATATCCTCTCCCTCATCCGTAAAATCGCCCCGACCGACTCCCCGGTATTCATCCAGGGGGAGAGCGGGACAGGGAAAGAACTCGTAGCAAACACGATCTGGCATTACAGCAAACGCAACAGCTCGCCCCTCGTGGCACTGAACTGTGCCACCCTCTCCGAAAACCTTATAGAGTCTGAAATCTTCGGCCACGAAAAAGGGGCCTTCACCAGCGCCTACCAGACGAAGCACGGGATAGTGGAAGTCGCGGACAAAGGTACGCTCTTCCTCGACGAGATAGGCGAGATGCCGCTGGGGCTTCAGGCCAAGCTGCTCAGGTTTCTGGACTCCGGCGAATTCAGGAGGGTCGGCAGCAACAGGACCCTTCAGGTTGACGTGAGGATTATCGCGGCGACGAACAAGAACCTGGTCGATCTTGTAAAGGAAGGGACATTCAGAGAAGACCTCTTTTACAGGCTGAATGTAATAAACATCACTATCCCGCCCCTGAGGGAACGCAGGGAAGATATCCCGGAACTCGCGCGCTGTTTCCTCGAGAAGTACGGCGGAAAACTGTCCAAGCCTGTAAGCGGCTATACGCCCGGGGCGATTGACATACTCAACATATATAGCTGGCCGGGAAACGTTCGTGAACTGGAAAATGTGGTCGAAAGGGCTGTCATACTTTGCGACGGCGAGAAGATCGCTCCGGAAGACCTCTCCATCCCGGTGGATGTTTCGTCGAAAGTGAAAAGTGCCCGGCCCTCGCTTGAGGAATGGGAAAGAGAATATATTCTCAGGGTGCTAAACGAAGCAGGGGGGAACCAGTCGAGGGCAAGCCAGATCCTCGGAATAGACAGAAAAACTCTTTACCTGAAACTGAAGAAATACGGCATCAACTGAAACTCATTTCCTTTGCCCCTCAAACCTTTAAGCGGCGCATTAATGAGCATATTGCACGGTTTATAAACTAATTGACAATGCAAGTAGTGGATCATTATAATAAAGTCTGGATTGATAGGACGGTTTGTTTTTGTTCGTGACAACGGCCGTCCCCCTGTCCCGGGGAATAATACGGGAAACAAATGGGGGAGTGCCTTATCGACAGCAATAAATTCAGAAATATTCGGGCTCTTTTTTGCACCAATTAATGATATAATAAGAAAAGGAGAGGAAAATGTCAGAAACAACAAAAAAGAAAATGGCGATTATTGCGAGCAAGGGTACTCTTGATATGGCATATCCGCCGCTCATTCTCGCGTCTACGGCGGCTGCGATGGACGTAGAGGTTCAGATATTCTTCACTCTTTACGGGGTCGACATAGTTAACAAAAAGAAGTACCGCAACCTGAAGGTTGCCCCGATCGCCAACCCGGCGATGCCGTCTCCGGTACCGTTTCCCAATATTCTGGGCATGCTCCCCGGAATGACCTCCATGGCCACGATGATGATGAACGGCATGATCAAGAAAATAAACTGGCCCTCTGTCCCCGAGCTCGTCGACGCCTGCAAGGAGATGGATGTAAAGCTTATTGTATGCACCCCAACACTCGAAATGACCGGGGTGACAAAGGAAGACCTTGTGGACGGGGCCGTTGTTGCCGGCGCCGCCGAATTCCTGGATTTTGCTCTTGATGCAAATATAAGTTTATTTATATAATATCAATCTACCTATGCGGGCATTCTACCCTCCAGCTCGCATAGGATTCCTGAGGGTTTATCCCCGATCCCCAGCCCTCAGGATAAGGGCCCTCGCCAGAGGGCCTATTTTTTTGTCCGGACGACGACATACCACCAACGCCGGTTAACCACAGATCAATACGGAAGACAGGCCCGCGCAAAAACACCGGGGAATCAAAATAAAAAAAAGACCGTATCAAACCAAAACAGGACATTCGGCCGGTGAAGGCTGTTTATTTTACAGGCAACTGAATTTCTTTACGAGCTTTGCGGATCTGCGCGAATAATTGTCGCTTTCGGGTTGGTCCGCAGCCAAATGCTCTTTTAAAGATCCTCCTCCGGGTTTACAAGCCCCTTGATACCTATTATTCTGTAAACAGACGGCATGACCATAAATCATATGACAAAGGCTGATCTCCTGGCGGTATGGAGCGCAACTTTCCTTTTCCTGCTGCACGTCCCGGTTTCATGCGTCTATGCCGACGTACCCTCAGCCGTTCTTCGACAGAAGGCGGCGCTGGTAACAACTTATGCGGACACTGTGGAAAAAAATGGACAGGTAGGCGAAAAAGGAGGCTTTTTTGTCGATAAAAGCGGCGTTATCGCGGTCGGGTACGAGGCAATTTCGGGGAAACAAAACACGCCGGGGACTACCCTGTTTGTCAAGACGGAAGATGGATCTTATCTCCAGATAGAGCAGATCGTCGCCGCAGACAAGGTGCACGGCATAGCTCTGGTGAAAGTCGGCCTGCCAGGTCCGTCCGTTGTAACACTTTCTCCCGCTAACGGCACTGCTGCCGGCGAAACTGTTTTTATCGCTGGAAGCCGTTCCGCCATCGGGGATGGGGTCATTGAAGGAAAGACGGCACTGTTGCCGGATGGGGAGGAGGTTGTGCTGCTGACGCCTTCCCCGCATCCTGCAAGCACAGGATGTCCAATATATAATTCAGCCGGCAAAGTGATCGGCATGCTGGCCAGAAGGACGGAAAACGGCAGGACTGTGAACCACCTCATTTCTGCTTTATACATTGAGCGTCTTCTGGAAAAATACAGGAACTCCGGGCCACAACAGGGAGCCCTGTTCCCTTCGGAGGAAGAGACAGGTCAGGGAGCCGATGAACTGGAGAAGGAACTTGAGAAAGCCAAGGCGCTCGTGGAACAGGATCCGGGTAATGTGAAAGCGTTTGTGATGCTCGGCTGGGCCTACTCTAAATTAGGGATGTACGCTGATGCCATAGACGCGTATAGGGGCGCTGCGATTCTCGGGCCCGATTATGCGGGCATTTATAACAACATCGGGGTAATATACGCGATGAACATGAGGATGTACGATAAAGCCATCGTGGAGTTCAGGAAAGCTCTCCAGTTGAAGCCTGATTACGATGAGGCGCGCTACAACCTCGCAATTACCTATGTTTTCGCTGACGACAGGGACTCGGCACTAAAGGAATACAGGAAGCTCAAGAAAACAGACCCGGAACGGGCCGTAAAATTATTCGATCTCATCTATGAGAAGCAGGAGGAAAAAGGCGACTCTGCAGGACAGCAATGACAGGATCAGGACTCAGGTTGCTGGTTAATGCGATATAAACGACATTACCTCTTCCCCAGGAACGGCCTTGCTGAAAACATATCCCTGCATCTCGTCACATCCGCTGAAACGCAAGAATGAAACCTCGTCTTCGGTCTCCACTCCTTCCGCAACCACTTTCAATTTCAGGTTGTGCGCCAGTGCAATTATCGCATTTATTATCGCCCTGTTACCGCGTGCCCCCTCAACATCTCTCATCAGTGATTTATCGATCTTCAGCTTTTCAATGGGCAACTTCCTGAGCCAGCCCAATGATGTGTACCCCGTGCCGAAATCGTCGATGGCGAAACTTACACCCATGTCCGTCAGCCTGGTCAAACTGGCTATGTTCATCTCGATGTCGCGCATTACGGTGTTTTCAGTAATTTCAAGATCAAGATACCGGGGGCTGAGGCCGGTCTCTCTCAATACCTCTGATACTTTTTCGGCAAAGTCCGGCTGCTTGAACTGCCTGGCGGAAAGGTTTACCGAGACACAAATAGGAGGAAATCCGGCCTCCTGCCAGGCCTTGTTCTGTGCACAGGCCGCGCGCAGAATCCACGAATCTATGGACAGAATCAGTCCGCTCTCTTCGGCCAGCGGCAGGAATCCCACCGGATTCAGGAGCCCCAGCGTAGGATGCCGCCAGCGTATCAGCGCTTCAACGCACGTGACCCGCTGTGTAGAGACATCCACCTGAGGTTGATAGTATACCAGGAGTTCCCCATGCTCGATCGACCGGCGAAGGTGATATTCCAGCGACGCCCGCTCCAGCGTTCTGACATTCATGGCAGGTTCGTAAAACTGAAAGTTGTTCCTGCCGCTTTCCTTTGAGTGATACATGGCCATATCCGCATGCTTCAGCAGATCAGCGGCATCTTTCCCATCGTCCGGGTATATACTTATTCCTATACTGGTTGAAACATGAAGTTCATGCCCGCCTATCATAAACGGCTCATTGAAGGCCGACAACATTTTCCCGGCGCTTATCGCCATTTCGTCAGGCTCGGCGACGTCGTACATAAGTATATTGAATTCATCTCCTCCAAAGCGCGCGACAAGGTCAGAGGCACGAATGCAGGACCTGAGACGGCCGGCCACATCCTTCAGTAATTCATCGCCCGTGGCATGACCCAGCGTATCGTTGATGGCTTTGAAATTATCGAGGTCCAGAAAAAATACCGCCATTTTTTTGTTATTGCGGTGCGCATGGGCCATTTCCAGGTTAAGGTGTTCGACAAATAATCTCCTGTTCGCAAGATCCGTGAGAGGGTCATAGAACGCCTGATGCCTTATGGTTTCTTCCATCTGTTTGCGTTCGGATATATCCCGGACGATGCCGACAATGAATTGCTTCCCCCGCTCGTCCGCATATAAGCTCTTTTTTGTCACAGTGGTGTGAACGGCGCCTTTGGCGTCGGTAACCTGCTCCTCATTTATGTTTTCCTTCCCTGTGGTAAAAACAATCTCATCATTTGCCCAGAATATTTCAGCTTCGTTGCCCGGGAAGATATCATAATCTGTTTTCCCCCTCAGCTGACCCCTGCTGTATCCCATAAAGCTGCAAAAGGCATCGTTGAGTAATACCCAGCGGTGCTGCCTGTCTTTCACAAATATGGGGTCCGCTATGGAATTGATGACCTTTTTCAGATAGTTGAAAGCAGTCCTGTAGCGCTCCTCCAGTTCCGCAAAATTTTTTTCCATCAACCTGCGGTCCGTGACATCTTCCATCGCAAGCAGGATCACGTATGTGCCGGCCTCCTCAATGCAAACACGGCGGCCGCCGACCAGCATTATTTTGTGCCCGATACCAGGAAAAGCATGCTCAACTTCATAGCCATCGACCGTGGTATTGTTCGAAAGAATCTCCCCGGTCAGCCTCCGCACCGCCGGGATGTCCCATTGCCCGTTTCCTGTTTCATAAAAGTTTCTTCCCGGCATCTCATCGGGTGATGTCTTAAAGGTGCTATGGAAGCTCTTATTCGCCGAGATCACCTTCAGGTCGGCAGCCAATACCACCATAGGTTCCCGCACTGTGTCGACGATGCAGGCAGCGTATCTCTCCATGGTCTCATAAGCCGCCTTTTTATTCGCTCTGAACTCAGACACGCAGCCCTTCAGTCTTTCAGGGCCTTCATAACTGCCTCCCTTTCTCCTTGCAGGGTTGGAGTTCACCGTCGCCGCCCTCCGCCCCGCAACAACTCTATTATGTCGATTGAGGATATCAGATTTTCAGCAACTGCCCTATCTGCCATATCAAACTATTGTCCTGTTCTCTTTTATGGGTCAGTAGAAACAAACAAACGGCGTTTTTTTCTTTTAACCCCTCAATCAAGATCTTGCTGTCATCCGGGTTTTTTCCAGTGACCGGCCGAGAGCACTCAGGCCTCCTCCCTTGCATTGCCTTCCGTCGTCCGGCCGCAACAAGCGGGCGTGACGGCTTGCGATACTTCTTTAGTCCGCTTAATAAACATAAAACAAGCAAAATTCAGACCAGTTCCGCTGCTGCCCAATCAGCCGTAAAAACATGCAAAGTCCTGAGAAAGTGACGCTATCAGGGTAACAATGTGGTTCCTTTGGGCACAAACATCAGAGAACAGCGGGATTAAGATGGAAGCAGGTGAAAATCCAAGGGACGTTGTTTGTGAAGGAAAAGACAAGAATAATTTTCACTTCCCATCAGTATGACCCCTGAAAAATTGAATATGAATTTGGCTCAAAATCCTGCGATCTTTGTATCCTGGACGTTTCTTTCGAAGGGTCTCTTTATTAAGATTCTGGACGTCAGAAAGATCAGGAAAAAAATCATCGCAAGAGGATCCCACCATAGACCTAAGTGCTTGATGAACGGTCGAACCAGTTCAGGAAGAATCCCGACTGATAAGCCCATAAATGCCAGGCTCCATCCAAGTTTTGGGTTGATTTCAATTTTGAGGTAATGTACTGCGTAATATGCAATGCTTGGCGCAACGATAACATAACTGTTTACCTCGGTCATCGGATTAAAAAGCATGAGATACGCAGTTGACAGCCCCAGCATAAGGAATGAACGTTCAGGTTCAGACATTCGCTTACAGCCTTTCCACCATAACCCCGCAACCAGGATCCCGCCCATGATTCTAACGCTTTGTGATAACGTTCCAGTGAGGCCCATTCCGAGTGGCCGAAGAAGTCCATTCAAATCTGAAAAACGATTTTCCGTCGTCAGCGAAGCAGAGAACAGGTGTACAAGGGATTGCTGATATTGAGAAAAGACATATGAAGAATCAGCAAAAAAGAAGGGTAAAAGCAAGAAGATACAAAAAACGGTGAGCAACCTCCAAATTGTGAACCGGTAACCGATTGCGGCCAACAAAATCAGCACCAGCCCGAGGGGCTTGATAGCAAGTGCAGAAATCATGCACAAAGCGGCAAGCCACCACCGGGACTCGGCAAGATAAACAACGGCGTTGACCGTCAGGGCTGCAAACAACACGTTAGCCTGACCATTACGCATGGCCCCAATACACGGGGTAATTGCAACGAGTGACATGTTCAGGAAAAAAATCCCTCTTTCGGATGAAGGCAGTAGTTTAACCATTCTCCATATGCCCGTGATCAGCAAACCGGCTTGAAATATACGCCACAGGATGTCACTAAAGGGCATAGGCAGGTAATGAAACGGGGTAAAAATTAGAACAAATTGCGGAAAATAAAAATAACTGGTATGGAAATACAGGGATTTTGCCGTCAGCCATCTTTCGACGGCTTCATGGTAGGTGGGCGTAACACTATGTTTCAGTGGAGCGATAAAAACGAGAATGCTGATAATAAGAACAGTTAAAATCCATAATGAAAAACCGATGTTGCGATAGGCTGCTTTTTTGTTTACCAATGCCATCTAAGATTCAAAACAG
>JBJKOV010000504.1:0-2493 GCA_046707105.1 Thermodesulfovibrionales bacterium
CCGCCTCGGTATAACTGTGGCACTTCAGGCAGGAGAGTTCGGCCATCCCGCCTATGCCGTGTATCACCTTGTCCGCATGACATTCTGCGCAGGCCTGCTCATTTGGAGCAAAGGTATGGAGTTTGCCGCTGTGGCATTTGCTGCAGCTGATCTTGAGCATAAACACGTGCCGCGCGTGTCCGTAGGACTTGCTTAATGTAATCGACCCCTGCTCGACATCCGAGAGATGACATTCCCTGCACGCATCCCAGGGAGAGATCCTCCCGTGCTTTTCCTCCGCCGACTTTCCCCCCTTGACAACATAGGCGACCAGCATCCTGTTCTGTTCGAGGATGCTCATTTCGTGACATCGCTGGCAGGGCAAGTCCCTGTGCTTGCTCATCTGCCATGACCGGTATGCCTCATTCATCATGTGGCAGGATTTACAATAATCCGGGTCATACCGCGTATACCTGTAATACCTGTAGCCGACGATGGCGCCGATGGCGGTGATGACCAGAAGCAGAAAGACGATCGCCTTCTGATTATGTTCGAGCAGGCCGTGCAGAAAAGATGACCGTCCCTTCTTATTCATTTTTCAAAAGTTTGGCCCGCGCCTCTGCCACCACGGTCCCGTCTCTCTTTCGCATCCTGGCCGACGCCTCAACCACTTTTCCCCCCGGTTTACTTAACTCCGCTTCCACAGCCGCATCCTCCCCGGTAGAAAGGGGGCTCTTGAACCTTACCGTTATCTCTGCTGTAACGGCCTGAAGTCCCGCCGAAAGAGCCGTCTTTACCATCGCCTCGTCAAGTACAGTGGCGATGATGCCCCCGTGCACGATGCCTTTAAACCCCTGATATTCCCTTTGGGGCAGAAACACAGCGGCCGTCCTGCCGTCTTCACTCCTGAAATCCAGCTGCAGGCCCCGGGAATTTTTCTTCCCGCATGCAAAGCAGTAGCCGTCGTCATCCAGTTGCAGCCGCTTCATTTGCTGCCCAGGAACTCAAAGAATTTGTAAAGAAAGAACGAAAAGATGAAACCCATGAAGGAACCGAAGGCGGTCATGATAGCCAGTACGACGCCGAACATGACGTATACTATGAAGCTCGCTGAAGAAACGCCCAGGGAAAAAAAGGTGTTCAGGTCCTTGGCAATCGCGTCACGCCAGGTGCCGTTCAAAACATCCGCATAAAAGGTGTCCATGAGCAAGGTTATCGAAAGGCTCAAGATGCCGCCGATAATCGCCCCGAAGAGCAGGTATCTCTTGGCTCTCCCTCTATCTTCCATGAAAAGTTACTTGTTCATCATATCGAGAAAAACTTTGTTGGTCTTGGTTCCGGTAAGCTTGCCGAGAAGGAATTCCATGCTCTCCACCGTGCTCAGCGGGTTGAGGACCTTCCTCAGTATCCACATCCTGTTCAATACGTCCCTGTCTACGAGGAGCTCTTCTTTCCGCGTCCCGGACCCGTTTATGTCGATCGTGGGGAATATCCTCTTGTCCACCAGCTTTCTGTCAAGGTGGAGTTCCATGTTGCCGGTACCCTTGAACTCCTCGAAGATGACATCGTCCATTCTGCTTCCCGTATCCACGAGGGCCGTCGCCAGGATTGTGAGGCTGCCGCCGGTTTCGATGTTTCTTGCCGCTCCGAAAAATCTCTTCGGTTTCTGGAGCGCATTCGAATCGAGTCCTCCGGAGAGGACCTTGCCGCTGGCTGGCATGATAGCGTTGTAGGCCCTCGCAAGACGCGTGATGCTGTCGAGGAGTATCACCACATTTTTCTTGCTCTCCACCAACCGCTTTGCCCTCTCGATTACCATCTCAGACACCTGGCAGTGCCTCTGCGGGGGCTCGTCAAAGGTCGAGCTTATGATCTCGGCAGTGTTTACCTGCCGCTTCCAGTCCGTGACCTCTTCCGGCCGTTCGTCAATAAGGAGAATGATTAGATGTATATCGCGCTGGTTTTTCTTTATCGCCTTGGCGATTGACTGAAGAAGCATAGTCTTGCCGGTGCGCGGGGCCGCTACAATCATTCCCCTCTGCCCCATGCCTATGGGAGTGATGAGTTCCATTACCCTGGTGGAATAATCCGTTGTGTCATACTCGAGCTTGATTCTTTCGGTGGGATAATAAGGTATAAGGTTATCAAAAAGGGGTCTTTTTATGTTTACTTCAGGAGATCCGTGGTTAATCGCCTCGACTTTGAGGAGGGCGAAATAACGCTCGGTTTCTTTCGGAGGCCTTATCTGACCCGAAACGAGGTCCCCTGTTCTCAGATTGAACCGTCTGATCTGCGAAGGAGAAACATATATATCGTCAGGGCCGGGAAGATAACTGTAGTCCGGCGACCTCAGGAACCCGAATCCGTCCGGGAGTATTTCGAGAACACCCGCGGAAAATACATTGCCCGTTTTTTCCGCCTGCGCCTGCAGGATCGCAAAGATAAGGTCCTGCTTCCTCAATCCCGCCGCGCCTTCAACCTTCAGCTCCTTGGCCACGTCGCTCAACTCGTCAA
>JBJKOV010000505.1:0-15636 GCA_046707105.1 Thermodesulfovibrionales bacterium
TGACAAGGTTCCTTGTCCTCTCCGGGACGTCGCCCCTTTCACCCTCGTGCAGGGCCTGCAGTTTCGTCGGCAGGCTTGAGGCATGGTGGACGGCGTATTTCCCGTACTTTTCGGAGATAGTATCAACTGCATGGTAGACCCTGTTCAGCTTCTCTATTTTCGCCGTGTCGTCAAAGAGTGTGTACTGGACCCTTGTGTCGGGTACCAGGCCGGCAAGTACAACCCCGGTCTGGCGGTAAAAATTATGGGGCCGATAAAGGTGATCGAAGCCCTCACGCAGAGGCCCGAAGAGGTCGGCAGGATAGGCGGTGGGGACGCTTAGCCTCATTTCCACCCCGGTGTCCCTGAACTCCCGTGTCCTTAGAAATACCAGGAGGCGCGTGGCCGCGAGTTTGTGGCGCCTCGCCTTGATGCAGGCGTTTTCCATGTTTTTCGAAAGCTGGGCAAAGACAAAGGTCTCCTCGCCCGAAGGAGGGGTAAAGGTCTTTGTCTTACTGATCGACTGGTAGCTGCTTTTCGATTCGGTTACAACAGGATAGACGCTCCTGCCGTTCAACTCGTTCCAGACCTCCATGTACGGTTTGGAGAGGTATTTCTCTATAAACACTTCGTCCTTTCCCGCAAACTGCAGTGCTGTGGTGATGCCGAACTTCCTGAGAAAGGCCGCCGTGTTCGGCCCTATCCCCCAAACCTTTCCAATCGGCAGCTTCTCCAGATACGAGTGTATGTCCCTCCCCGGAATAAGGGTGAGACCGTGGGGCTTGTTGTGCTTCGAACCTATCTTCGCAAGGACCTTCGAGAGGCTCACCCCGACCGATACGGTTATCCCCAGTTCGGTCTCGACCGCCTCCTGCATCTTTCGGGCGATCATTCCATAGGGGCCGTGGAAGCTCCTCCTCAGGCCGGTCAGGTCCACAAATGCCTCGTCTATGGAGTACTCCTCGACGTCCGGCGAAAACCGCCTGAGGATCTCGAACATCCTGACCGAGAAGAGGCTGTAAGTCTCGTAATCAGAAGGGACGATAATCACGTCCGGACAGACCCTCTTTATCTCCGGAAGGCTCATACCCCTTTCTATCCCCCTCGCCTTCGCCTCGTAACTGGCGGCGGCCACGATCCCCCTCTCCTTCCCCGTGATCACCGGCTTCCCCCTGAGTTCCGGATGGACCGCCTGCTCGCAGGACGCAAAAAAGGCGTCGGCGTCCAGATGAAGGATCGCCCTCGGCCAGGAACGTATGGTCAGCGGTTGGGTCGTCATGTGATTATTGTAGGGGCGGTTCGCGAACCGCCCTTACATTGCACATCGCCCTTACATTGCACATCGCCCTTACATTGCAAACCGCCCTTACATTGCAAACCGCCCCTACGGATAATGTTTCCGGGATTGTCGTCATCTTCAAACCATTTGGCAGGGTTTTCGATTATGTATTTACGGACACGCTCCAATTCTCTTTCATTACGGATAACATGTTCGTAATAATTGCGCTGCCAGACGGGATATCCCGGTGTATTACGGGTTTGGTTGATCTGTTTTGATGATACGGTCTTAAATGCCCCGATTAAACGTCCCAATGGTTTTCGTTTTATCGTTTCCGTAAGGGCGGTTCGCGAACCGCCCTTACATTGCCCATCGCCCCTACATTGCGAACCGCCCTTACAGTTGGCATTAACAATCAATATTCCGTGCAGATGATTGGGCATTACAACCCATTCATCAATATCAATATATTCATATCGCCGGGATAACCATTCCCACGATTCCCCAGCAATATAGCCATATTCATTCAATAGCATTTCCCCATCATCGACAATATCCCCGAACAGGCATTCCCTGTTTTGCGTGCAGATGGTCACAAAATACGCCCCAGCCTGTGAATAGTCATATCCCATCAGGCGCATCGAACAGCGGCGATGTATGTCGGAGTTGTACTTCATCTGTCTACCTTTTTATAGGGCGTTATCATTTTGTAGGGGCAACCCCGTGTGGTTGCCCTGGTATTCTGATTCTTACGCATTATAAGGCGGGCAATTCATGAATTGCCCCTACACCTGCCGGGTCGGCTCTCGATCATTTTCTGAAGCTCATATGCAGTGACATGGGCCTTAATAACCGCTGAATTCACCGCCCTTTGCGCGCGGAAAAAGTCCAGCAGGCCATACAGTGCACAAAGTGCAACTATCAGGTAAAAAAGGTCTCCAAGAAACTTGAGCATAAATCCGTTCGCCATGTTTTCTCCTCCTTTGCGTATTGTCCTTTCACTTATACTTCCTGACCACCGCCGTTACCACGCCGGCGATCTTGAGCTCGTTCTTCGGCTTTATCGGCCTGTAATTCGGGTTTGCGGGGACAAGGAGCACACTGTCCCCCCTCTTCTTCAGATACTTCATAGTCCACTCGCCGTCCACCTCGGCGATCACGATGTCCCCGCTTTTCGGTGTCTGACCTTTGTCTATCAGCACCATATCTCCCGGCAGAATGCCGGCCCCCGACATGGAATCACCAGACACCTTGAGCAGAAAGGTCGCCTCGCGGTTCTGTATCAGGAGATCATCAAGGGACAGGGTATCCACAAGCTCTTCTTCGGCAGGACTCGGGAACCCGGCCTCCACCGTGCCGAGTATCTTCACCGAGGACGCTATCGAGCCCGGGATAAGCCTGCCCTTTGCGTCCCTTTCGAGGACTTTGCGCTGTTCAAGTTTGCTGACAAGCTTGAAAACAGCATTCTTGGAGCGCAATCCGGTCATCTCCCCGATCTCCGAAAAGCTGGGCATCCTGCCGCTCTGCCTGTAGAACCGGGTGATGTCCCCGATCCTGGACCGCAGCTTTGCTTCATTCAAGGCCTTCATAATTTTATTATAGGTGAACGATAGTTCACTGTCAAGATGATGCCATTCACAGCGCAAGGATTATTCGAAAAACAGCAATTGACCACAGATGAACACGGATGACCGCCGGTAAAAACAGGTGTTTTAATTCGGGAAGACTCCACCTTTCAGATGAGTGATGAAAAAACTCAAAGGCCTTCAAAATCCCAGACCATCCGTTTTGGTCCGTCGTCAAAATGTTTTTTTTAAGGATGAAGTGAGGTAAAGTGTACCCTTTTGCCGAAAGGGCAGGCGGTCAGCGCGAGGTCTGAAGGAGATCCCTTAGTTCCCTGATAAGTCTTACGGTTTCCTCTTCCACACGCTCGCGTTCGGCGATTTCGCGCCTGAACTGTTCGTTAGTAAAAGAAATCTCGGCGGTTCGCTGCTTCACAAGCCACTCAAGGTGGTGGCGGTGTACCTCAAGCTCCTCCTCTGCCTGCTTCCGCTTTGTAATGTCCCTGACAATATGGACCAGCCCTATGAGCCGGTTATCGCTATCATATCGGGGAATAGCCCTTATCTCGACGTACATCTTCAGGTGAGGTTCATAGACCTCGAAAGTGGCCGGATTTCCGCTATTGAGACAGCGGCAACTGGGGCACCCTTCAGGGGGATATTCACTGCCGTGGTAATACTCGTAGCATTTCACCTTTGTTGCGTTCAGGAGAGGAGGAAGCTTCAGGGCCTTTTCAGCCGCGGCATTGGCGCTGATGATGTTGTAGTCGTTGTCATGGACCGTAATCATGTCTGTGAGAGTATCAAAGATATTCTTCCAGTCCTCCACGGACCGGAAAATGCCTCTTTCGTCTTCTCCGGGAACAGTTTCCCGCTTTTCATGCCCGGAAAGGCAGCCGCAGGTATGTTTTTTCAAAGGTTTTTCTTTGCTCTCAGCGATATGGATATTCATGCCGATATACCTTCTCCACGCCGATTTCCCGGGAGCAGGAAAGGCGGACTCTTTGGATCTTTCTTTAGGATATACCGGCAACAGACCGAATACCAGTTAAGTTTTCTTAATAAACCTGACGTTGCGAGGAAGAAGGCGGGCATGATGAAAAAGCCCCTATATGGCGACTGGGCGTGAGGGTGGAGAACGGCGGGGAGCATGGAGCGGGCAGTGCAAAGACTTCGATACATTGAGTATAATATGTTTTCATATTCCAATCTAACGCTAAGGGAGCCAGAACAGATGATGCGAGTGGGTTTTGCAGGATGGCGCGGCATGGTGGGCTCGGTGCTTATGGGCCGCATGCGCGAGGAAAAGGACTTCGATCTTGTCGAGCCGGTATTTTTCACGACTTCGAATGTGGGCGGCAAGGCCCCGGAGGTCGGCAAAGATGCCCCGCCGCTCAAGGACGCGCGGAATATCGAAGAACTGAAGGCGATGGAGGCGATCGTCTCCTGCCAGGGCGGCGATTACACAAAGGAGATCTTCCCCAAACTGCGTGCCTCCGGCTGGAACGGCTACTGGATCGATGCCGCATCGACGCTGCGCATGGAGAAGGAAGCCATTATCATTCTCGATCCGGTCAACATGAGCGCAATCAGGGACGGTCTTGCAAGGGGCGTCAGAAACTATATCGGCGGCAACTGCACCGTCTCACTTATGCTCATCGCCCTTGGGGGATTATACGAACGGGGACTGGTAGAATGGATGTCCGCCATGACCTACCAGGCCGCTTCCGGAGCAGGCGCCCAGAATATGCGCGAGTTGATCAGTCAGATGGGCTCGGCCCACGACTCTGTAAAGGACTTTCTGGCCGACCCGTCGAGCGCAATCCTCGATATCGACCGTGCCCTGGCCGAGCACGTCCGCTCTGATACCTATCCCACTGAATTCTTCGGCGCGCCCCTGGCCTGCTCGCTCATACCCTGGATCGACAGGCAGCTCGAAAACGGCCAGAGCCGCGAGGAGTGGAAGGGACAGGCAGAGACGAACAAGATACTCGGCCGCGAGGAAAATCCTATCCCCATCGACGGCATATGCGTGCGCGTGGGATCCATGCGCTGTCACAGCCAGGCCCTTACGATCAAGCTTACCAAGGATGTGCCGCTGGGCGATATCCATGGAATGCTCGCCGGCCACAACCAGTGGGCCAAAGTGGTGCCGAACGAGCGTGAGATCACTGTCCGCGAGCTGACTCCGGCGGCGGTTACCGGAACGCTGACAGTCCCTGTCGGGCGGTTGCGCAAGATGAACATGGGACCGCAGTATCTTGCCGCCTTCACCTGCGGCGACCAGCTCCTGTGGGGTGCGGCGGAGCCTCTGAGACGTATGCTCCGCATCCTCGTGGAGAAATAGGGCAAAGGTCGGGGGAGCGAAGAATCTCGCAAAGCACTGTGTCACGGGTGCCAAAACGAATTTACAAAAAATGTCACGAGAAAAGCCTCACAGTTTGTCATTCCCGCAAGCAGAGCGCGCCTGCCTGTCCGGTAGGCAGGTCGGAAATCCTTCTTTTTCGAACAGATTCCGGACAAGCCGGAATGACAGGATATTGCTCAATATGGCTTTACTAACGCTTGACTTAGTATCTTTATGATTGAAGCCGATCTTATAATCAGAGCCGGCCATATACTGAAAATGGACGCTGCTCTCGACGTGATCGACGACGGGGCGGTTGCTGTGGCGGGCGGTAAGGTGCTTGCCGTCGGTTCCGCTCAGGACATCCTGCAGAGGTATACTTCCGGTAACGTGGTCGGCGGTCCCGGAACCGTCGCGTTTCCGGGCCTTGTGAACACCCATACCCATTCTCCGATGGTTTTCTTCCGTGGTCTCGCGGACGATATCTTTCTCAAGGAGTGGCTTGAAAAACATATCTGGCCCGCCGAAAAGAAGTGGCTCAGCCCACAGTTCGTCACCGACGCCGTCGAGCTCGCCTGTCTTGAGATGCTGAAGGCGGGGATAACAGCCTTTAACGACATGTATTTCTATGGGAACGAGATTGCGGCGGCTTCCAGGAAGATGGGAATGAGAGCCTTTGTGGGGGCGGGCATAGTAGATTTCGCCACCGGTACGGGGGCGGGCGCCGAAGATTATTTCGCGAATGCCGAGGCCCTGATAAGGTCATGGAAAGGGGACGAATTAATCACGCCTTGTATCGCCCCTCATTCAATATATGCCTGCGGGCCGGATACCCTGAAGAAGACGAAAGAGATGTCCGAGCGTTTCGGAGTTCCGATTCATATCCACCTTTCGGAGACTCAATGGGAGGTCGGGCAGGTCAAAACCCTCTACAATAAAAGACCGGTCGAATATCTGGATTCCATCGGTTTTCTGGATAAAACGGTGCTTGCCGCCCATTGTGTATGGGTGGATGACAGAGAGATCAGGATCCTCGGAAAGAAGAAGGTGAATGTCTCTCATTGCATGGAAAGCAATCTGAAGCTCGCATCCGGTTTTGCTCCGGTGACAACCATGCTCGCGGAAGGGATAAAGGTGACCTTCGGCACCGACGGCGCAGCGAGCAACAACGACCTCAATTTACTGAGCGAGATGTCGACAACCGCCAAAGTACATAAGGCCCTTACATCGAACCCAACGGTCCTCGACACGCGGACCGTTTTGCTTATGGCAACGAGGTGGGGAGCCGAGGCCCTGGGCCTGGGCCGGACCGTCGGCAGCATCGAGGAAGGAAAAGACGCGGATATTGTCATCGCGGACCTGAAGAAACCTCACCTTACGCCGATGTATGACGTCTACTCCCACATCGTCTATTCCATGAACTCGGCTGACATAGACACGGTAATCATCAAGGGTCGCGTGGTCGTCAGGAACGGCGATTTGACCACGGCTGACGAATCGGAGATCATGGGCAAGGCGGTCGAATGGGGGAAGAAGATAAAGGGGTCACAATCGTAACCCCTTGGATTCCCTTGGTTCAATGCGGGAATGACGGACTTTCCCGTCATTCCCGCAAGTAAAAAGCATCAGCTCCCTGCAGCAGCTTCTTTTGCTTCTCAACTGAACCGTGACGGTGTCTACATCCAGCCCTTCTTCACTATTTCCTGCGATCTTTCATAGGGATATTTCTTCATAAGGTCCCCAAGAGGCAGCTTCTGATCCCCTTCGCGCATGAAATGAAGAAGAACGACTGAGGCCCAGTAGTCATCGTAGTACTTGGTGCCGCTGAGCTGCACTGGAACGCCTTTGCGGTTGACCGTGTGACATGCTCCGCAGGTCACCGGACCGGCATATTTGCCGTCGGGGCTGAACTGAAGGGCCTGCTCGTGGGTCGTAAGGTCGACACTCTTCTTCGGACCTTCATACCTCACGGGATAAAGCTCGTGAATAGACTCGTGGCACGACTGGCACGCGATAACGCCGTGGGCCTTCGAATACCTGTAGAGAGAGTACTTGTTCGGCTGGTCGATCGGGAAGTAACCGCCACCCTCGCTTTCTACCAACGGAGCCATATGGCAATCCGCGCAGTGCGGCTCGGAAGGAGCCAGCCACCAGTCTTTCCCCGCTGCGGCAGCATCGTACGGCACAGCGTCACCCTTCTCCGCGTTCCAGGGGAGCAGGTGCAGTTTGCCCTCCTGGTCTTTATCTGCCTTCACAAGTGTCGCGCCCTTGTGATCACCGGTGTAAGCATACAAGGGATCTCCCGGAGCGCCGACGACCGGGTCGGCCAAATATTCATCGAATTTCTTGAGGTCACCGTTTGCAGTAACTTTCAGTATCTCCTCAAAGGATTTGTCCCGCAGGGTCGTCCCTTTCTGGGAAGTGGTGTCCTGGAGGTTGTCGTATTTATAGAGTTCCTGCGCGAGGTTGTTATGGCAGTTGGTGCAATACAGGCCCCTCATGCGGGCCACCGGCTTTCTGTTTTCGTCTTTTTTGCTCACTTCGCGCAGATACCATTTCCCGATCTCATTCAGGAAAAAAGGCGGCTTGACGTCGGGGTTGGTATGAGCGTCTCTTCTGAGATAACATCCTCCTCCGGCAGTCCTCAGGTCCGTTTCGGAAAACCTGGGCATTCCCTCCTCATCGACAATCTGGTAAGGGTTCTTCGCGAAGTCGTTCATCTCTTCAGTCTGCCAGTGGGTCGGATGACATGCCTGGCAGCTCTGGGTCCTGCCGGCCTTGTCCGGCATCGGGATCGCCTTGGCATGTACGGAATGGATGGCCTCGGTGAGAGGCATAGCCTTAACCGCCTGATATCCTGTTGCACTCGGCCGGGGAGACTGGAGGTTGCCCGAAATGTTGTCGCCGTGGCAGTCGGCGCAATAGACTGCACCGGTGGCTCCCAGCCTGTTGGAAGCGGCATTCGGATCGTAGTCTTTCAGAAGCGTCGTCCCGTTCAGCTTGTCGTGAAGTTCAAGGATGTTGATCGATGCCGAGGACAGCCTTGCCATATAATCCGTCATGTCGGGATAATTCTTCTTCCAGTAGGAGAACTCCTTGTCAAACAGTGAAAGCCCCTCTTTCCTCGCAAGCTCGGCTGCCTTCCCCTTTCCCGAATGGCAGAGGTAGCAATTGGGGATATCGACCGGGTTCGTGCCGAAGAACTCTATCTTTTTCCCCTTGGCGTTCATGATCGGCTTTCCGTTCTTGTCCCGCAGCTCGACCATTGAATACTGGTAGGGTTGAAAGTCCTTGTCCGTTATGGTCCGAATGGACCCCGTTCTCCTGCTGTCGTTGAACGCCGTAAGGGGCAGCCCGAGCGCGTCCCATATATAGGATGCGGTCAGTTTAAGGGGCACGTTCTTTACGGCGGGAATCATCGAGTCGGTAAATACTATATTGCCGCCCTTGTCCGCGGCATAGTCCATATAATTACCGGAGAGGTTCTTGCCCGACGGTCCCGAGTCTATGTTGACCGGGATCTCCTTTCCAACATACAGTCTCTTTTCCTTTTGCCAGTCGGCGGGGAGTGTTCCCTGGAGGTCCTTGTAAATGAACAGGTGGTCCCACACGTAGTTGGCCATGTTGTCGCCCGGATCGCTCATTTTTCCGTTCCCGTTGACGTCCTTGACGACAGACCAGTATTTCATCTTGTTTCCCTGACTGTAACTGTTGTCTTTTATGTGATAGTAGAGCTTCACGCCGTCATCGGGAGACAGCAGCTTCGGCATTCTTCCTTCCGCTCCGGACATGACCGGCTGGGCCTGCACGCTGTTATACGGAGGTATCACACAACAGTATGAAATATCAAAGCCCACGCAGTGCATCCCGAGTTCATAATTGATAAATATGTTGTAGGGGTTCTTCGGATCGTAAGCCGCTACTTTTTTTGACGGGATGCCCGCTTTGATCTCAACCTTCTTGAGAAGTTTGAGTTTGAAGGGCGGGCTGGTGTTGTACGATTCCGCAGCGTGCGGACTTACCATCAGCACCGCAGCGGCAAAGATCGCAAGACAAAAGAAAGACAGAACAGAACTCTTCTTCATGATTTCACCTCATCTCATATAACGGTTATTAATAGAACAGAAGTGCGTCCCCCCACTGTTCAGGACATGCTATAGCTCAAAGCTTACCATTTTATCGGGTGTTGTCAAGTGAGCCGGCATAAGCTAACGGGCATAAGGAGCAACTTTCGCAGTTTGACTTTTTTGGGTGTTTTAAATGTGAAGGGCAGTCCGGCAGAACGCAGTATTTCCCGCCCGCTGCAGCGCAGCCACTTAGGGACTACCCTGTTTCGGGTTCAAGAACGGTCCAGACCTGTCCACCTTCTCTCCCAGGCCAGTGCCTTTTCATAGTCCGCAAACAATCTTTCCCTTTCACGGAACGCCCTGGAGTGGACAAGCCTGCGCCCGTTTTTCTTCTCCGTCCCCATGTCGGCGTGAAGCATCTCGTGGTAAACGACGAACTCCAGGAAGCAACCCGGGACGGACCTTGCGTCAAGCACGGGGTTTATCCTTATCGTATGCGTATGACTGCTGTAGCTTCCGAGAGTTCTGAGCCTGACGGCACTTCCTCTCTTTCTCATACCCCACGTAATGGAAGCGGTAACCCTGCCGCAGAAATAGGCCCGGTTCAGACACGAAAACAGAGCGGTCAAATTGTGATACCTGCCCTCTGTCCTGACCTTTACGACCCTCGGGGCCCTGGTCTTCAGCAACGAGCTGTTTTCTCTCATATATCTCCGTATCAGCGGAGTTTTGCATCGCCGGTGACGCACGAATTTCGCTATCTCACTGAGAACTGCGACATCGGCGTTCAGAAACATCCGGTGAAGGCGCAGGGATATGACTCCTTCTTTGCGGCTGGAGGATATCATGCTGGTGGAGTTATCGGTAATGGTCAGGGAGATCCTTTCCCCAAGGGCTTGCTGAAAATGTCTCTGCAAGGCCTTCTCGTCGCGCTCAAAAGGCAGGCTTATCTGCTCAGGGGCATTTTCTGTAACCATAACTGATGCGGACATACATAAATTTACACAAAAACAGAAAGGTTTTGGTAATAATTCACCGCAGCCCTCTTTCTTTTTCCCATATGACCGGACTTTTACGGAAATTCCGGGAAAGCAGCATATTAAGACTTTCCGGCCAGCCCCTTCAATCTCCGGAATTCACTCAACGACCTGGAAACACAGTCCTCGATAGCGAGGCCGATAAAATAATTTCCGGTAAGCAGGAGCCCTTTGCCGGCCAGGAGGCCGTCTACTTCCCTGACGAGTCTGTCGTGTCCGACTTTGAGGGAAGGCACAACGTTCTCCCTCGTGACCACCTGCTCCAGCCTGTCCCGGCCCACTCCAAGGACCCGGCCGATCTTCTCCGTCTTGGCCCCGGGGTCGGCAACACCCGGCTTGAAGTGGAAGGCAAACCCCCTGTAGCGGTGGTGGCTGACGCTGTCCCTCGATACCGCTGAAAAGAAGATATCGTTCTTCGGTATAATCCCGGCAACGGGCCCTAAAGAGAGGGCGTCCTTCCTGACCGCCACCCCAACAGATTCTACAGATACCACCTCTACGCGTGACAGCAGCCGGGCGATTTCCGGGAACGAAGGTTGAAGCAGCCCCGCTGCAACGCATGCGGGTGAGGCAACCGCGAGGAAGGAAGACTGAAAGCTTCGCCTATCGGAAACAGCCGTCTCAAAAATACCGTTCCTGAAATCCAGCCCGACAACCTCCCGCCCCTTTACGATCTGTAAATCCCCGCTCGCGCTGATGGCGTCCGTCACCGTCTGGAGCCCGTCCGTCAGGGTGAATTTTTTTATCACGTCCTTCCTGCGGTCCCTCTTTTTGAAGAGCATGTCCGCCGGGAAATCACTCGCGTCCTGCGACACCACCGCGTTGAACGCGGGAGCGAAAACCTTCTCGTAGTTGTCGCGCCCTGTTATCCTTGAGTAGTAGGACTCGACACTCCGGGCCTCTTTCTTCATCGTCAGAATCCTGGGTGCGGAAAAAAGCAGTTCCGGAAAGCTGAGTTGGGAAGCAATCGACTTTATCTCGCTGTCAACGAGCATTTTGAATGATACCTTCTCCCGCCGGACCAGGCGGTCGAGGATGCCCAGCTCTTCGATAATATTTATCAGGTTGCCATAGGAGTTATAGCAAGTGTGCGCCCCCATCTCCAGCCAGAAATCTTCCGCATCACCTTCAAACCTGTGCGAACAGAAGGCGCCGCCAGGTCGCTCGCTCTTTTCGATTACCAGAACGGAGAATCCGGCGCGAGCACAGTAATGCGCCAGGCTGAGGCCGCTTATGCCTGCTCCTACCACGATAATGTCATACTTTTCCATGGCTCCCCATCCTTGCCGTCTGCTGATTTCAGTCGTAGTTTACCGCCTGCCCGGAGTGAAACATTTTACTGATCTTTCTGGTGTCCACGCCGCGGTACCTGCCCTCCTTCAGCAGGAGGACAAGACTCTCATTCGTCGGACGGTCTTCAAATTCGGTAAAACACGAACCGACTTCCTCCGGGAAATGGGCATCGGAGCCTCCGGTGAAAGGCAATTTAAGCCTCTTCGCCATTTCGACAGCGCGCGCGTTAAATGCGTGAATATTGCAGCCATTATACCCTTCGACAGCACAGATCCCCTTAAGGTCGCTTATCCTGTCGCCGACACCGCTGCCCCTTCTGAATGGGTGAGAAGGGATAACAACACCGCCCGCCCTGTTCACCTCTCTGATAAGCTCTCCGGCGGGAGCGTGCCCAACCAGCGGGAGCCTGTCGGTATCTGCGCCAAAGACCAGGCAATGCCCGTCTTCGGACGAAAACTCGACACCCCTGAAAATAGCAATGGCATTGCCGTATTTTTCTCTCAGTGGCTCCACAGGATCCGATGCGTCGTAAGAATAGTGCTCCGTGAACGCGATGCCGGCCAGTCCAAGCCTGATCGCCTGTATTATAGACTCCTCCGGATCGGAATCATTGTCCCCGCTGAACCTTGAATGCACATGGAGGTCAACCTTGTATTTCATGGCCTTTTAATAATAACCGAAATAGCTCTCTTTGGGACAGACTTCCGGTCGGAACCAGCAGCGACGATATACATTTCGCTTCTGTTTTACAGCGCCAATCTGCATTATGGGGTTCTCCAGTACCAGATCCCCAGGCCTTCGATAATCGCAGCTACCAGGAGCAGCGGCAGAACCATCGCCAGGAAAATACGGTAAGCCCTGGCCGCTCTTTCACGGAACGTCACCTCCCTGCGCCTCCTGAAAAGCCATGCCCCGAGCCATATTCCGAGCCCCCATGATATGAACACGGCGGGCATTTCAAAAATGCCGTGCGGTATCAGTTTCCACAATGACTGCCCAAACTTTCCTCTGGCCGCCGCCAGGACCACACCCATCAGTATCCCATTCGTGGCTGCCGCACCCAACGGCACCAATCCTAACAAAGCGCCCGCCCAGATGGAAATAAAAGAAGCAAAGAGGTTCTGAAGGAAGATCATGACAATGAGGACAGGCAGGCTCCGCCCGGCAAACCTGGCGGCCAGTTTTCTGAAAGAGTCGAGAAACATCCCGAAGCGGCCGGGGAACAGAAGGCCGAACAGAAGACCAGCGGCATACACCGCCACCCCCAAATATATGTAGTTCCTGGCCCCGCGCAGATCCTCCATGGCCCCGGCATAGAAATCCTTTATATTCTTTTTAGAAGGCATCATGGCTTAGAATAGTCTGGCGAGAAGATAGGGTAGCGCCGTCTCTACGGAAAGAACGCGCTTGCCGAGACTCACCGCAGAAAACCCGCTTTCCAATAACTTCTCAATTTCGTAGTCGATAAAGCCCCCCTCGGGCCCGACCGCCAGGCTTACCCGGCCGTTCACCCGGCGGGGACATTCCTTCAGGGCCGTCGGATGAGCGACTATCCGGACCGTCCCGTTCGTAAGTTCGGGCACTTCGTCCTCAACGAACGGCTTGAACAGGGGGCGAACCAGGACTTCTGGCATGACTGTATCCCGTGCCTGTTCGAGTCCGAGGACCAACTGCACGTTCAGTTTGTCCTCCTCAAGCACAGGACTCTGCCAGAAACTCTTTTCGACCCGCCAACAGTTGATCAGAACAATTTTTTTGACGCCCATGGATGTCACCGAGGACAGAACCCTTCTCAGCACCTTGGGTCTCGGCAGGGCCAGAATGAGCGTCACCGGCAGCGGCACCGGAGGTTCCAGGAAAAGATCGACCTCCATCTCAAGGGCGCCGTCACAGAGTTCGACGACCTTTCCCCTGCCCATGAGACCGCCTGACAGCCCCACGTTCAGTTCGTCGCCCACCGCGGCACGATGTACATCCCTCACATGCCGGAAGCGCCGTCCCTCAAGACGCACCGTCTTCTCTCCGATAAAGTCCTCGTGGAAAAGGAGGATCATGTTCATTGCTTGCCTATCATACAGCAGCTTACTCTATCATCTTTACCAGATCAAAGGCCTTGATCATCCTGACCGCCCTGTATTTCCCAACTCCATACAGTGCACTGTCCCCGGTCACGATGAAGTCGGCTGATGCCGCAACCGCACACGCTATAAACTTATCGTCATCCGGATCAGTACATATCCCCCTGATCTTATCAGTCACCTCGACGACCTCAAAGAAGGGCAGTACCTCCTCTTCGATGATCGCCTTTATCTCCACTTTTGACAGCATGAACTTCGGATATTCAAGGACCGCATTGAACTCCTGAAAGGTCTCTTTCGATATGAGCGGCGCTATTCTGCCGCCTTTCCACAGATCTACTATATGGGATAGCTCCCCACCGAAAAGCAGGGCTGAAATCAGAATATTCGTATCAAGAACAACTTTTAGCGCCGTTTTTTCTTTCTTGCCCACTTGACTGCCTCAGCGACATCTCCTTCCTTGATGCCAAGTCTTTCCATCTTGTCCCGTATGCCCTCAAGAGTCATATCCGCAGGCGTTATCTTTACAGGTATAAGGATTATTTTTTTGTCCTTCACTGTGACATCGAAATAATCGGTTTCGGGAAAAGATTTAACAATCTCCTTCGGCAGTGTTAGCTGATTTTTAGACGTTTTCTTCGCAAGCATGTTTCCTTACCTCCTTACATTAAGGATACCTTAATTGCGCTTCACCCTGCAAGTCCCTTCAGGCCCATCATTCCAGAGGCATTAATCGGGAATCCAGGTTTTCATCGGGAGGATTACCGACAAGCGGGAATGACACCGAAGAGCATACTTCGAGGCATTTATTTGCAGCGACGATATTGACTTATAGCCCGGACGCGTACCTCATCCGGCGTTTTGACAGGATTCTGTTCATGTGATAAAGTAAGTCATGAAATTGCATATAGTAATTGAGAAAGACGAGGCAGGTTATTATGTCGCTGAGGTGCCTGCGCTTCCTGGGTGTCTTTCCCAGGGAAAGACCTATGAAGAGGCCATCGCAAATATTAAGGAAGCTATTGAAGGCTGGCTTGAAGTGATGGAATCCAAAGAGCCACATGATCCTTCCTCGCTGATCGAAGTCGCCGTTTAATGGGCGGCGCCCTAAAACTCTGCGCCGGTTCCGAAGCTATCCGTAAATTCCAAGAGGCAGGCTGGACCGCTGTCCGTCAAAAAGGCTCTCATGTGATGTTGACAAAACCCGAATATCAGTGGACATTATCCATACCTCTACATGGCGAACTCGGACCGGGCCTGCTTCGAAAATTGATCGCGCAGGCTGGCCTCACTGTCGAAGAATTCAATAATCTTTGATTCCTTTTTTGTCATCTCATTAGTTACATTCGGATGTGTCCCACTTTTTTCAATATTATCCGTTAGTTACAGCCAGTGAGCTTTAACGGAGTGTCACCACCCTTCGAAACAGTAACCGATGTGGGCTGTGTCCAAGAGGTGCATGTGTGTCCGCCTGCGAAGTAGATGTAAATCTTATAGTCCCCCGGCGAAAGCGTGAGGGTCGTGGCAGTGCCTGTTGGTGGAACGTTGAGCGCGCCGCTAGCCTTTGTCAACATGTTACCCCAGTCGTCCGGCCCTTTCACATAATAGCTGATCGGGAAAGCGGAACTGTCGGCCGAAATGGTAAGAGTCCCCTCACCCTGCACTGTGGCATTAGTTATTGTGATCTGATATTTCTTTGTTCCACTGAAACCCATGTCATCCTGAACAATCTGGGTAATGGTATAAGCGCCTGACGGGCTGAAAAAAATTCTAAAATCGGAGAAGTCTTTTTCGTCACTGGTTATCAGAAGATAATAAATTGGTGATATCACCACCGCCACGTCGGCATTTGACTATAACTGACCAGCCCCCGATCCACCATCAAGAAAAATAAAAAACCTCGTTGTTCCCGTAGAAACGGGGTGTTAGAATATTTTGTCGAGAAACAAACTAACACCAACGAGGTGAATATATTATGGCACAGAGAGCGCTTC
>JBJKOV010000506.1:0-3183 GCA_046707105.1 Thermodesulfovibrionales bacterium
TTCATAAACTGCACGAACTGCGGCCCCCGGTATTCGATCACGAGATCTGTTCCATACGACAGGAAAAATACAACGATGGCTGTCTTCAGGATGTGCGATGAATGCGCGTCCGAATATGGAGACCCCGGCGACCGGAGGTTCCATGCTCAGCCCGACGCATGCGCCAGGTGCGGACCTGTTGTAAGCTTGTCAGGCACCGATGTGACGGGCACAGATCCTGTGTCTGAGACCATAGGACTGCTGAAAAAGGGGCGGATCGTTGCAGTCAAGGGGGTCGGGGGATTTCACCTGGCCTGCGATGCCCTGAATAGTGAGGCGGTCGCGGGACTGCGTGAGAGGAAGAGGAGAAACAACAAACCCTTCGGATTGATGGCCCCGGATGTTGAGACCGTGAAGGCTTTTTGCCGGGTTTCTCCTGATGAGGAGGCCCTGCTCCGGTCTTCCCGGAGACCGATTGTGCTTCTGAGAAAGAAAGACGGGGCGGACCTGCCCGGGGCGATTGCGCCTCATAACGGATATCTCGGCTTCATGCTCCCCTATACACCCCTCCATTATCTGCTTTTTTATCATCCCTGCGGAGACGCGGAGGCACCGCATAGAGCCCATTTCAGAGCGCTCGTCATGACCAGCGGCAATATGAGCGAAGAGCCGATCGTAACCGGCAATGACGAGGCCATGTCGAAGCTGGCCGGCATCGCCGATGCCTTTCTGGTCCATAACCGCGATATTTTTATGAGGGTCGACGACTCTGTTCTGCGGGTCGCCGGTTCGAAGACGGCCGCCGCAGGCGAAAGCGTCGGGGAGGCCGGACAGACGCGTGGGAAACCGGGACTCCCGTACCTTTCCTTCGTAAGAAGGTCCAGGGGGTACGTACCGGACCCGATTCTTCTGGACGATGACGGTCCCGAGGTCCTCGGCTGCGGCGCCGACGTCAAGAATACCTTTACCCTTACGAAGGGGCGTTTTGCAATACCCAGCCAGCATATCGGGGACATGGAGAATTTCGAGACGCTGAATTTTTTCGAGGAGACCCTCGCCAACATCAAGTCGGTCTACCGGGCCGATCCGAAGGTGCTGGTCCATGACCTCCATCCCGGTTATCTCTCCACCCGGTGGGCGCTGAAGCGGGGAGAGGAGGGGTTCAGGACATTCGGCATCCAGCACCACTATGCACATATCGCTTCCGTCATGGCCGAAAAGGGTATCAGGGAAAAGGTGATCGGTGTCTCCTTCGACGGCACCGGATATGGCACGGACGGTTCCTTGTGGGGCGGTGAGTTCCTGATCTCCGATATCAGCGGATTTGAGCGCGCTGCACATCTGGACTATGTACCTCTGCCGGGGGGGGAAATGGCGATAAAGGAGCCATGGAGGATCTCATTGAGCTGTCTGAAGGAAGCTGCGGGAGATGAGATCTGGAAGTATCTCGGGCCGACCGGGTTTGTCGAAAAGTACGGGAGAAAGAATATAGAAAATATTTTAAGGATATCAGGGGTGAAGTCTTTTTCCCCCAGGTCGTCCGGGGCCGGCCGTTTGTTCGATGCGGTTTCCGCGCTGCTCGGTATCTGTGACAGGAACACCTTCGAAGGAGAGGCGGCCATTGCGCTGGAATCCGTTGCCGAGGAGGGTGTCCTCGACGATTATCCGGTCGACGTAAGATTTCAGGCCCCGATCAGGATAGATTTCTCGATGGCCATACTCGGCATAATCAGTGACATCGAGAGAGGGGAGAAGGCGGGGGTCATATCCGCAAAATTTCATAATTCGGTTGTTTCCTCCATCGCGAGGGTTGTGGGGACGCTTTCTTCGATGCACAATATCAGACAGGTTGTCCTGAGCGGCGGGGTCTTCCAGAACCTTTATCTTCTCAGCCGCGTGCTGGATGCGATGGGCGACCTCGAAGTACACATAAATGAGCTGGTGCCCTGCAACGACGCTGGAATATCGCTGGGCCAGGCATATATAATGAGAGAGCGGATGAAGAAGTGACGAGTCCGGCGTGGAGCAGAGAGCATAGTGTTGAATGAAGGAGAGGGCGGGCATGCATAAAAAGCCCATATATGGCGGCAGTATTTTTTCTTATCACGGAAACCGGAGACATAACCTTGTATGATTTTCTGAATAATGTTTTCAGCAGTCCCAAAGTAGTTTGCGGAGCCGCGCAGGATATGGATCTTTTTCTGCCTGCCCGCCCTCTTTTTTGCATTTTGTTTTCGAAAACTCAACGGTCTGACGGGTGAGAGCGGGAATTTTCTTTGAGGTGTAAGATAAACTTCTCCGTGGCTGAGGGATGAAGGAAATAACCGGCATAATCAATAAGTACATGAGTGAGATAGGAAGGCCCTTGAGGCTGATGGAGGTCTGCGGCACCCACACGGTCGCGATCTTCAGGCACGGCATCAGGGACCTGCTGCCCGACGGTTTGATGCTCCTGAGCGGTCCGGGGTGTCCTGTCTGCGTTACATCAATAAAAGACGTGGACACGGCAGTGGAGCTGTCGAAACGCGAAGAAGTGATCCTTACGACCTTCGGCGATATGATGAGGGTCCCGGGCAGCAAGAAGGCTCTCTTTGACGCCAAGGCCGAAGGGGGCGACATAAGGATCGTATATTCCCCACTTGACGCCCTCGCGATAGCGCAGAACAACCGGGAGAAAAAGGTTGTTTTTTTCTCAACCGGGTTCGAGACAACAGCGCCTTCGGTTGCTGCAACGATTATCGAGGCTGAGAGGCTGCGCGTAGAGAATTTTTATATCTATCCTGTCCACAAGACCGTGCCTCCGGCATTGGAGGCCCTCCTCGCGTCGGAGGATGTGAAGGTGGACGGGTTTATTCTGCCGGGGCATGTCTGCACGGTGACGGGAACCCTGCCATATGAGTTCGTCGCAGCACGCTACCTCAAGCCCGCTGTCGTTACAGGGTTTGGCGCCGCCGATATCCTCTCGGGCATAGCCATGATTCTGCAGCAGATTTCTGAGCGAAGGGCCGAGGTCGAGATACAGTACTCAAAGGTCGTGAAGAAGGAGGGAAACCCCAGGGCGATGGCGGTCATGGAGGAATGCTTCGAGGCCGAAGACGCCGAATGGAGGGGCATAGGCATAATACCGGGGAGCGGTCTCGGACTGAGGGATAAATACAGGGGCCGTGATATCAGGTCGGTCTGCAACGTGGAGGTCCCGGAGGC
>JBJKOV010000507.1:0-15106 GCA_046707105.1 Thermodesulfovibrionales bacterium
CCAGCGCGTCCTTGACCTTGTTAAGGTCCTTCAGAATTTCGGGGTTGCACTCCCTCAATTCTATCAGTAAGTGGGTACCTAAAGCATGCAATCCTCTACCCCCCTTCACCTATTGTAATTCAGCGCCGCACGCGCTCTTAAGCTAAGTATAATATAGGAGAACCAGGGACATTGTCAAGCCAAAAAATGCATCAGAAGTCCCGTGTATTCCCGCAATAATAAGGTCTATGGGATTACCTTGTTCAGCTGATATTCGACTATTCCGGACGCGCCCGCCTTTTTCAGCCTGGGGATGAGGTCGCGCACAGTCTTTTCGTCGATCACCACGTCCAGGTCGTACCAGCCCTCGTCGGAAAGGGCCGAGATGGTCGGTGAATGCATGGACGGAAGCAGGCTCATGATCTTCTTCAGGTCCTTGCGGGGGACATTCATCTTCATGCCGACCTTGTCTTCAGCGGCAAGCGCCCCCTTCAGCAGCATCACGATATTCTTCATTTTCTCCTGTTTCCATCCGTCCCGCCATGCTTTTTTGTTTGCGATAAAGCGTGTGCTCGACTCCAGCATCGTCTCTATTATCCTGAGATTGTTCGCCCGCAGAGATGTCCCCGTTTCAGTGAGTTCGACGATTGCATCCGCAAGGTGAGGCGGCTTTACTTCGGTGGCACCCCACGAAAAATCGATCTGGGCCTTCACCTTTTTAGATTTGAGATATCTCGTTGTAAATCCCACCAGCTCCGTAGCGATCCTCTTGCCGTTGAGGTCCCTGATGCTCCTTATCTTTGAATCATTCGGCACGGCAACGACCCACCGCACGGGTTTGAAGCCCTCCTTCGCATAAATCAACTCCGCCACTTCCTTCACGTCGGCGGCCTGGTCCATGATCCAGTCATACCCTGTAAGGCCGCAGTCAAGTATTCCGCTTTCCACATATCTCGCCATCTCCTGTGCCCGTATAAGCATGGACTCGATCTCGACATCATCAAATACCGGGTAGTACGAGCGGCCGGAGACCGAAATATGGTAGCCCGCCTTTCGGAAGAGTTTCAGCGTCGATTCCTGCAGGCTTCCCTTCGGAAGACCTATGCGGAGAATTTTATTTTTTGATCTCATGTCATGTCCTTTCTTTTGGCTTATTGACAGTCTAACAACAATTTCTGAGTTGTCGTCATTTCCGTGCCCAATCGGGAATCCATTCCCTTTGAAGTAGATTTACCGGCCTTGGATACCCGCCCGAAGCGGGCGGCCCGGAACCGCACCGACCTTCCCGGGTATGACGGCTTCCGCGACTCCTCAACATCGACGATCTGTTCAAACAGGAATCCGGGCGTTATCGCCTGTCCTGCTTCGGCCTTCTTTTCCTGACCCTGATCGTGTTGCCGTGGGCCTCCAGCCCCTCGATATCCGCGATTGTCTCGACCGTCCGCGATATCCCCATGAAAGCCTTCCGGGTAAATCCTATCACGCTCGACCTCTTATAGAAATCATAGACGCCGAGGGGTGAGGAAAACCTCGCTGTCCCTCCTGTGGGAAGGGTATGGTTGGGGCCCGCCGCATAATCACCGAGCGATTCAGGGCTCCATGGGCCCAGGAACACAGCCCCCGCGTTCTCGACAGCGGGAAGGATCTCCGAGGGCGTTTCCGTCATTATCTCCAGGTGCTCCGGAGCTATGAGGTTTGCCAGAGATACTGCCCGCGACAAATCCCTGGTGACTATCGCCGCACCGTAACTTTCAATCGACGCCGAGGCGATCTTCTTCCTTTTCAGTCCCGACAGCTGACCCTGCACTTCCCGGGACACCCGCACCGCAAGTTCGGGAGAGTCGGTTACAAGAACGGATGACGCGAGTTCGTCATGTTCGGCCTGGCTCAGGAGATCTGCTGCGACAAAGGAGGGGTCGGCGGTTTCGTCCGCTATGATCAGTATCTCGCTGGGGCCTGCGATCATGTCGATATCGACCTTCCCGAAGACAAGCCTCTTGGCCGTGGAGACGTAAATATTCCCGGGCCCCACTATCTTGTAGACGGCCCTAATGCTCTCCGTCCCGTAAGCCATCGCCCCGACTGCCTGCGCTCCGCCCGCCCTGTATACCTCCGTGATGCCCAGCATCCGTATGGCCGACATCACATATGGGTTCAACTCCCCCCCGGGCGCGGGTACGCATAACACAATCTCCCCGACCCCGGCCACCCGGCAGGGGATGACGTTCATCAGCACGGTAGAGGGATATGCGGCCTTTCCGCCCGGCACATAAACCCCGACCCTTGCAAGAGGACGTATCATCTGCCCCAGCATTACGTCCCCTTCCGCAACGGACCACGAACGTTCTCTCTGGTTTTCATGAAATTTTCTTATCCTGCGCGCCGCGACCTCCAGGGCCTTAACAACCTTCCTGTCAGCCTTGTCGGCGGTCCTTCCGACTTCGGCGGGACTCAGTCTCAACCTGACGGCCTTCCGGTCGTCGAAGCGTCGTGTATATTTCAGGACGGCCGGATCACCGTTCTTTTTCACATCCGCCAGTATTTTCCTGACGTCCTCCTCGACGGAGCGGCCGCTCTCCGAGTCACGGGACCGGAGCCTTTCGATGAAATCCTCTATGTCTTTGTTTTTCCTGATAATCCGCATTTTTAAATTCTAATGCCTCGGCCGGTATTTATTCAAGTTTTCTGCCGGAAATCCTGAAGGGGGCAGAGGCCAAAAAACAGGTTGTTATTGACATATTCTTTTTCCTCCAGTAAAGTTTATTATGTCGGGCGACGGCAGCAGAAACCAGAATTCGGCGATCCAGGAAATAAGCAGGAAAAGCCGTCTCTCGATTTCGGTAATCACCTTTGTAATCGTCACGCTGTTCGCCGTAATTGTCCGGTATCTGTATCAACCCGTCTCTTCCACCCTGAGTTTTCTTCCCGATATTTCGATCGGCCTTATCGTGGGCATCACCTTTTTCCTTTCTCTCATAGGTCTCTTTCTCGCAAGCAGGATGTCAAAACAGGTCCTCCGTATTGTGGGGGACTATAGCAACCGTCTTGAGAGACTCCTGAACATCACAAGGGATTTGAGGGAAGAGGTTTATGGGGACATTCTTCTGGAGAAAGTGCTGGACAACGCGATGTCCATCACGGACTCCGACGCAGGGTCGGTCCTGCTGATTGAGGAAGGGAACCTGGTTTTCAAGATAGCAAAGGGGGAAAAGTCGGAGGACATTATAGGTACCACGGTCGAAACAGGACGGGGGATCGCCGGATGGGTGGCGGAAACAGGCACGGCGGTGCGGGTTCCCGACGCGGACAAGGACGACAGGTTCAGCCCCGACGTCGATGCAAGGAGCGGATACGAGACGCATTCCATACTCTGTGTGCCCCTGAAGACGAATTCCGGTGTCGTAGGCGTGCTGGAGCTCCTGAACAAGAAGGGCGGCTATACCTACCGGGAGCGCGACGAGGAGATAATCGTCTACCTGGCGGAGCAGGCTGCCATTTCGATCGTAAAAACGAGGTTCTACGAAGACCAGAAAAACTACGAGATCCACCTGACCGATATGCTGCTGGAGGCGATAGACTTCCATATCGTCGAAAAAAGAGGCCATTCGCGGAGGGTCGCGCGATACGGCAACATGATCGCCAGGAGTCTCGATATGTCCGACGAGGAAAAGAAGAAGCTTTACTTCGCAAGCCTCCTGCACGACGTCGGTTTTCTGAAGATAAGCGCCGACATCGCCTATAAAAAGGAGGAGTTCATGAGACATCCCGTTGTGGGCTACGAGATGATCAAACCGATTAATTTCTATTCCGACATCGCCTCCTTCATCCTCTACCACCATGAAAGGTATGACGGACACGGGTACCCCGAGCGGCTGAAGGGAAATGATATTCCCCTTGAGGCCAGGATCATCGCCGTTGCCGAGGCATTCGACACGATGACCAGCACGACAACTTACAGGGTGCCGGTGGGCTTCGACGAGGCTGTCGCGGAATTGAAGCGCAAGGCCGGTACACAGTTCGACCCCTGGCTGGTGGATGTGTTTGTGACCACCATCGAACCACAACACGTGATGCAGTAAGGTCCTGTCGAACTCATTGCCCGGATAGCCCGGCTGCCTTAAGAAGGGCCGGTCGCTACAGAATGGACGCGAATCAGGAGTTCAGTATTACCGGGAGGTTCCTCGACTCGGTGGCGGCGGAGCCCGCCAATATCCTTTTCCACTATTTCGGCAACGGCTGGGAGACACTTTCCTACGGGGAATTTTCCCGGCAGGTAAAGTCCCTGGCATCCTATCTGATCGAAAGCGGCCTCAGACCGGGTGACAGAGCGGCTATAATATCCGAAAACAGGCCGGAGTGGTGCGCTGCCTATTTGTCTGTCGTAATGGCCGGAGGGATAGCCGTTCCTATAGACGCGCAGCTCGGTCCGGAAGAGATCGGAAACCTCCTTCTCGATTCGGAATCAAGGGCGGTCTTTCACAGTGGGAAAACGGGCCCCCAGGTTCTCGCGGCCGGCGAAAAACTTTCCGCCCCCTCATTAGTGGACTTCGACTCGCCGGTTTATAGGGCCCTGCTTCAGACCGCGTCTGCCGGGACTTTCCCGGGAAGAGGGGGGGAAGATATGGCGTCGATCATCTATACCTCCGGCACCACCGGCAAGCCCAAAGGGGTCATGCTCACTCACCGGAATTTCTGCGCCGACGCCGTGTCCCTCATCGGTGCCGGCATCGTTTCTCACCAGGACAACGTGCTCTCCGTACTGCCTCTTCATCATACGTATGCATTCATGTGCACCTTCCTGGTGCCCCTTTTTCTGGGGGCATCGATAACCTATCCGGAAAGCCTGAAAGGGCCGGATCTGATGTCCGCCATACGGGACAGGGGTGTCAGCGCCCTGGTCGGCGTACCACAGCTGCTAGGCATGATAAGAACGGGCATACTGGAGAAGATGGGGCAGATGCCCGGACCGGTCCCGGTTTTCCTCTCAGTGCTCAGGAGTGTCTCAGGGTTTCTAAGGGAAAAAGCCGATGTCAATCTCGGCCGCATTTTTTTCCACGGCGTACACATGACCCTGGGAAAAAGCTTCAGGTTCTTTGCCAGCGGAGGCGCGAGGCTGGATCCTTCAATAATGAAAGACCTTGAGGCCCTCGGCTTTACGGTCCTCGAAGGATACGGCCTGACGGAGACGTCCCCCGTAGTGACCTTCAACCCCTTTTCGAAGAGAAAACCGGGATCGGCCGGCAAGCCCCTCCCTTCGGTGGAAATCAGGATACTGTCTCCGTCCGGCACAGGGGAAGGGGAGATCGAGGTAAAGGGCCCCATGGTAATGAAAGGTTACTACAGAAACCCCTCTGCCACTGCGGAGTCCTTGCGGGACGGATGGTTCAGTACCGGCGATATCGGAAGGCTCGACAGCGAGGGATATCTGTTCATTACGGGACGCTCGAAGGAGGTCATCGTCCTGGGTTCCGGCAAGAACATCTATCCCGAAGAGGTGGAGAAGATGTATCTGGCTTCCCCCCTGGTCGGGGAGATCTGTGTCCTCGGCGCGGAAGACGGCAACTCACTTCATGCGGTGATCGTTCCCGACCTTGATTATGTAAAAGAGAAGCGAATTTCAGACATCCAGGAGGAAATAAAGTGGGAGGTCCGGAAAATATCGAACAGACTGCCCTCCTACATGAGGATCACGGGCATATCGGTACGCACGGAGCCGCTGCCGAGAACGCCGCTGGGCAAACTAAGAAGATTCATGATCACGGAGACCGGACCGACGCATGCCGAAGGAGAGAGAAGAAAGAGAAAGGCAGGGAGTAAGGCCCCTCCCGATCCGAATTTCCGGAAAGTCCTCGGTGCACTGGCACAGGTTCTCGGGGAGGGGGAGGAGCCCGGAGAGGACGACAATCTCGAACTGGACCTCGGCCTGGACTCATTGTCGAAAATCGAGCTCATGGTGTCACTTGAGAAGACTTTTTCCGTAAAGCTCGCCGAGGACTTCATGTCCGGCGTAAACACGGTAAGGGAACTCACTGAAAAAATAAAGAGGCAGGCCGCGACAACTTCCTCGGCCGGTCCCCCGGGTCCTGCCGGATGGAAAGAGATCCTCTCGATGGAGCCCTCCGGAGGCGACATCGGCGGAATATCCCTGGAAGCGCCCGAAAGAAAAATGGTCCCCGCCTTCATTATCCATTCACTTCTCAGGATGTTGTTCAGGATCTTTTTCAGACTTGAGACCAAAGGTCTCGAAAACATACCTTCCGGCGGCAATTTCATCGTCGCATTGAACCACACCAGTTATCTCGACGGGTTTGTGGCCGTTCTGGCCCTTCCTTTTCCCCGATTCAGGCGGATGTATACGCTGGGACTCAGCGAATTTTTCACAGGACACATCAAGGGCTGGCTGGCAAGGACGTCACATGTAATACCCATAGATTCCTCGGCATATCTGGGCAAGGCGCTGCAGATGTCCGCCTACGTCTTAAGAAGAGGCCGTTCCCTGATAGTCTTTCCGGAGGGAGGCCGGTCCTTTGACGGCAACCTCATGGAATTCAAGAAGGGAGTGGGTATACTTGCGATCGAGACAGGCATCCCCGTCGTCCCGGCATACATAGAAGGCGCCTTCGAGTCGCTCCCCCGGGGGGCCGTCTTCCCGAGGTTCAGGAAGATAAGGGTCATTTTCGGCCCTCCCCTCCTTGCCTCGGCCGCAGACTTCCCGGCCGGGAAAGAAGACGCCGACAACTACCAGCGCTTCGCCGACCTGCTTAGGCAAAAGGTGGAGGAGCTGAAAAAAAGGCACCGACCCACCTTATCCTGAAACAGCAGTTAACCACGGATAAGCACGGATAAAAACAGGTCGAATGCTTTTTAACCCACATTATTCATAAACTTTAGCCCCAGGGTTGTGGCACAAGGCGGGATAGAGGCCGCGAGCGGTCTCTATTGCCGATATTCCCGTAGTGTGTATATAGAAAATGAGACAAAAGCCTCGGAGCGCAGCGAGCCTGCCTGCCGGCAGGCAGGAATGAGGGAGGGCCTCTATCCCGCCGTACGTTCGGGCTAATCTCTGCCGCTCAGCCTTCCGAGTCTTTCCCTCACGGTCTCTTTGACCGCCTTGAGACCTTCCGTCCGCAGCATGTCGACCATTTTCTGCGAGGCCAGGCCCTTCAGAAAACTTTCTCTCCTCTTTTTTTG
This sequence comes from Thermodesulfovibrionales bacterium, assembly GCA_046707105.1. Classification (GTDB taxonomy): domain Bacteria; phylum Nitrospirota; class Thermodesulfovibrionia; order Thermodesulfovibrionales; family UBA6898; genus JARRRD01. Next base: position 7,171 of record JBJKOV010000507.1, read on the forward strand.
CCCGATCCCGGCGAGGGCCTCTGCCCTGACCTGTCTTGCAAATGCCAGATAGCCGGCAAATTCCGGCCCGTAGACCTTTTCGAGTTCCTTCCGCAGAGTCTTTGCCATGGCCGGACTGGCGCCGCTTGTGGATATCGCGACGCTCAGAGGTCCCCTCCTGACAACGGAAGGAGCGATAAAATTGCACTCCGAAGGGACGTCGACTACGTTCACCAGTGCGGGAGCGTCCCCGGCGACCCTGGAATTGACCTCTTCCGAATCCGTTGCCGCGATCACCAGAAAACTGCCCCGGAGATCGCCCTTCCGGTAGCCCCTGGATATATGGCTGATACGCCTGTCGGACTTTGCCTTCTCAAGTTTTTCGGTAAGGGAGGGACTCACAACGGTAATCTCCGCTCCCGCCTGGATAAGGGAAAAGGTCTTTCTCTCGGCAATGCTTCCGCCCCCGACAACGACGGCTTTCTTGCCTCTGAGGTCCAGGAATGCGGGATAATAATTCACCTGTCGGTTTTCCGGGGACTATTTCTTGCTGACTTGAAGTGAAGAGAGCTGTTTTCTCGCACGCGCAGCCATGGGACTGTTGGGATATTTGTCCAGGAGTTCCCTGAAATATTCCGCCGCCTTGTCATTCCGGGCCGTTTCCCTGTAAGAGATCCCGAGGTCCAGCAGAACGTTGTCCATATTTTTATAGTCGGGGTATTTACCGACCAGCCCCTCAAACCTTCCGATCGCAGCGTTGTAGGATCCCTTGTTCATATAGAACTTACCCACGAGGAACTCGTAATCGGCGATCGTGTTCCTGCATTTCTGAATGCGTATGGCGATGATGTCCCTGTAAGGGTTCCTTGGATAGTCCGTCTTAAGCTTCTCGAATTCCGCAAGGGCCTGCGCAGCGCCGCTGTATCCCCGTTCCGGACCTTCTATCTGGTCGAAATATATCATGGCTATCTTATATTGAGCATAGGACGCAAGCCTGTGGTCGGGGAACATGTCGAGGAACTTCCTGTATTCCGCAGCAGCCAGTTCCGGTTCTCCTTCCTTCATATAGGAGTCGGCGATCCTGAGTTCAGCCAGGGGTGCAAACTTTTTTGAGAGGTCCCTGTTCTTTATCTCAAGGAGTATCGTCCTGGCTTCTTTATAGTCCTTTTCGTCTATGAGTTTGTTTGCTTTCGCAAATGACCTCTCCGCATTGAAACCTTCTTCTGTCGGCTTGACAGCCGTCTTGCCGGAGCACGAAAGAAGGAAAACCGCCAGGAAGATAAGCGATATAAACTGCAGCCTTTTCACCATCTTATTAAAGCGCTTATATCGTCCCCAAGTCAAGCCTCGCCCAATTTGTTCCTGAACTTAAGACGTAAAGGCTGGAGAGATTCCGGGGCCCCCGGACAGGACGCGAACCGTAAGGGCGATCCCCTGCCAACTTGCCAAAGGCCCTGCATGGGTGGTATCTTTATAAGTGAACTTTTCTGCCTTCCAAAGACCCAGCAGATATATTAACGGCGAACTGAATTCTATCCATAAGAAGGCCCCCGTCAGGGTGGCCCTGGCCTTCCCCGACGTCTATGACATAGGGATGTCCCATCTGGGGCTCAAGATCCTGTACTCTGTAATAAACAGCATCCCCTACGCCTCCGCTGAAAGGGTCTTTTCTCCATGGACGGACCTGGAAGACTCGATGAAAAAGAGCGGTATGCTCCTCACCTCTCTTGAATCTTACACTCCCCTGAAGGACTTCGATATCGTCGGATTCAGCCTGCAGTATGAGCTTTCCTACACGACGGTGCTTAACATGCTGCATCTGGGCGGTATACCTCTGAGAGCCGAAAAGCGCCTGGACGGCAGGCAGGGACCCCTTGTTATTGCCGGCGGCCCCTGCACCCTGAACCCTCATCCAATGAGCGCCTTTATAGATGCATTCCTCGTGGGGGACGGAGAGGACGCTGTCAGGGAGATACTCGCCGTATATTATGACTGGAAGAATGGAGGTAGCGGCAGCCGGATCTCTCTCATGGAATCCCTTCGGGAGATCGACGGCATATATGTGCCGTCCCTTGGTGAAGACCGCCGGGTGAGACGCCGTATTATACCTTCCCTGGAGGAAGCTCCATTTCCGGACGCGCCGGTGGTCCCCTTTACCGGCATAGTTCATGACAGGGTCAATATCGAGATAGCGCGCGGCTGTTCTATGGGCTGCAGGTTCTGCCAGGCCGGCATGGCCTACAGGCCTGTCCGGGAAAGGTCACCTGGAAAGATCCTTGAGCTTGCCGAAGCCTCCCTGAAAAACACCGGATACGAGGACATTTCCTTCACCTCTCTGAGTTCCGGAGACTACTCCTGCCTTCCACTTCTCCTTCAGAAATTCAACCGGAGATTTTCAGGCAGCAGGACAGCGATATCACTGCCGTCTCTGAGGGTGGCATCGATCACCAGCGGACTGCTGAAGGAGGTCCGGTCGGTGCGAAAGACCGGGTTCACGATCGCTCCGGAGGCCGCAACAGAACGGTTGAGGGCTGTGATAAACAAGGACTTCAGGGAGGAGACATACGTCCAGGCAATCGAGACACTCTTCAGGGAGGGATGGCACAATCTCAAGCTCTATTTTATGACCGGTCTCCCTACCGAGACCGGGGACGATATAACCGCCATCCCTGAGATGGTCCTTCAGGCTATAAAGATATCGAAAAAACTCGGGGGCAGGCACCTGAACCTGAGCGTCGGCGTATCTCCTTTTGTACCGAAACCGCATACCCCCTTCCAGTGGTTCGGACAGAACGACATCGCCGTCCTGAAGGAGAAAGACGGCTACCTGAAAAGGGCCTTTCTGAAAAGAGGGGTCAAGTACAAGGGCCATAACGAGGAGATGTCCCTGCTGGAGGCGGCCTTTGCGCGGGGAGACGCCGCCCTTTCGGGACTGATCGAGGAGGCCTGGGCGTCGGGATGCAGGCTCGATGCATGGACAGAGATTTTCGATTTCGAAAAATGGAAAAGGGCGATGGAAAAGACGGGGATAGACGCCGAAGACCTCGCCAGGAGGGAGTATACGGCCGACTCGCGGCTTCCCTGGGACAATATTTCAACCGGGGTCGAGAGGGACTACCTGTGGAAAGAATACGGCAACGCACTGGCGGGCAGGTTCACCCAGGATTGCAGGAAGCAGTGTCATGGCTGCGGTCTTAAATGCGAAGCAGGCTCTTCCGCAGATAAGCAGGCTGAAATTACCGCCCCCGGGGAAGCGCGACTTTCTCCGGCGGGGTCCGGCAAGGTCCAGCAGGGTGTCTCGGTCAAGCTGAGAATGCGGTATGCCAAGACCGGCAGGACAAGGTATCTCTCCCACCTCGAATTGACAACGGCCCTCATACGCGCAATGCGCAGGGCGGGTTTCCCCCTGAAGTATTCGAGCGGATTCCATCCCTCTCCGCGGGTCTCTTTCGGGCCGGCACTCGGAGTGGGCATAGGCGGTCTGAAGGAATATCTTGATTTCGAGGTCTTTCTCCCCTTCGATGCAACCACGGCACTCACGAATATAAACGCAACCTTCCCTGAAGGGCTCCGCGCCGACAGAATAACGGCCCTCTACGGCAGGGAGAAATCGCTGAACAGTTTTGTAGTAAGATATACGTACGAAATCAGGGGAGAAAAAGGCTTTTCTGTGTCAAGGAAATTTTCGGCGGAAAATGAAATGATCTTAATGAGGAAGGATACACCGATAGACCTGAGGCGGATGATCGAGGACGTCGCCGCGGTGGACGACCGGACGGTCCGCATCACCGTCAAGGACCTGGGAGACGTGAAGGTCAGGCTCGACGAGCTCCTTTCCGTTATCTTTGACAGCCCGCCGGGGGACCTGGAGGTCACGAGGACGGCCATGTTCGGATGGGATGGAAACTGGGTCGAACCTCTGGAAGGTGAGCGGGTGTGGACAGCGAAATCCTGATCAATGTCACCGGGGGAGAGACCAGGGTCGGACTTCTTGAGGGCGGCCAGGTGGTCGAGTTCTACGTCGAGCGTAAGCGTGACGCAAGCCTCGTGGGCAACATATACAAAGGGAAGATTGTGAAGATACTTCCCGGGATGCAGTCCGCCTTCGTCGACATCGGATTTGAAAAAGCGGCCTTCCTTTACGTGGCTGATATCAAGGCCGACACCGATGAATACGCGCCGCTTTTCGAAGACGGGGAGAAAGACAATTCCATAGAGCTGATCCCCAGAAGATGCCGCTCTGAAATGACCATCGAGGATATCATACAGGAAGGCCAGGAGATACTTGTCCAGGTCTCCAAAGATCCGATAGGAAGCAAGGGCGCCAGGGTCACGTCCTATGTCACCCTGCCGGGAAGGTATCTCGTCCTTATGCCCAACGTCGACCACGTGGGGATATCCAGGAGGATCTCCAACGAGGACGAGAGGAACAGGCTCAAGACTCTGGTCGAAAGCGTCAAGCCCTCCGGCTACGGCCTCATCATCAGGACCGCCAGTGAAGATTCTACCGAAGAAGACATCAGGAAAGACCTCCAGTTCCTTCTCCTTCTCTGGGAGAACATCCAGGAGAAGAAGGGCCGGGTGCCCGCGCGCGGTCTTCTCTACAGCGACCTCGACCTGGTGTTCAGGAGCGTCAGGGACCTCCTCAGCCAGGATGTGGAGCGGCTGATAATCGACTCGGCGGAGGAATATAACAGGATCATCGAATTTGTGAATATGTATTTCCCGAAGCTGCTCGGCAAGATCGAACTCTACGAAGAGACGGAACCGATATTCGACGCCTTCGGCATAGAACTCGACATATCGAGGGCCATCGGCAGGAAGGTCTGGCTGAAGTCCGGGGGATATATTGTAGTCGACCAGACAGAGGCCATGACCGTCATCGACGTTAACACAGGCAAGTTTGTAGGCAAAGAGGGTCTCGAAGACACAATACTGAAAACAAACCTTGAGGCGGTGAAGGAGATTGCCTACCAGAACAGGCTGAGAAACCTGGGCGGCATCATCATCATAGATTTCATCGACATGGAAAAGCTCGAAAACAGGGAGAAGCTTTTCAACGCGTTTATCGAGGCGATGAAGAAAGACAGGGCGAAAAACACGATCTTCCACATATCGGAACTGGGGCTCATCCAGATGACAAGAAAACGTGTCAGGGAAAGCCTCGGGAGGACGCTGAGCACTACCTGCCCCTACTGCGAGGGGAAAGGGTTTGTGAAGTCTCCCGAAACCCTCTGCTACGAGATACTGCGGTCGATAAAGAAGATGGCCCGTCACGGGGCAAAGAAGATCATCATAACCGGCCATCCCATCGTTGCGGAGATGCTGTCCGACGAGGAGATGCTCGGGATAGAGGACGTGGAGAGCCGGTATGGCGTAAAGGTCATGATCCGCGCCGAGAACAAGATGCACCAGGAGAATTACGAGGTCAGTTCCCTGTGATCAACGATGAAAAGACGGGGCCCGGAGAGAACTTCCCGGCCCTTCTGGAACTGCTGCGGAGGGCTGAGAGCGCCGTGCTGGCCTTCTCCGGTGGCGTCGACAGTTCTTTCCTCCTGAAGGCAATGGAGACCGCAGGAATGAGGACCTTGTCCGTGACCGCCGTGTCCGAAACGCTTCCTGCCAGGGACAGGGAGAGGGCTGTTTCATTTGCGCGGCGGCTGGGCGTGGAACATCGCATCATCAGGACCGAGGAACTTAAGAACGAGGCATTTGCAGCCAATCCGCCGGAGCGGTGCTTTTACTGCAAGGACGAACTGTTCCGGAAAATAGCGGCGATCTCTCGTGAGGGAAACTACAGATTCATTTTCGACGGAACAAACTCGGACGATCTCCGGGACTACAGGCCCGGCAGGCGGGCCGCCGAACGCCATGGGGTAAGGAGTCCGCTTGCGGAATGCAACTTTTCGAAGGCCGACATCCGTGCCATGTCGAGGGAACTCGGTCTGGACACCTGGGACCGCCCCTCCTCCCCTTGTCTTTCCTCCAGGTTCCCATACGGCACCAGGATAACCGGTCGGGCACTCAGGAGGGTGGAAAGAGCGGAGGAATTCCTGGAAGGCTTCGCTCTGCGGGACCTGAGGGTAAGAAACGAGGGTGACACCGCCCGCATCGAGGTCGGGGAAGAGGATATGCACATACTGCTGGACGATGATAATCGTCGCATGATCGTCAAGGGACTGAAATCCCTCGGCTACCAATTCGTATCTCTCGACCTTGAGGGATACAGGTGCGGCAGCCTTAACAGGGTACTCGACCATCACGAACCTTAGCCGGAATAATTTGAAGCCGCAATAACGCTGAAAAGCATTCGAGCCAAATGAGCGACGACTTGTCACCATACCTTGAGGATCTCTCGAAATGCGTGCTCTGCGGAAGCTGCAAGGCCGTCTGCCCGACGCATGAACAGGAGCCTCTTGAGCCTATGGGGGCCAGGGGAAGGATTATGCTGCTCAGGGCCTTCATGGCCGGAAAGGCAGACCCCTCGCCTCTGCTGAATGAGCGGATCTTCAGCTGTATCCTCTGCGGGGCCTGCACAGCGGCCTGCCCTCTCGGCGTAGACATAAGCGAGGCGATGTACCGGGGCCGGGAACTTTTATGCAAAACCGACAAGGCCAGAAAACGCCTGAGGTCCGCCGCGAAATTTGGGGTGGGGCGGCCGGAGCTGACCTTCAGGCTGCTTCAATTAAGCAGACGATTCTTGATGCCGGGGCTCTTCAGAATGGGATCGATCCCCTTCCTCCCCAAGTTGCCCCCGTCGCCCCTGAACAGAGAGGAGCAGGTGTTCAAGGTCCCGAGGAAAAAGGGGCGCGTTGCTGTCTTTACCGGCTGCAGCGTCAATTACCTCTTCCCGGCACTGGCCGAGTCCCTTATCCAGGTGCTTCAGCGGTTCGGATATGAGGTGGTTTTTCCCAAAGGCGAGGTCTGCTGCGGAGCGCCGCTGAGGGCGCTGGGACTCGGAGAAGAGGCGGCGAGACTCGCCAGAAAAAACCTCGCCTTATTCAGCAGGCTGAATGTTGAGGCTGTCCTGAGCCTCTGTCCCACCTGCACCGACACTCTCAGGAACGGGTACCGGAAGTTCATCGGTGCCGGGCTTGAAAACGCGACCGACATATCCGTTTTCTTCAGCGACAAACTGGCGCTTATGGAGAGTATAGGCAAGACGACGGTTTACCATGACCCCTGCCATCTGAAGTACGGACTGGGGATAAAAAAAGAGCCGAGAGATATCATTAGGAGGGCCGGCGTCGGGCTCATCGAAGCCGGTGATTCGGGCTGCTGTGGTTTCGGCGGGTCTTTCTGTTTTTCTCAAAAAGGTCTTTCCGCCGGGCTGCTCGAAAAACGTACCGGGGAAATCACCAGATCGGGGGCCGATGCCGTTGTCACCTCCTGCCCCGGATGCATGCTTCAGCTGAGCCGCACAATTAAAGACCGGCCCATACTGCACCTCATCGAGTTGATCGAAGAGGCGTACTGCCTGAGGGCGACTGAGAATGAGGAACTGAGCCCGGTGACGGACCGTGCCTGAAGGTATGACGGACATTAAGAGCAGACTGAACCCCGCGCAGTTTCAGGCAGTGACCACGGTTGACGGACCGGTCCTCGTTATCGCCGGCGCGGGATCGGGAAAGACGAGGGTCATCGAGTACCGTGTGCTCCATATGGTCCGCGAAAAGATCACCCCTTCCTCCATCCTCCTCCTCACATTCACAAGGAAGGCCGCGCGGGAGATGCTTTCCCGCGCCTCAAAGCACGACCCCCGGTGCAGGAATGTGGAAGGCGGAACGTTCCATTCCTTTGCCTTCAAGCTGCTGAAGCGGTACGCAAAGGCCATAGGCTTCCCGTCTTCCTTTGCCGTCCTTGATGAGAGCGACGCCGAGGAGGCAATCCACAGGTGCGCGGCACGGATGGGTCTCTACGAGAGGGAAAAGAGGTTCCCGAAGAAAGACAGCCTGAG
>JBJKOV010000508.1:0-1577 GCA_046707105.1 Thermodesulfovibrionales bacterium
AGCCTTGTGCCGATATACGGCGGGATACACTACGACCGACTCGGGAAGGATGGCATCCAGTGGCCATGCCCTACGAGAGACCATCCCGGTACCACAACTCTGTACAGCGATCTCTTCTCGCGGCCGGGGGGGCTGGCAAGGTTCGTGGCCCTCGACCAGAAGGATCCTGGCGAGATGCCTGATGAGACCTATCCCTACGTGCTTATCACGGGACGTATACGTGAACATTACAACAACGGCTCAATGAGCAGGCGGTCCCCCGGAATCGCGGAGATAGTTCCCGAAGAACTAGTCGAGATAAGCCCTGAAGATGCCGCTACACTGGATGTGGCAAACGGAGAACGGGTGAAAGTCTCCTCAAGGAGGGGGGAGGTATTTGTGAAGGCCAAAGTGACAAGGCGGTCCCAGGCGGGCAATGTATTCATGACCTTTCACCACCAAACCGCGCTTACGAATGTTCTTACTTCCGAGCACAGGGACCCCATAGCGGGAACCCCTGAATATAAGGCGTGCGCAGTTCGAATAGATAAAGCTTGATTGATCAATAGCGAGTCTGAAGAAACAGGAGTGCTTAAAGCGAATGAACGGTTTTGACATGCTTCTTGAAGAGTCCGTCAGTGTTCATGGCCATCTCTGCCCCGGTCAGGTCCTCGGGGTAAGGATGTCTCTCCTCGGACTTCGGGAAATCGGTATATCGGACCCGAGGGGTAGGGACCGGAAGAGCATCATGGTATTCGTTGAGACTGACAGGTGCGCAACGGACGCCGTCCAGTCCGTCACGGGATGCAGCCTCGGGCACAGAAGCATGAAGTTCATGGACTACGGCAAGATGGCCGCCACTTTTCTGAACCTCCGCACAGGCAGGGCGGTGAGAGTAATTGCTATGGAAGAATCCCGCCAGAAGGCAAAGGAGTATTTTCCCGGAATAGAAAACAAGTATTCGGCACAGCTTGAGGCATACAAGATCATGGACGAGGAGGATCTCTTCGACGTGATGGACGTCATAGTTAGATTAAATTCCGAAGACATGCCCGGCAGGCCCCTGCGGCGAGTCAGGTGCGACAGTTGCGGAGAGTTCGTCCAGGATTTGCGGGAGATCTACGTGGCCGGAAGGACGCTCTGCAGACCCTGCGCGGGTTCAGGTTATTATGACCTGCCGGGAACGGAAAATTTAATGACGTGCGTTATGCAGAACTCCCATAACGATGGACATAAGAATTAAATCAAAACTCTGGCTTGAAATCGGCGGAAAGCCGGTTTTCGGAAAGGGCAGAATGTCTTTGCTTGAGGGCATAGCCAGATACGGCTCCATAAATCAGGCAGCAAAGCACGTAAACATTTCCTACAGAAAGGCATGGGGATACATAAAGACGATGGAAGAGAGGTTTGAGGTCAAACTTGTTCAACGGCAAACCGGCGGCAGAAACGGAGGCGGTACGACCCTCACCGAAGAAGCAAGAGAATTCATGAGGAAATTCGAGGAACTGGAACAAGGTATAAGAGAGATGGTCGATGAAAGATTCAGGAATATATTTGAATCCGATGAGCTGTAGAAGGATTTCCCATGTGTGAACTAT
>JBJKOV010000509.1:0-1913 GCA_046707105.1 Thermodesulfovibrionales bacterium
TATTAAACCGACAATCAAATGGTCTAATTTGTCATTCCGGCTCGTCCGGAATCTATTCGAAAAGCAAAGAAAGATCCCCGGCAAGCGAGGATGACGGATTGGGATGTTTTGTTGCCGGATTAATAAGCCTTTTTGCGGTCAAAAATATGCTTCTAAGGCCAAAATATGCCCTATTTATCCGCCACTCTTCCATAATATCAATCAGTTATTTTGGTCCGAATCAGTTATTTTGGTCCGACCCCGAAAACAAAACACCACCCCGAAAACAAAACGAAAAACAAAAACAAAAACCTGAAAACCCGTCGTCCTGAAAACCCGTCCCCGTTAACCTTCCTTGTCCACAAAGGCGTCCTTCAGGAGCCTGCTCTGCCGCTCGAAGGCCTGGCGCGGGTTCTTTGAATCCTTCATGAGGGCGATCTCCTGGGTGATGAGTCGCGCGATGTTCAGGACATGGGTGTCGGGTTTGGACGACTCGCGGCGGTAAAGCGGATGGTCGCGGTTGATGTAGATCGTCGCCTCTTCCGTAAAGACCTCCGGCCCCTCCTCGCCGAAGCTGTCGACGACACATGAGACGCCGTATTGCCCGAACTTCATCTTCTTTATGACCGCATTTGGCGTAAGCTTCTTCACCTGCGGCCGCTTTTTTCTCTTTTTCTTCTCAGGCCCTTTACCCTCTCCCTCGCCTGCCGGACCGCCGACTTTGCCGGCCGCCGATTCCCCCTCTTTCTTCCCGGAAAGCAGCCCCGACCCTCCTATTCCTTTTGCAGCCTCATCGGCGATAGGAAGCGCACCAAAGGGAGACAGCTCCGGATTTCGATAAAGTGCCTTATAGATCCGCTGAAGGGCGTCATTGAGCGCGCGGCTCACAACCCTGCCCTCCTTCTTCGCTGTCAGACGCAGAAGGAGCTTTTTGACATCCTCGACCTGCCTTTCCATGACAGCGACGAAGGCGCGATATTCGGGGGAGTCTTTCACAAACCCGGTCCTGTCGCTCGTCACCGGCAGGAAATCCGCGTTTGCTTCGCCCCGAACCCTCGCCATAACCTTCCCCCAGGTCTCCATGCCGAAGAGCTCCCTTCGTACAGTCACCTGCTTGACCTTCACCTCTATCCCCAGTTCATCCGTCGAGGCCATGGTCTGGGGCAGGATGACCACCTCTCCGTGTACAGGTCCGAATTCCGTGCCTTCGAGAAAGGGGATCTTGTGGCCTGTGAGGCTCCGCGGTGTTATAGTGTGGCCGCCGAGCCTGACCCTGAAGTTCGGGGCCTTCAGAGGTGTGCCCTCAATGATCCTCCCCTCGATATCGGCGAGATCGAACTTCCTGGTGAGCCCGGTAAGCATGACGGTCGTGCCGTTATTCTTCCTGAATTCCGGCGGCATGATCTCAAGCGGGAGGCTCCAGACGTCTCCCGCCTTCTCCCACTCCCGCTTGTCGAAGACGACCCTTCCTACGAAGTCGCCCTTCTTAGTGAGCACCTCGAACCTCTCGCACGCGGAGAGGGTTGCGAACTTGCCGATGCCGAACTGCCCGATCCTGTCCCGTTGATAGACCGGGGACTTCGTCGTGTGGAGCTTCAGCTGCGAGCCGATACTGAAGTACTGCCGGAGGCCCTCCCGGTCCATGCCGGAGCCGTTGTCCTTTATCTCGATGCTGTCTTCCGAAACAGCGATCTCGACCAGCGAGGCGTCGGCGTCATATGCGTTGTTGACAATCTCCCTGATGAACTCGATGCTCTCGGTATAAAGCCTCTCGCCGATGGTGATGATGTGGCTTTTGTCTACCGTGACAGGGATATATTCTTTTTCATTTTCCATGCGCGCTTTATTTTAACGGAAATCCCGCGATAATTATATGTAAAGCCGCTCATGTTTCATAGGGAAAGCAGGACTCCCAAAGGCGCTCGCCGAGCTTC
>JBJKOV010000510.1:0-2319 GCA_046707105.1 Thermodesulfovibrionales bacterium
GAGGATGAGGCGAATAAGCAGGCGGGCGCAGGAGAAAATATCATTGATCACCGAATTCCTGAACGAGAGTTTTACGGGCGTAAAGATAATCAAGGCATTCGGCCGGCAGGAGGATGAGGCCGACCGGTTGCAGAAGAAGAACAAGGACTTCTACAGGGAGAATATGCGTGCAACAAGGGTATCGGAGTTCGCTGCTCTTATCATGGAGGCTGTGGGGGGCCTGGGCATCGCGTTCGTCTTGTGGTACGGGGGAAGGCTTATTATAAAAGGCGTCATGACTGTGGGTGATTTTACCTCTTTTCTGACAGCTGTCTTCCTGATATTTACTCCGGCGAAGAGGCTGGCCAGGGTGAACATCGCCATTCAGCAGGCCAGGCCTCCTCTCAGCCGTACGGAGGAACTGCTCTCGGAAAAGAAGGAGACCGGCGGCACGGTGGAGCTTACCCCGCTTGCAAGAGAGATAAGGTTCGAGGGTGTCTCCTTTTCATATGCGGCAGGAGACCGGAAGGCCCTCAACAATGTCGATCTCAGGGTGGAAAAAGGGGAGATCGTGGCTCTGGTGGGAAAGAGCGGCGGCGGCAAGACCACGCTGATAAATTTGCTGCCCAGGTTCTACAATCCGACCGGCGGCCGGATATGTTTCGACGATACAGACATTTCGTCGGCCACATTGAAGTCCCTGAGAAGCCAGTTCGGGATAGTGAGTCAGGAGGTCATACTCTTTAACGATACGGTCTCGGCCAACATCGCCTATGGCAAGCCTGAGGCCGGCGAGGATGAAATACTGACCGCTTCCCGGGCGGCATATGCTCACGATTTCATCGTGGAGCTACCCAAAGGATACGAGACCGTAGTGGGCGAGAAGGGCATGAGGCTTTCAGGGGGGCAGCGGCAGAGGCTCTCGATAGCGAGGGCTATACTCAGAAACCCGCCGGTCCTCATCCTTGATGAGGCTACCTCCGCCCTCGATACCGCCTCAGAAATGATGGTCCAGAAGGCTCTCGAAAATCTTATGAGGAGCAGGACCACTTTTGTGATCGCCCACAGGCTGTCGACCATAAAAAGGGCTGACAGGATAATTGTCCTCGACAAAGGGGCCATTGTCGAATCGGGGTCGCATCGGGAGCTATACGAAAGGGGAGGGATGTACAGGAAGCTCTATGACCTGCAGTTCAGCACCCAGGAAATCGGATGATACACGGGGAAGTCTGCTAACCAGCCACTTAAGTCATCCCGGCGCGTTGATCTTTCCCATTAACGGTCTACCGTCGCCGCGCCGTGCTGACATTCAGGGCTTCTTTTCACTGGTAAAAACCGCTTTATGGGTTATCTTTCCCTGTAACTCAAGTATTTTGATGTGCTTGTAAAATGAATGCAGCGCTTCAGTAAATGACACGATAAAACCTCCGCTGCCGTCCAGGAAGCCTTTTTTCAGAAAATATGATCTGCAAAAATGAGCCAGGAAAGAAAAAAAAGCCTTGCCGACCCCGCTCCTCTTGCCAGGATTGGCCTGGAGGTTTTTCTCCGCCAGAAGTGTTGAATAACTGTTTAGTTTTACAAGATACTCATTCATGGCGTAGTTTTTTTCGTGTATAAGGGGGGCAAAGAGTTTTACAACATGCCTTGCGGCAACATCTTCATGAACTTTACCGGTTATTCTGCACGTCGACTTCCTGATCAGCCTGATCCCCCTGTCCGGCCATTCATATCCATGTCTTAGCCATTTTCCGCCGAAATAATTTTTCCGCGGAAAACTGAAAGCATCTACCTCACTGGAACAGGTCGAAAGCGCCTCTTCAATGGCCGACCATGTCGATTCCGGTACGCGCTCATCAGCGTCAAGGATCAGCACCCACTCATGAGAACATCTGTCGATAGCAATCTGTTTTTGGGGGCCATATCCCTTCCATGGCTCCGCGAAAATCTTGCACCCAAATCGACCTGCGATATCTATGGTGTCGTCAGTGCTCCCCGAATCCACAATCACTATTTCATCAGCCCGTGAGGCGCTTTTCAGGCAGTCCGCAAGCTTACTGCCTTCGTTCTTCGTAATGATCGCTACTGAAAGGGGTGTCTTATTTCCCAAGCTTCTTTCCAGGTGCCCTCCGTTTTCTTTTATATTATCAACCATAATGCCGTTAAGGAGCAATTATGCTGCGCACCTTCAGGAGTCAATGCCGTTCCGGCGCTGCAGATCGAGAAGCTTTGCATATTTCAGAAAAGATCCCCCCGCGTTCATAAGGGAAATAACGATTCCGTCCAGGCCGTCCATGAAGCCGAGCTTCAAGAAGTATGTTCGAAAAAACATCCACGTTGAAT
>JBJKOV010000511.1:0-2313 GCA_046707105.1 Thermodesulfovibrionales bacterium
GAGGATGAGGCGAATAAGCAGGCGGGCGCAGGAGAAAATATCATTGATCACCGAATTCCTGAACGAGAGTTTTACGGGCGTAAAGATAATCAAGGCATTCGGCCGGCAGGAGGATGAGGCCGACCGGCTGCAGAAGAAGAACAAGGACTTCTACAGGGAAAATATGCGTGCAACGAGGGTATCTGAGTTCGCTGCCCTTATCATGGAGGCTGTTGGAGGCATGGGGATCGCGTTCGTCTTATGGTACGGGGGGCGGCTTATTATAAAAGGCGACATGACCGTGGGTGATTTCACCTCTTTTCTGACAGCCGTCTTCCTGATATTTACCCCGGCAAAGAGACTGGCGAGGGTGAACATCGCCATTCAGCAGGCCAGGCCTCCCCTCAACCGCACGGAGGAACTGCTCTCTGAACAGAAGGAGGCCGGCGGCACGGTGGAGCTTCCCCCGCTTGCAAAAGAGATAAGGTTCGATGGGGTCTCCTTTTCATATGCCGCAGGGGACCGGAAGGCCCTGGACAATATCGATCTCAAAGTGGAAAAAGGGGAGATCGTCGCTCTGGTGGGAAAGAGCGGCGGCGGCAAGACTACGCTGATAAATTTGCTGCCCAGGTTCTATAATCCGACCGGGGGCCGGATCTGTTTCGACGATACAGACATTTCGTCGGCTACACTGAAGTCCCTGAGAAGCCAGTTCGGGATAGTAAGTCAGGAGGTCATACTCTTTAACGATACGGTCTCGGCCAATATCGCCTATGGCAAGCCCGAGGCCGGCGAGGATGAAATACTGACCGCTTCCAGGGCGGCATATGCTCACGATTTCATTGTGGAGCTTCCCAGGGGATACGAGACCGTAGTAGGCGAGAAAGGCATGAGGCTTTCAGGGGGGCAGAGGCAGAGGCTCTCGATAGCGAGAGCGATACTCAAAAACCCGCCGGTCCTTATCCTTGATGAGGCCACCTCCGCCCTCGATACCGCCTCAGAAATGATGGTCCAGAAGGCTCTCGAAAATCTCATGAGGAGCAGGACCACTTTTGTGATCGCCCACAGGCTGTCGACCATAAAAAGGGCGGACAGGATAATTGTTCTCGACAAAGGGGCCATAGTCGAATCGGGGTCGCATCGGGAGCTGTACGAGAGGGGAGGGATGTACAGGAAACTCTATGACCTGCAGTTCAGCACCCAGGAAGTGAGGTGACTCAGGCCGGAAGCCTGCTGTTCTGGAAGCCGGCTGCCTTATTCATTGGGCCGTCATCGCCTGCAGGGCCTTCAACTATTTCCGCGTTCAGGGTTTCATGTCATTTGTACAAGTTGATTTATGGACTATCTCTCCCCGCAATTCCATTATCTTGATATGTTTGTAAAATGAATGCAGTGCTTCAGTGAATGACACGATAAATCCTCCGCTGCCGTCCAAAAAGCCTTTCTTTAGAAAATATGACCTGCAAAAATGGGCCAGGAAAGAAAAAAAAGCCTTTCTGGCCCCGCTCTTCTTGCCCGGATTTGCCTGGAGGGTTTTCTCGGCCAGAAGTGTCGAATAGCTGTTCAGCTTTACAAGATAATCATTCATGGCATAGTTTTTTTCGTGTATAAGGGGGGCAAAAAGTTTTACGACACGCTTTGCGGTAACGTCTTCGTGAACAATGCCGCTTATGCTGCACGTCGACTTCCTGAGCAGCCTGGTGCCCCTGTCGGGCCATTCATATCCATGCTTAAGCCATTTGCCTGCGAAGCAATTTCTTCGCGGAAAACTGAAGGCATCGACCTCTCCGGAACAGGCCGAGAGCGCCTCTTCAATGGCCGACCATGTCGATTCCGGTACTCGCTCATCAGCGTCAAGGATCAGCACCCAGTCATGGGAACATCTGTCGATGGCAATTTGTTTCTGAGGGCCATATCCCTTCCATGGCTCCGTGAAAATCTTGCACCCGAATCGAGCTGCGATATCCATGGTGTCATCGGTGCTCCCCGAATCCACAATCACTATTTCAGCCGCCGGCGAGGCGCTTTTCAGACAGTCCGCAAGCTTACTGCCTTCGTTCTTCGTAATGATTGCTACTGAAATTGGTGTCTTATTTCCCAAACTTTTTTCCAGGTGCCCTCCGGCTTCTTTTATATTATCAACTATAATGCGGTTAGGGAGCAATCATGCTGCGTACCTTCAGGAGTCAATGCCGTTCCGGCGCTGTAGATCGAGAAGCTTTGCATATTTCAGAAAAGATCCCCCCGCGTTCATAAGGGAAATAACGATTCCGTCCAGGCCGTCCATGAAGCCGAGCTTCAAGAAGTATGTTCGAAAAAACATCCACGTTGAAT
>JBJKOV010000512.1:0-14291 GCA_046707105.1 Thermodesulfovibrionales bacterium
CTCAATATAGACCGTTTTGATTCTATGCAAGTCCCCCCTGGATTTGTATAACTTGTATCAATATAGCAAAAAAAATGAAACATTGCGCGATAATGTTTGTGAATAAGTCCCGGGTTGGTCTACAGCCTGGTGAGGAATGTTTTCCAGGGCAATCTTCTCCTTCCCCCCTTTTCAGGGAGATGCTTTCGCAGCTGGAAAAACGGCTATATGTTATGTCCCGTTGGTTTCATGCATTCCTTTTGTCCTCTCCCCCTCAAGGGAACTTGAGTCTGACGACCAGTGGCGGGCAATGTAGAAAACTGCGAAGGACATAACTACGGTGATGCAGGTTATCGTTAAGGCGAGCTGTTTACCGCGCCATAATCCTGCAAACCAGCGCATAAACTCATCCATAAGAACATTTGCCTTTCCACCATAGACTTCCAGGTCATGCCTGTACATCTTGGAGTCCTCAGGTCTCACCAGATAAATATCTCCGCCTGATAATTCGTTACCCGGGCCGCTTCCGGTCGTGAGGTAAATCAGCGCGGAGCTTCCGAGGCCCGCAAAGAGGATAATAGCCGCAAGCATGTAAAGACGTGTTCTAATATCCGCGAGTTTCCACTTCATGTTTTGCCTCTCTATATTCTCCGTCCGTCAGCAAAACGCAGGACGGGAGACCTGAGGTTACTGTTCTCCGCTCGTAGCGGCGTGTGCGATACGCTCTCCCTCACACTCAAAAGACTCACCCGTTTCATTGTAACACGCGGCATGCATTAAATATCCGGCATGAAAAAGGGCCGGCCCGGCCCGCGGGAACGGCAGAAATGTGTAGAGATGCTGCCAGAGAAAAGGGTGCGGCGCCTCTCTAGCGAGCGGTCCGTTTACCTGATATACTTTGCTTAATGGCAAAGAACCTGGCGCACAAAATCCTGGATGCACATCTCGTCGAGGGAGAACTTGTTCCAGGAAGGGAGATCGGCATACGGATAGACCATACTCTCCTCCAGGATGCGACAGGGACGATGGGGATGCTCGAATTTGAGGCCCTCGGGGTGGACCGCGTGAAGGTTGAACTGGCTGCCCAGTATGTCGACCACAACACCCTGCAGGCGGACTTCAAGAATGCCGACGACCACATTTATCTCCGGACGGCGAGCGCTCGTTACGGCTTACACTTCAGTCCTCCGGGTAACGGTGTGTCCCATCAGGTGCATATGGAGCGTTTCGGGGTACCCGGGAAGATTATACTCGGGGCCGACAGCCATACTCCAGGGGCGGCAGGCGTGTCGATGCTCGGTATCGGTGCGGGCGGCCTCGATGTGGCCCTGGCCATGGCGGGATATCCTTATCAGTTTATCTGCCCGAAGATATTCGGAGTGAGACTGACGGGCAGGCTCCCCGACTGGGTGAGTGCCAAGGACGTGATTCTCGAAATGCTGCGTCGTCACGGGGTGAAGGGCTGCGTAGGCAAGGTGATCGAGTATTACGGCCCCGGTGTGAAATCACTTTCGGCGACGGACCGTGAGACGATCGGGAATATGGGCACCGAACTGGGGGCGACCGGCACGGTCTTCCCCTCCGACAAGAACACCCGTTCATATCTCGAAGCGCAGGGAAGGGGAGAGGTCTGGATGGAGTTGTCTGCGGACAAGGGGGCAAAATACGATGAAGCTGATGCCATCGACCTTTCATCGATCGAACCTCTCATCGCGAAGCCTTCGTCGCCCGGGAACGTTGTCAGGGTGAGGGATGCCGCAGGCGTCAAGGTGGACCAGGTGATCGTCGGCAGCAGTGTTAACTCGTCTTTCAGGGACCTCATGGTGACAGCGAAAATCGTGGACGGGAGACATTGCAGCCCTGGCACCGCATTCAATATTAATCCGGGGAGCAGGCAGGTTCTCGAAAACGTTGCATCACAGGGCGGCCTCATCTCCCTTCTGACGGCCGGTGCGAGGATACATGAACCCGGTTGTCTGGGTTGCATCGGAATGGGGCAGGCCCCGGGGACGGGACAAGTGAGCCTTAGGACCTTCCCGCGGAATTTTCCGGGACGTTCCGGAACGGAGAACGACAGGGTTTATCTCTGTTCACCGGAGACGGCGGCCGCGGCTGCCCTCAGAGGCGTGATAACAGACCCCCGTGACCTTGCCGAAGAAATGAAGTATCCCCGTATAAAGGACCCAAGAAAATATCTGATAGACGAGGCGTCGATTGTTTTTCCGTCGGATAGACTGCGTGAGACAGAAGTCATCAGGGGGCCGAACATAAAGCCTCTCCCGGAATTTCGGCCTCTTCCCGCGGGACTGGAAGCCGGGGTCGCTCTTAAAGTCGGGGACAACATATCGACGGACGGCATTATGCCGGCCGGCAGCATGATACTTCCTTTCCGCTCCAATATAGAAGCGATCAGCGAATTTGTCTTTTCGAGAATCGATCCCGGTTTTGCGGCGCGCTGCAGAAAGATGGGGACGGTTGTCGTAATAGGAGGCGAGAACTACGGCCAGGGCTCGAGCAGGGAACATGCGGCGCTTGCGCCGCGCCATCTGGGGGTCTGTGCAAAGATCGTGAAAAGTTTCGCGCGCATTCATAAGGCGAACCTCTGCAACTGGGGAATCATTCCCCTTACGTTTTATGATCCAGGAGATTATAAACGTTTCGAAAATGGTTCGAAGACGGTCTTCCCCGACGTGAGGCGGCATATAGAAGCCGGGGACAGGGAGATTCCCGTCAAGGTTGACGGAAAATCCATTATAACGATACTCGATGTCTCCGAGCGGCAGCGGAAGCACCTGCTCGCCGGGGGCAGACTGAACTTTGTAAAACAGGAGTTGAAGAAATGAATGAAGTCAATGTAAAGAATACCGGTCTGCGCGGTGTTACCGTTGCCGACACCAAGATCAGCTATATCGACGGTGAACAGGGGATTCTGCTGTACAGGGGATACAGGATCGAAGATCTTGCAGAGAGATCTACTTTCCCGGAGGTCGCATGGCTTCTTCTGCATGACGGGCTTCCGGGCAAAAACGAGATCGATGTTTTCACGGAGGAGCTCAGGGAAGCCGGAGAAATTCCCGACTTCGTCCTCGGCTGCCTCAGGAAGCTGCCGAAACAGGCGTCGCCGATGGACGTTCTCCAGGCGGCGGTTCCTCTCCTCGCAATCTCGGATCCCCGGCTGTCGGATGATACGAGAGAAGGAAACATGCGAAAGGCCGTTTCTCTTATCGCCCGTATACCTGTCCTCGTTGCTGCCTGGCACCGGATAAGGAACGGACTGGACCCTCTGCCTCCGGATAATTCCCTTTCCCATGCCGGCAATTTCCTCTGGCAGCTGCAGGGCAGGAAACCCGACGCCGAACTTGCCCGCGACCTTGATGTCTGTCTTATACTCCACGCCGACCACACATTCAACGCCTCAACATTTGCCTGTCGTGAAGTCGTTTCGACAAGGGCACACATGTATGCGGGTGTGGCGGCCGGGCTGGGCGCACTTTCGGGGAGCCTCCACGGGGGCGCCAACGAGCGCGTGATGAGGATGCTGGCCGAGGTCGAATCCGAGAAAGACATCCCCGGATGGGTTAAGAACCAGTTGGACCAGAAAAAGAGGATCATGGGGATGGGTCATGCTGTTTACAAGGCATACGATCCGCGGGCGAAGATACTGAAGGAAATGTCACGTCGCCTGGGTGAAAAATTCAGGGAAACAAAGTGGTACGAATTGTCCGACCAGATCGAAAGTGCGGCTCTGTCCGAATTCGGGAAAAGAGGGAAAAAGTCGCTTCATACGAATGTCGATTTCTGGAGTGCCTCGGTCTATCACATGTTGGGCATACCGGCGGACCTCATGACCGGAATCTTTGCCATATCCAGGATAGCAGGGTGGTCTGCCCATATAGTAGAGGAAAAGTTTGCCGACGCCCAGGAAAAACCGGTGCTCTACAGGCCGACGGCGGAATATGTCGGTATTTATTGCGGGAAAATGGGATGTGTCTATGAGCCGGTGACTGAGAGGAAAGAGGCGGCACCCAAAAAGTGAAGTCTCCCCGCATGAAAACAACTCGTTCTTATCCGCGGTTACTAAGAAGTACATAAGTATGATAACGTTATTTGTCACTCCGGCTTGCCTGCCTGCCGGTAGGCAGGTCCGGAGTCTTTTTGGGGAAGGATTCCCGCCGAACGGGAATGACGCCCTGCTAATGCACTCATTAGTAACTGACATTTATAGTTTTATCGGAATTCTCCGTGTCGCCTCGTCAGGCGCCTTTGAACTTCGGCCTTCTCTTTTCCAGAAAGGCGTTTATCCCTTCGAGGCGGTCTGTGGTGGCAAAGCAGTCGGCGAAAAACGCGATCTCCATCTCAAGTTCTCCCCCGATTCTCTGGCTCTCATTTATCAGCCTCTTGGCCAGCTTAATGGCGACGGGGCCCCTTTGAGCAAGGAGGAGGGCCGTATCTTCAGCCTTATCAAGCAGTTCTTCGTCTCTCACCACGCTGTTTATCAGGCCGATGGAGCGCGCCTCCGCCGCGTCGACGATTCTTCCCGTCAGGATCATCTCCTTCGATGCCCCGATGCCGACAAGCCTCGTCAGTCTCTGTGTGCCGCCGAACCCCGGTATAAGACCGAGGGCGACTTCGGGCTGGCCCAGCTTTGCACTTTCAGACGCGATCCTCATATCGCAGGAAAGTGCTATTTCACAGCCTGCTCCGAGGGCAAACCCCCTGATCGCAGCGATGACCGGCTTCTGCATATTTTCTATCCGGTCGCATACGGAATGACCCAACTCGGCAAAGACCTGGGCGGACGCGGCATCCTTCGCCTTCAGTTCTTTGATATCAGCGCCGGCGCAGAAGTGAGTGTCGCCTGTTAAGATCAAGACTCTTGTCCTGTCATCTCTTTCGAGTTCCTCGATGGCGTCCCTCAATTTCATGATAGACGGAGTATCGAATATGTTGAGCGATTCCGGCCGCGCGAAGGTTATCTTCCCGATTCCTTCCTTTCTTTCGATCCTTATGCCTTCACCTGTAATCATAAAATCCCTCCCCGCTCTTTCTGCCGAGCTTGCCTTCTACAACCATCTTTCTCAGCAGGGAACATGGGCTGAACTTCTCTCCCAGTTCGGCCCGGAGAATATCCAGTATTTCAAGGCAGGTGTCCAGTCCTATGAAATCCGCCAGTTCCAGCGGACCCATGGGGTGGTTAGCGCCGAGCTTCATGATGGTGTCGATGCCTTCTTTTGATGCCACCCCGTCCTGCAGGCAGAAGACCGCCTCGTTGATCATGGGCATCAGGACGCGGTTTGAGACGAAACCGGGGAAATCCATGACAACAACCGGAACCTTCCCCATCTTTTCGGATACCGACTTAACGGCTGCTACGGTTTCATCGGACGTCCTGTCGCCTCTGGCGACCTCGACCAGTTTCATAATATAGGCCGGATTCATGAAATGCATTCCGATGACCCGGCCGGGTCTTTGGGTTGACGCGGCCAGTCGGGTGATCGGTATGGAAGAGGTGTTCGATGCAAAGATCGCTTCGGGGGAACACAGGCCGTCAAGCCTCCGAAATATTTCTTCCTTGGCCTCTTCCCTCTCCGTCACCGCCTCTATGATGAGGCCGGCTCCCCCGCAATCTTCGAGGGAGGTTGTCGTTCTCATATGTGAAAGGATCAGGTCCCTCTCTTCTGTTCTGATTTTGCCGTCAGCAACCCTTTTTTGGAGTCTGCTCTTTATTGAGGTGAAACATCTGGACACTGCTTCCCCGTCAAGATCCTCAAGAAGGACATCATATCCGCTCTGGGCAGCCGCCTGAGCGATCCCGCCGCCCATGATCCCGGCACCGATTACAGCGATAACCTTGATTTCCATTTTTTTCGTCTCCTTCTTGACCGGCAAAGCCGGAACCAAAATGCATTTCAGCTCAGAGGCTCAAGGATCTCAGTGATTTGTCAGCCTTGTTTACCGTTGGGATATTTCCTCCTGAAAAAGGCGGCAAACGATTAGAGTTTTGAGTGATATCCCTGAAAATCCACGAAAAGCATTTCGATGGTCTTCCTCCGTTACTCAGTGTAGAGCACGGCTATCTCTCTACGATCATCGCAACGGCGTTCCCGCCGCCGAGGCAGAGTGTGGCAAGTCCGCGCCTTAGTCCTCTTTCCTTCAGGGCATAGAGGAGAGTCACCAGTATCCTGGCGCCACTGCAGCCTATTGGATGGCCCAGTGCCACCGCCCCGCCGTTGACGTTCATTTTTTCTTCAGGGATCCCGAGTTCGCGCTCTATTACGAGTGAAGCCGCCGCGTAGGCCTCGTTATGCTCGAAAAGGTCGATATCAGCGATGGTGAACCCCGTCTTCTTCAGAAGCTTTCTCACAGTCGGGATAGGCGCCTCCATCACGTCCTCCGGCTTCGTTCCGCCGACTGCGTAATCCACGACCGTTGCGAGCGGCATCAGGCCGAGCTCTTTCGCCTTTGCCTCAGACATCACCAGAAGGGCGGCGGCACCGTCGCTAAGTTTGGAGACGTTGCCTGCTGTAAGAATACCTCCTTCCTTGAAAACGGGCCGGAGTTTCTCCAGCTTTTCCATTGTGGTCTCCTCTCTCACGCATTCGTCTCTGTCGACTATGGCGCCCCCAGCCTCCACCCGAAGTATCTCTTCCCTGAAGCGCCCCTCGTTTATGGCTGCTGTGGCCTTCAGGTTGCTCTTGAGGCTGAAGTTGTCGGCCTCCCGTCTGGTGATCCCGAACTTTGCGGCGACCCTTTCCCCGGTCATTGCCATGTGAAAATCATTATAGACATCCCAAAGCCCGTCCTTCAGCATCGCATCCGTGGCGGATGCATTCCCGATGCGAAGACCCCACCTGAGGTCTTTTATTAGGTGGGGGGAGGCGCTCATGTTTTCCATTCCTCCGGCGACGATAATATCTCCATCGCCAGCCTTTATCGCCTGCGCGGCAAGCATGACCGCCTTGAGTCCCGAGCCGCAGACCTTGTTTACCGTGTAAGACCCTATCTCGACGGGAAGTCCTGCGAAGATGGCAGCCTGTCTAGCGGGGTTCTGCCCGAGCCCCGCGGTGATCACATTGCCCATTATGACCTCGTCCACTTTCGGGAGCGGGACGTCCGCCCTCCTCAGCGCCTCTGCGATGACCATCGCACCCAGGCGAGGTGCGGAGATGTCCCTGAATGAGCGGCCGAACCTCCCCACCGGCGTTCGTACTCCGCTTGCGATAACGACTTTCCCAGACATGACACCTCCGGTCAATCTTTTTCTGTGATATAGTGTGAATAGTCAAAGTATATCAGGTTTGGGAGGGACATCAAATGGACTTTGCATTCTCGCAGGAGGAGCAGGAGTTCCGGACAGCCGTGAGGGATTTCTGCGAGAGCAGGATCGAGCCCTTGTCGGAGGAGATAGATGGAAAGGGAGAAATACCGCGCAGCCTGATCTCGGATATGGGGGCATTCGGGCTGCTGGGTATAACCGTCTCCAAGAAATACGGCGGCGCTGGTGCGGGCTTTATGAAGGCGGCGATAGCTGCGGAGGAGATAGCCAGGGCCGACATGAGTATGGCCGTTGCGGTCTACTATCTCGTGGAAGCGGGCTGGGGCTTCCTGTTCGAACGATATGGGTCGGAGAAGGCAAAGACTGAGATACTCCCGAAGGTGACAAGTGGAGAGTCCTTTCTTGGAATAGCCTCGACCGAGGCGACAGGGGGGTCTGATATCTCATCGACCTCGACCTCGATGGTCAGGCGGGACGGGAGTCTGGTTATAAACGGCACGAAGACATACATCAGCGGTGTGAGGGAAGCGGCCGAATATGGTGGAGGATATGTGGCTGTTGTGAAGACAGCGCCGCAGCTGGGTCACAAGGGACTCTCCCTCTGCTATTTGCCCGTCAGCGAGAAGGCCGGAGTTGAGGTCATTGCTTCCCGCCAGATGGGCAGAGAAGGAATTTCCAACGGGTTCATAAAGATAAACGATGTGCAAATACCCGATCATTATGTCATCGGAGAGTGGAATAAGGGGTTTTACTATGCGATGGAGGGTTTCAACTGTGCACGTGCACTGGTTGCCGCCGCCTGCATCGGCGCTGCGGCAAAGGCGATCGAAATGGGCATCGGCCGCATAAAACGAAGGAAGGTTTTCGGCACCCCCATCGGGAAGTTCGAAGGAGTACAGTTCCAGCTCGCGGATGATTATGCGAGGCTCGAAGCGGCGAGAATGGTTGTATGCAAGGCGGCCTGGATGCTCGACCGTTTTTATGGAGAGAACATGTTCAGTCACGAGGAAATAAATATTGCGGTGGCGGCCGCAAAACTGACTGCGCCGCAGGCGGCTTTCGAGATCATCAAGGACGTGATGACCTGGCATGGCGCATATGGTTATACCAGGGAGGCCGGCATCGAGAGAGGCCTGAGGGGCGTTGCTTCCTACGTTGTCGGGGCAGAAGGGACGATGAATGTCATGAAGATAATAATCGGCAAGGGCCTTCTGGGCAAGGGATACTCCCCGATGTGATATGAAAGTCCCGGCGTTAACACGTTCACTCTTTGCCTAACCCTGGCGCCTGGAACGTTTCATGACAAAGAATGGCGCGTGGTTGGAGGTAAACGCTGGAGGGTCATTTTTCAGGATTGCGGAAACGGCCGGGTGTCGTTTGAACTCATTGTCAAGGAAGAGACGGACACGCTTCCTGTCCCATCCTTTGGGATGGACAAAGTCGGTATAAAGCGAAAGGTCTCCGTCGTAGAACTGCATAGTCTCTATTTCTTTATCTCGTTTACCGCATACCGGCATATTGAATATCGCCAGGTTGAGGAAGTCGATACAGTTGCTGTGCCTGACTGCAAATTCGAGGGTCTTGCGCGCGCCTGCCTCTGTCTCTGGAGGCGTTCCGAAAATAAGGTACACATATGCGGCAATCCCGGCCCGTTCCAGGTTTTTCAAAACGGTTGAGGCTGTTTCGAGCCGGATCCCCTTCTGGAGAGCGTCCAGGACATCCTGGTCTCCGGACTCGATACCGAGTTTGAGCATGACGCAGCCTGCGTTTTTCAAGGAAACACAGAAATCGGGGTCGGCAAGCAGGGGGCCTACCCGGGCGAAGCCATACCAGGGGACATGCAGATTGTCGGTTATGAGTGCATCGAAAATGGCCGGACTTATCGCGTTGTCGAGAAGATGAACCAGCACCGGGTCTGTTTCATCGACAAGTTCCCGTAATTCAGCTGTGACGCGCCCCGGGGGAAGAGGGATATAGGTGCTGTCCTCGGCTTTTTCGGGGCAAAAGGAGCATCTGTTCCAGAAACAGCCTGTCGAGGCGGTGTAAGGCAAAATGTATCCGGGTGAAAGATAATCACACGACGGGAGGGCGCCGTATTCAGGGCGGGCTGTTTCTCCTTCAGTTGCATCCACGCCAAGGATGGAGAGAAGCTGAATCTCGCCCGGACCTGCCACAATATGGTCAACAAGTCCGCCGAAGGGATTCTGCCATCCGGGATTCTTCATCCACGAGGTTACGAGGCCTCCTCCAAAAATGATCTTTACCCCCGGGAATTCGCGCCTTATAAATCCCGTTATCGAAAATGCGGATAATGCCTGACTCAGATAATTCAGTGAAATACCGACGCTCCGAAAGTTCTTTGTCAGGAAGAGTTTTTTCAATCT
Source organism: Thermodesulfovibrionales bacterium (assembly GCA_046707105.1). Lineage (GTDB taxonomy): Bacteria > Nitrospirota > Thermodesulfovibrionia > Thermodesulfovibrionales > UBA6898 > JARRRD01. The sequence goes on from JBJKOV010000512.1 coordinate 9,640, forward strand.
GGACTGAAAGTACGCATAAAAGGGGTTATTTTCCGGCCTTTCCGCCGCTGTCAGAAGATCGGCGCTATTCAGCGGTGAAAGACGTTTGTCCTCAAAATTCACGAGTCCTACAGATACACCCGGTGGCGTAATTTTGTCCAGTACGCGGCCTATGTCTTTCACTGCCCGCCGGTAGCGGTCTATACTTTTGTACAGGCCCGGGTTCCTCAGGGACTTCAGGTTGAGGTCTCTGTGCAGAAACGCCCGCTTTGACCAGGTGTCGGATATTGCGCCGGCCGGCAACCGTATGCCCATAAGGTAAAGGAGTCCCTCCAGATTAGCGTCCAGAAGACTGTGTTCGACTCCGTGACGCGCGAGTATTCCCGCCAGCCTCGCAATGCCGGCCGGCGGCTCGGAAGGTTTGGCTGTTGGAGGATGGATCAGGAGCACCATGACAATCTGCTTCTTTCATATCCGCGTTTTTGTCGCAATATGCCTCAACTCTAACAGAGACCACCGGAGGCTTTCAACTCAGTTCTGCGTCGACTGCGAATCCGGACAAAAAGAAAGGCCCGGCATTGCCGGGCCTTGAGTTAAGCACTTTGGATAGGTCAGGTGCTGTCCAGCCCATTAAAAAGAGCTTTTGCTAGATCCGACGTTTTTTCCGAAGTACCGCCACAGCCCCAACCCCTGCCAGAAGCATGAAGAGGATCATGCCCCATTCGGTCATGGTCGGGACTTGCGTTGGCACCGCAACTACAGCGACCTGTGCAGTGGCGGACCTGAAAACATCAGGACCGGTTGGAGGAGTCCCCGTTGCCGTGACAGTGTTTGTAAAGTCCGAGGTCACATTATTGACGGTGCATGTGTAGACCCATGTCTCAGTGGTATCGAGAATACCGTCGTTGCCGGTATCGCCCGTTGGGCCGGTCAGAGTAGAGCACTGCGGATCACTGACGATGATATTGTGCAGAGGCACACTGCCGGGGTTCCTGACAGTCAAAGCGAATGTGGCGGCCCCTCCGCTGACAACTGTCTGGTTGGAGGGGGTCTTAATCACCGTAATAAGCGGCGTTGGCGGCGTAGTAATAGTAACCTGTGCAGTGTCTTCGTCAGAGACAGTAGGAGTTCCGACCAGTGTGTAAGCTATGCCACTCGCTGTAACATCGTTTATAAAGCCGGCAGTTACATTGGTTGTCGAGCACGTGTAAACCCATGTCTCAGTGGTATCAAGGACACCGGGGTTGCTGGTATCTCCAGTGGGACCGGTAAGAGAAGTAGTGCACTGCGGATCAGTGACGATGATATTGGTCAGGGGGACACTGCCGGGGTTCGTAACAGTAAGTGTGAAGCTGGCCGTCCCGCCGCTGTCAACCGTCTGGATGGAGGGGGTCTTAATCACTGTAATCGACGCCGTATTGACCGTCACATTTGCAGTTGCGGTTGCCGTGACATCAGGACCGGTTGGAGGAGTCCCCGTTGCCGTGACGCTGTTTGTAAAGTTCGAGGTAACATTATTGACCGTGCATGTGTAAGTCCACGTCTCAGTGGTCTGAAGAATATGGTCGTTGTTAGTATCACCCACTGGGCCGGTTAGACTGGAACACTGCGGATCATTGACAATGACATTGCTCAGGGGGGCATTGGTCCCTGTGTTCCTGACGGTTATGGTAAACGTGGCACTACTTCCGCTCAACACCGCCTGGTCGGCAGGAGTCTTGGCAACCGAGATAGCAGGTACAGATATCGGAAGACCCGAGGGGACCACTTGACAGTCGCATTTCGATTTTGTTCTCGGGATGGCACCGGTTACATCTGTGCAGTTGTTTGACGCCTGGTTGTCCCAGCTTGTACAGACGGGAATATCGATTAAGCCGTCACCGTTAAGATCCACGCATGCGAATTCCAGAGTAACCCTTCTGTACGCGTTGCTGTTGGTTGAAACGTCCCCGCAGACGTCTCCGTCGCCATTCCAGTACGGATTACTGGCGGTACCCGTAGAGTCAGGATAGCCGTCGGCATCCGTATCAATGGACGGCCGGGTCGATGAGAGAACGCCTGAAAGAAAGTCATGGTCGCAGCTTGTCCCTGTTAATGCGCTGGTGCCGTCCTGGGAGAAGAAAAGCCCTATGTCGTATCGATCCGGTGAGCCTATCGCGCTCACTTTCACGTCGAAGGTAGCGGTAGCGATTCCATTAGTACACCCTGAAAAGGTTCCCGGAACGGGAGTGAAGCTCTGTACACGCACGTCGTTCGCCGTGCAAACCGAGCCAGGTTGATAGTGGTCAATGCAGACATCGCCCGTTTCAGCCTTCGCTGCCGTGGGCGTAATCAGTAAAACCGTTGAGATTACGGCGAGCACTAACATGTGGATAAACATAGCCGAAAAAAAGTTCTTTCTGCCTGAAAACAAATTTCTGTTCATTTGTCCTCCCGAGTTCAATTTTTTTCATGCATCGGATATTGCTGAACGACTAGGTTATCCTCCATTTCGTGATACTTTAATATATGCCCGGGTTCCGTATCGATTCTCAATACGCCTCGCATTCCGACGTGCTTGGAACCTCATACAACATTCATCTTATATCGCAGTTCCTAATTGTTGATGTAAAATGAATTTATTGAATTGGACATGCTCTTAAAAGCATATCAAAAATCTTTATTCTGTCAACCCATCCCGGGATGCAGCTCGGCAAGGCGTCTTGGGGCTTCCGGGTTCAGTACGCGCAATGTGGGTCTTTAGCGCCGACAAGGTCTTCTTTGTCGACGCAGATAAATCCTGCCACCGGGTATGCGCCGCTCTACGTTTTAGTTTTCGGGCATTTTGACCCGCTTTCGTACTATAATTGATAAATATGATGAGTATTGCCCATTCCTTAAAATGGATAGGGAAACTTCTTGCAGCGTCTTTCTTCCGAAATAAAGTTGGGCCGGTTCGGCCGCTTTCGGTCGAACAACGTGTTATCGGCTGACAAACCATGATCATTAAAACATTCCGTCTCCGGCTGACGCTCTTTTACACTGGCGCCGTGGTATTAATAATTGCCGCCTTTTGCCTCCTGCTTTATCGGCAGTACGAGGGACAGCTTCTGGACAGGGTCGACGCCCAACTCATGGCTACTGCGCGGGAGCTCATCGTGAGCGAGGTAAAGCCCAAGACGCTCACGCGCGACCAGGAGATCATAATAAAGACCAAGCAGGAATACTTCCAGATAGTCAATTACAGCGGAGAGATTATTATCACATCCCTCAGCCAGAACCAGCAGTGGCCCCTTGACAAACAGATGATGCTGAAGGCCTTTCAGGGCACTCCTCAATATGAGACGGTAAAGTTCATGGGTGGTGATTACAGGACCATATATTTCCCTGTCAACACGGAGTCCATCGTCCGTGTGGGGAAGTCGCTGGATGAGACGGGTCAGACGCTGGCAGGCCTGAGAAGGCTTCTTATCCTTTTTTCTCCTTTTGTGCTGGTGATATGCTCGGTAATGAGCTGGCTCTTCGCCGGCTGGGCTCTTAATCCGGTTCTCGAGATAAAGAACATTGCGGAACAGATAAGGCGTGGAAGAATGAGGGGAAGGATCGAGGCCGGTTTAAAGGGGCGTGAGTTGGGTGAACTCGCGGTGATTTTCAACGACATGCTGCAGAGCATCCAGCATTCCGTCGAAATGCAGAAACGCTTTGTGGCTGACGTATCCCACGAGATACGATCTCCCCTGACGGCACTGCGCGGCAGCATTGAGGTAGCTCTGCGCAGAAGAAGGTCTGTTGAAGACTATGAAAATGTGCTTGAGACCAGCCTGGCCGATGTTATCAGGCTGTCCCGGATCACCGACGACCTTCTCTTTCTCACCAGGGCGGACAACAATATACTGGATCTCAGGCGGCAATGGTTCGAGCTGGGTCCTGCCTTATCCTCTATCGTTGAGCGGCTGGGACACAAAGCGGTTTCTGCGGGAGTTTCACTGGTAGAAGATTATCGGGTTGATCTCGAAGTATACGGGGATACGTTTCTCCTGGACCAGGCCTTCTCTAATCTGGTGGAGAATGCAATAAAGTATACACCGAGGGGCGGGAAGGTTACCATCACGACCGAAGAGAAGGAAGGCAGCGTCATGGTGACCGTGAGTGACAGCGGTATCGGCATCCCTGAAGAGGATATCCCTCATTTGTTTGAAAGGTTTTACCGCGTCGACAAGGAGCGGTCCAGAAGGGCCGGGGGGACCGGTCTCGGGCTCTCGATCACCGAATGGATCATCAAGGCTCACAAGGGAACGATATCGGTGAAGAGCACCCCAGGCTCGGGCAGCGATTTTATCGTCGCTTTGCCTAAAGATGCCGACAGGGAATGACTTTATTATCGTTTCACCGCTGAAAATTCGTATCGTCCTGAGTCGTGACGGCGTCGGGGCTGCTTCAGGACAATCCCTGCTTGATAGCGGGTCTGGGGTGGGGTAGAGAATTCGGGGCCGGTTCCTTGTATAGAGCGCAGTTTATTTCATTAATTTGCTTGACGAGCCGGCTCGGTACATGCTATTCTAAATACAGAATTTTGGAAGTTTTTGCGATTGCGGAGGCCACAAAGACTTTTGACTTTGTGGCCTTTTTTTCTTGATGCCTTCTAAGATTTGAGTTTATAGATAAGGAGGTAAGAGAAATGGCACAAGGAACCG
>JBJKOV010000513.1:0-7545 GCA_046707105.1 Thermodesulfovibrionales bacterium
GAAGGATTTCTGGAGGGGATAAGACAGGAACTCCTGAACCGAACTTACAAGCCGATGCCAAACAGACGGGTAGAGATCCCAAAGGGAAACGGAAAGACCCGTACCCTTGGGATACCGACTGTAAGGGTGTGTCGTTGGGGACGTTGTTTCTAACAGTGCGTTGCTCTTGACAAAGAAGCTGGACTCATATAAGATTGACCATGCCGCGTCAAGCACGTTTGGATATACCCGGTGCCCTCCATCATATTATGGTTCGGGGTATCAATAAAGCCGACATCTTCGAAGACGATGATGACAAGGCCCGTTTTCTGGAGCGCCTCGGGCAGAACGTAACTGAGGGTAAATGTGCAGTCTATGCCTGGGTACTCATGAGCAATCACGTTCACATCCTGTTTAAGAGCGGTAAAGAGGGCATATCCTCGGTCATGAGAAGACTCCTCACATGGTACGCGCAGTACTATAATCGCCGGCATCACCGAACCGGGCACCTCTTCGAAAACCGATACAAATCCGTCCTCTGTGAAGAAGACAGCTACCTTTTGGCCCTTGTCCGCTACATCCATTTGAACCCCTTTCGGGCAAAGATCGTCAAGACCATAGAGGAATTGGATCGTTATCCGTGGAGCGGACATCGTGACATAGTGGGTAAGTCGAAAAAAACCTGGATGGATACCGACTATGTTCTCTATCAGTTCGGCAGCACCCGGCGAAAGGCTCTTCATGCATATCGGAGTTTCATGAGAGAAGGAATCGGCCAGGCCGGGAGCAAGGAATTGACGGGAGGGGGACTCATCCGGAGTCAGGGAGGATGGTCACAGGTGCTGGCCTCGCGCAGAAGGGGGCAGAAAGAAGAATTTGATGAACGCATACTGGGCGGTGGTGATTTTGTCAGGAGAGTCCTCAAAGAGGCTGAAGACCGACAACTGAGGCAGCTCAAAAGCAGACGGGCCGGCCGGACAATTCAGGCGATAATCGAAGAAGAGTGTCGAAAGGCTGAAATAAGCTCTGCGGAACTAATGGGGGGAAGTAAGCGCCGGAAGGTGAGCGAGGCGCGATCAGCGATCGCGATCAGGAGCAGGGACGAGTTGGGACTTTCCTCGGCGGAGATAGCGCGGCACGCCGGGGTGAATACATCGAGCATCACGCGAGCCATTGAGAGGGTGGAGAAGCCACAAAATGACAGAAAGCACACTTAGAAACAACGTCCCCAAAGTCACATCCCCAAAGTCACACTCTGAGACGGTAAGGCCGATCACATGGGGAAGGGGATGACGGTATTGTGAAGCCCATAAAGGAAACATATGCAGATTAGACAGGCTGAACAACATATGCAGACCTCACTGTGGGGAATAGCCAGGAAGCAAGTCGGCCTGAGATGGCTGATGATTCCGTACGAAGCGAGCAATACCGAGGAGCCTTGTGCGGGAAAACCGCATGCAGGGATCTGCGAGAGGGCGGCCGGGTAACTGGCCGTCCTATCTCGATGGCGGGCAAAAAATTAATAAAAATGGCAAAATATAAAAAGGGGAGGATAACTATGGAAACCACGAAATTTATACACTGGCAAGACGGCAATATGTGGCTCGGCTATCTGGAAGAATATCCTGACTATATGACACAAGGGGAGACTCTTGAGGAACTAAAAGAGAATTTAAGAGATTTATACAAAGACTTAACCAGTGGTGCCATCCCTTCTGTTCGTAAAGTTGCTGAACTGGAAGTGGCGTGAAAAGGAGAGATTTGATCGGGCAACTGGAGGATATGGGATGTGTTTTCATAAGACATGGTGGAAACCACGACTGGTATCAGAATCCAAAAACAAAAGTCGCCCAACCTATTCCAAGACACAACGAGATAAATGAAAATCTCTCAAAACATATCATAAAACTGCTGAAAAATAGCGCCTAACAAAACTTTCCTCGCGTCAAGTGAATCCGAAGCGTTAGGAATCCACCGAAAGGAGGAAGAAATTCGCTGAAGTTGTTCAATGGGTGAGTCTGTTGGCAGTGTGACAGTCAAATCCCATCCGGCTAAAGCTTAGCCAACGGGCCGGTAGGGAACTCCACGGGTAAGCCCGGTAACGGGAGTCCGATGCTGGAAGGGAACAAGGGTGCAGGCCGTGCTATTGAATCCCGAAATATGTATAGTGGTGTTTCGTCAATAAGGTCCCAGTACCTCCATCGGTACGAGAGGCTGCATGGATCAATAAGCCGAAACTGATACCAGTGACTGAGGAAAAAATACACTAAATGCGTACAGGGAGTGTCTCAAAGTCATTGACATATTCCGTTATGGCGCAGTAGCAAAATGGTATTCAATGAACCTTAGAAAGGGACAAAAGGGGGATCCCGTCTTTATTCTCATTGGTCAGAATAGGGTGACGAAGTGAGCTCCATGATTCTGGTCACGAACAATATCCCCTCATATTTTGGGAAATTGATCATTTGAAAAATGTTCGTGCAACAGGCTCTTAGCGGTCGATAAAATAATTGATCAAGAAAATGGCCGTAAGGTTCAAAACCTTCCTTGAACCAAGAGAAGGCCATCTTGATAACTAATCCCCCGAGAAGGGATGGCGGACTGTCAACACAATTTTTGACCTGGGCACTTTAAACGGACCTCACTCCGGCTTTTTCCAGTCCCACACAAATCTTTTTTGCGTTTTTTTCTTTACTTCTCCAGGGATTCGGCTATACTGACTCCGGGGACATGGGATTCAGCCACGAAGGTCTTCCGGCTGAAGACGACGTCGCGCACGAATCCTTCTGCGCTCGAACCAGTGTGCTGGGTATTCATCTGTACCCTGATACGTTCTGCAGGAGAGGGCTCTTTTCCGAAGAGGCGCCTGTAGTCCCTGTAGATATCCCGCTCATTCGTGACCCATTTACCGAGGTCTGAATCCCCAGACTGGACAACGATTACCTTTATTTTAAGAGAGAACGGCCAGGGAATTGACCTATCTACCACCGTTCCTTCAGGGGCATTTGCGTCCCAGACATAGCTGATGACCCGCCCGTCCTTGAACGCGATAAGCAACTGCAAAGCCTGATCGTCCTTCGACCTTTCCCTGACATCCCCTTTCGACGGAAGAGAAACGGCCTTCCATGTCCAGGCAAGATAGTTATACTTTTGGATGTTGACAGCCACGTTATGTTCCAGCGCAAAGGACGATTTCACCGACTTCATGTGAAGGACCTCTTCGCCGTTCTCCGCTACAAGATTCGCCTGGGCGTCCCCCTGGTGGACTTTCAGGTTCCAACCTGCCGGCACTCCCTTTGCACCTGGTGAACCGCTGAAAGTTACGGCCTCCGCCGGTCCGGGAGCGGCATAGGACGACGCCGGACCGGAAAGTATCCCGAAGAACAACAATAAGACGGCGGTCTTTGCCGCACGTCTGAGAAATTCGGTCTTGGCTATGGCATTAACATTTATCATAAAGATTTTTTTTACTTGAGGCAAAAAGAAAAGCCAAAAAATGAGGAAGTCCTGAGGATTCGACTGGAGTTTATAAGGGTGGTGCTGCAACGTTACTGCCTCACTGGAACGACTCTTCTCTTTACCGGCTGTGCAAAAAATTCCTCCTTTTCTGTGATATGCGTGAAAAGCCGCGGTTTATAAAGTACCTACTATATATATTAATACAAACGCCGGTCTTTTCTCAAAAAAAACCGGAGAAATCCCTAAGAAGCAGGGCTGCCTCCCTCACTCGCCTCGTCCCCGTTTTTTGCCCAGGCAGGAAACTTAGTCTCCAGGTCGCGCCCTCCCGCTCATTTTTTTTGATATCCGCCAATCTCGACGAAGATCTCTTTCATGCTGTTCTCGGCGAAGTTTTTCAGAACGAGGGAGATTTCCCTGTATCCTTTTGGAGGATCGAGAAATGTGAGCTCAAAGGGGACAGAGGCGCCTTAGACGGCCGCTCTTTGAAGCACGCTTCGCAGGTCCGGCCAGTAGTGTCCCGGCGGGGTGTTCAGGCCGGCTGTCAGATTATCGATGCTGTGCAGCTTGAGGAGAAGGGCCGTAAAATCATACGACCTGTATTTCGACATCACGATGTTGTCCGCATAAGCGCTCGACTCAACAGCCTTGAGCCGATGGTATGTCGCGCGGAGTCAAACAGGACTTCCTTATGGTGAGTACTCGCCCTTCGGCAGAGTGTGTTTAAGGGCGTCGGGAAGGACAAACTTCACCGAGTCTTTGATGCCGCCTTTCTCTACGGTTATGTAGAGTTCCCAGTTGCCTTTTCTTTTCAGGTCCAGGCCCGAAACAATATAGAGACCATTTCTCTTGTCCTGTACAACCGGCTTGCCCGGAACGATCTCGTTGGTCGCGAGGTTCTTAAGGACTATTGTGAGCTGCGCTCCCTTCACGTCTTCATCATACGCGTTGTGGACAACGATCCCTATCACATTCTTTCCTATGTTGTACTCTTTGTCGTCCAGCAGGACCTCCACACTATAGGCCGCCCGGCTGGTGATATCGAAAAGAGTGTGCTGAAAATGTTTTGTAAACGTACGCTCCGGTGCGATATTCTGACCTGTGTTATGGGCTGCCGCAGTACCCGGATTAAGCTGAAATAACATCAGTACCGCGATGAAAGCGCCGAACAATGCGAAGGTTTTCATGCCTCTTTTATCTCCCCTTTACGACTTCCGTTTGATTATATTTACTGCCATATACTTTCATTCTAGCAGCTCTTTGTCTTTTTTCCAAAGGACTGCCCGCATTTTCTCGTCCGTTAAGCAAGTCCAACCCGGTTGAATGGAAGAGTCGGCGCCTGCACGACACTTCTTCCAGCCTGCTATAGCCTAAGATATGCCTGGGGATTCAGGTCGAGCCCGGCAAGCTCCCCCTTCACGAACCGATGATACCCGGCGGCTGCGATCATGGCGGCATTGTCCGTGCAAAGGGCTGTTGAGGGCATGAAGACCTCGGCTTCCCTTTCTTTCGCCATCTCCTTCATCCTCTTCCGGAGTTCGCTGTTCGCCGCAACGCCGCCCGAAATCGCGATCTGCCGGACCGACTTCTCTTTTACCGCCCATTCGGTTTTCCGAACGAGTACGTCCGCGACCGCCGCCTGGAATGATGCTGCGAGGTCATTGATGAGCTGAGGGGGCAGGGCGGCCGTCCCGGAATTCTTCTGCGTGTTTCGCAAAAAGTTCAATACCGCCGTTTTCAGGCCGCTGAAACTGAAATCGAAGGTCCCGGGGAGATAGGCCCTTGGAAAATCTATCGCCTTCGGGTCCCCGTCCCGCGCAAGTCGGTCAATTATCGGTCCTCCCGGATATCCAAGTCCGAGGAGTTTCGATACCTTGTCATATGCCTCGCCTCCGGCGTCGTCGCGCGTCCTTCCCAGTTCTGTGTATCTGCCGTATCCCTCGGCGATATAGAGGCTTGTGTGCCCCCCCGAGACAATCAGGGACAGGAAGGGGAAATCCGGCGCCGTCTCTCCCAGACATGCGGAAAGGATATGTCCTTCGAGATGATTGACCGCAACGAGAGGCTTCTTGCCGGCGTAACAGACAGCTTTGGCAAAGGAGCAGCCTACGAGAAGGGAGCCGATAAGACCCGGGCCGTGACAGACCGCAACGGCTGAAATGTCATCGAGTGAAATGTTCGCCTCTCTTAAGGCTTCGTCGACGACGGGCATAATCATCTCTATATGTCTGCGGGATGCCAGTTCCGGAACTATGCCGCCGTATCTGGTATGGATATCGGACTGACTTGAGACGACGTTCGAGATTATTCTTCTCCCGTCCTCCACGACCGAAGCCGATGTGTCATCGCAGGAAGTGTCTATGCCGAGAATGTGCATCGGATATTATAACTCAATGCTTCGAACCTATCTCAAAAGCGATTCCGCGTTCAAGACTGTCATTCCCGCAATCCCGAATGCCTTCGGGAGTCAGGAATCCATCTGAAAACGAAGAAAGATTCCGGACAAGACATAATGAATTAAACCTGTCCATCCTTAAGGGACGTGGGTTAAGCTGAAGGGTTTAAAAACCAAAGGCTCAGAGCCACATTAAGGAGGACAGGTTATGAAAGAGTATAGCAAATTTGCAGGTCTTGATGTACACAAGGGAGACATAGTGGTAGGGATAGCGGAAGTGGGCAGAGGGGAGGCAGGCTATTACGGCACGGTTGAGAATACTCCTCATGCATATCTGCGACTTGCGAAGAGACTAAGTAAGGGAGAGGAAGTATTGTTCTGTTACGAAGCTGGACCGTGCGGATACGAGGTATACCGTCAACTTACGAAAGCCGGGTATGATTGCGTGGTAATAGCTCCGTCTCTGATACCGAAGAAGGCAGGGGCCAGGGTAAAAACAGATCGGCGGGACGCGGTAAGCCTAGCCAGACTTCTGAGGGCTGGGGAACTCACTCCCATATGGGTACCGGACGAAGGACAGGAAGCGATGAGGGATTTGACACGGGCACGGGAAGACATGAAAGCGATGGAGCGACAGAGTCGGCAACGGTTGGGAGGGTTTTTATTAAGACATGGGAAAATCTATCCCGGTAGGAGCAAATGGACAAAGACATATTTCAGGTGGCTTGAGAGCCTGAGGTTTGAATCATCGGTGCAGCAGATTGTATTTCAAGAATATGTTGATATTGTTAAAGATGCACAGAAGCGAGTTGCAGCGATGGAAGAGCAGATGAGGAAGGCATTGAGTGAGTGGACGCTGAGGCCGGTTGTTGAGGGGTTAATGGCATTGCGTGGAGTAGACCTTGTAGCGGCAATGACGATAATTGCGGAACTCGGAGATATTACTCGATTTGAGTCACCAAGACAATTGATGGCGCACCTTGGTCTTGTTCCGTCGGAGCATTCCAGCGGAGAAAGGCAGAAACGTGGCGGGATCACAAAGACGGGCAACGGACATGTAAGAAGGGTATTAGTGGAGGCATCCTGGAGCTATCGGCTGCCTGCTCGTAAGACCGCTCATCTGCGGAAAAAAGCAGAGAAGACAAGCAAGGCTGTGCAGGAAATCGCATGGAAGGCTCAAAAAAGGTTATGTGGCCGGTACAGGTATTTGGTCTATAAAGGCAAACTTCCGGTTAAAAGCTGTACGGCAGTGGCCAGGGAATTAGCCGGCTTTATCTGGGCCATTGCATGTGAGGTTACGGGAAAAGGTGCCATGGCCGCTCCAGTGAACGGCTAAGAAGGAGCTGATGACGAAGGAGAAGACAATAGGAGTTGTCTTCCGGGGCTTCGGAACCGAAGTAGGTTCCTGCGCCCCTCCAGACAACATTTTTATTAATATGCCGTGTATTTCGGCCAGGGTTCCAAGAACAGGTATGGAGAATCCTCGATTCCGGCTTGAGGCTCCTGAAATAAGGATGACCCTCGACACAAGACGGAGGCAGCTCCACGACGAAGACAAGTCATGCGGTAACCAACCCGCGAATATCAGAATGATCTACCGTCGTCTAAGTTCTTGTGCCCTGCCCAGAATACGCGGTCTTAACCAAAGGACATAAAAAATACAAAAAGGCGGCTTGACCACTTGACAGGTTTAATACATATCAGCCGGAATGACA
>JBJKOV010000514.1:0-15105 GCA_046707105.1 Thermodesulfovibrionales bacterium
CTGAGGCGAACACCGCCTTGAGGTCTTTATCCCCCATGCGGACACAGCCGTGAGTTACATTTCTGCCGAGAAGTCTGGTGTAGAGTGTGCCGTGAATAAAGTAGCCGTTGCCGAAACCCAGCGCGTAATTTCCGAGAACGCCTTCCTCCATACGGTCTTTCCAGTTGCGGGGGACGTTTTTCCCGTCTTCGATGAATGCCCAGTCCGGTTTTGTCCAGACGGGATCCACAAATTTTCTTAATACCGAGAATTCCCCCCTCGGGGTATCAAAGACCCATTTTTTTTTGCCGTCGGGGTCCCGGAGGATGTTGCCGCTGCCGCTTGAAATGACGGCCTTTCTCAGTATTCTATCGCCCTCTTTGAGAAACAGGAGGTTATTCGCGGTATCTACAACTATAAATACGCCGGCGGGTCTGAGGCCCTCGATGGAATGTTTAAGCGCCGTGTTCCTCGCTCTCAGCCGGCTGAGACTTTTTCCTGCAGCCGCGCCTGTGTTTCCCGCGACGGTCCCCCTGCTGCCGACATAATACCCTATGCCTTCCACTGCGATGAGTGCCACAAGCAAAGCGGCCGACAGGGCAATGATTATTTTCTTCGTTTGCATCGCTTATAGACCCTTCAGGGTTGAGGAAATCCTGTTTTCATACTGAAGCGCTCCGACGATCGTCACCGGTGTCCCTACGGAAGCGATGCCGAAAAGCTCCCTGATAGCGGAATTTTCGAGGGAAATGCAGCCGTTTGTCAGGCTCCCCGCGCCTCCTCCGTGAATTTCGATGAGACCACCTATGCCCGCCTTTTGCGGAATAAGTCCCTTCTCTTTTGCCTGAAGGAACTGTTTCCTGTCTTCCGAATTGGGATAATTCAGCAGCAGCGCCCTGTAATACCGGCTCCCGGGTATTTTTCTGATCACGCGGTACCTTCCTTCTGGTGTTGCTTTGTCTCCCGCATGACGCTTATCCATGGCGCCGTTGCTGCCCAGGCCGACATGGAAGACACGGACCGGTTTGCCGTTTCCGTATACCGTTAAAGTCCGGTCACTCTTGTTAACGATGAATACCACGGTGTTTTTCTCCCTCGATTCAGCGATAGTCTCTTCCGCCCATCTCCGCCACTTGAATATCTGTGTCCTGTCGGAATACCTGCCGAATATGGGCAGGAGAATGTCTTCGGCAGCCCTTGTGCGCGCCGACAGACCGTCCATTATTTTCGCCGCAGATGCATATTCTCCCCTGCCATTTAAGAAACTTGCTTCAGACAGCATAAGTTCCGCCTTCATCAGGTCTTCTCTGGCCCGCTCTCCTCCGCTTATCTTGAGAGTCAGTTCTCTGAGAGTGGCGATCTTCTTCTGGTAAGACGCGAGCAGCCCTTCGATCCTGCCGGCTTCGAGTTCTTTTTCTTCGTTTATTTTTTCAAACGTTTTCCCGCCCTGCTGAATGACGTTCCTGAATTCAGCTTCGACAGACCGATAATCTCTGAACCATCTGAACTTTGATTCCTCATGGGCGAGATCCTGCCTGCCCCTGGTCAGGGCCTCATTGTATAATCCGAATTCCCCGGGCGCGTAGACAGCCGCCCCGGCGCTCCGGAGGCTGAGGGCCTGCTCTTCAGCAAGCCTGACCTCCGGAGGTATCTTCGGGGCGCTGCATCCCGCGAGGAGCAGCAGGAACAGTGAAACCGTGATGGTTACCGTGCTTCTTATCACGATACGTGATGCCGGTTACGATCTCTTTTTCCTTTTTGCGTGTGCCTTCGGTGCCTTTGCAGATGCCGTCTTCACCTTGGCCAGAGCCTGGTTGATCTGTTCCGAGACAGAGTCGGCTTTTTCCTTGATGGTGTTGGCCTGTTGTGCAGCCACCACATAGTCTTCACTGTCTATCGACTTCTGTACATCGGGAAGCGAATCCTCCAGGCCTTTTACATCGGATTTCATCGCCTCAATGTCGGCCTTCGAACCCTTCCCCTTGGGGGCCTTCGCGAGAAGCCCGTTGGCGTTGTCCAGGGAACTCTTGGCAGCGTCAAGAGCTGCCGCGGCATTCTTCCTGGCCTCTTCCTTTTTTGCAGCCAAACCCGATTTCACGCCGTCGGCGTCAGTCTGTGCTTTCGCCAGCATTTCCTTCGCCTTCGAATAATTCTTCAGCAGTTTGCCGTCCTGAGCCTTTACCTCATCCATGGCGGCAGTCAATTCGTCGTTCACCTTCTTTGCATCCTCGGGTGCGTACTTGTCCGCTCCTTCGGTCATCAGAGTGTCGATCGATGCCTTGGCTGCGTTCATTTCCTGGGTCGGCGCCTTGGAGCAGCCGGTAAACAGAAATACCAGGGCAATTCCCGAAACGACATACCTCATCAAACTCTTCTTCATCCGATTCTCCTTTGATAGTTCAAAAAATGTTGTCTCTGCCTGCGAATAAGAACACCTCCTTGGGCAGTTCAAAAAACCAGTCCCGAAGGAGGTGTCCATAATGCATTTGTTTAACTGGTTATTTGCCGGGAGCCTCGGCGGGAGCTTCCTGCTTCTCCATAGGAGCAGCTTCCTTCTTCTCCGCTTTCTTTGCCTTCTTTGCCTTCTTTGCCGCCGTCTTTATATAGACGCCGGTGGCAACATTCTTCCCGTCCTCTTCCTTGTACTTTACCGTCACCTTATCTCCGGCCTTTACGTCCTCAATGGACTTCTTCTCTTTGCCGGCCATGACCTTGGTCTTGGCGTCAACCGAAATGGTTACGTCGCCTTTTTTGTGTTTTACGGTGATGGTGCCGGCTGCCGCATCGACTGCCGTGACCTCGCCCATAATCCTGTGATTGCGGGCTGCCTTCTTCACGTGATGCTTCTTCTCCATCTTCTTCTCGGCCGGTGCCGCCTTCTCGGCCGGCGCTGCAGCCGGGGCTGCCTCCTGCTCTGCCGCAAAGGACACCGCAGTAAAGGCAAACATCATGACCAGAGACACTAATACTGAAAGAATTTTCTTCATCTGATTCACCTCCTTTCCATTTTGAGTGAAATTACCGGAGGCTATAACTACAATAACCGTGCCAGCTATAACTGACTGTAAATATTACAGTTTCTTGATTGCGGTGCTTCCCTTTTTGGGGAACCCCGTCCTTTTTTAGGGAGATTCCGGACGTTTCTCCAGCGGTTGCAGGAATCGAAGAATCAGTGCATCAGGAGCCCGGGCCTTCTCAAATCAGCCCCAGTTCTCTGGCATACCTCTCGAAAAGTGACAGGCCTTTTTTATGACTTTCATTGAATTCGTAAGATATGCCTTCCCAGTATGATACGAGTTCGGCCCTCGGAAGTACGGTTCTCATGGCAGATGCGTCTGCGATCCGTCCCAGATTCTTAAGCGCCTTTGTTCGTGACCTGTCGAGGTCCTGCGAAAACCTGTCTATCAGCCCCCTTTTTTCACTGTAACAATCCTTCCTTATAATCCAGAGGGCAAAAGTGGAGGGGAGGCCGGTGTTCCTGTACCAAAGATCTCCGATGTCGTATACGCAAAGGTCCCGGGGCTTCTTATGCACTTCGACAAGGGCCTCGTCCCCGATCAGCAGATAGGCCGACTCCTTCATCAGCGCCTCATCAAGGGGCACGGATGCCGACCGGAAACTGCAGTCCATGCCATAGAATTTCTTGAGAATCACCCGAATCATTGCGACCGAGGTCTCCGACTGGGAAGACGTGAGGACAATCCTGCCGTTAAGGTCTTCAATGGGGGTTCTGCTGAAAAGATATATGCTTCTTACCGGCCCGGCGGAGCTTATCGAATTGTTTTCTATCAGGCGATACTTGTCCTTGTTTCTCAGGTATTCTATGGAAGACGAAGGGCTCACATCTATCTCACCGTTCCGGATCTTTCCATTTAATTCGGAGGGCACGCCTTCGATGTATTCATAATCAGGGGAGTCGAACTCCGATTGCAGCATATAAAAAATGGGAAAGAGGTTTTCGTAGGCGATCTTGCCGATTTTCAATTTCAATTTCTTTCTCCTTTCAGTGTAAGGAAATGCCCGGCTATCGGTTTGTCGCGGCAGGATACGCAGCATGCCGATCCGTCAACCTTGAAGTTGTATAAATTATACAAAAAGAGGGTGGGTCTGCAGAAAAAGGAGGTATTCCATACTTGTCATCCCTTTACCACGCCGAGGGGCCTGAGACGAGCCACCTTTGTCGATATGCCGGCCTTGTGCACGACATCCACCACCTCTGAAACGTCTTTATATGCCTCGCTCATCTCCTCCGCAAGGGTGCCTCTGCCTGCGGACCTGACTATAATGCCCTTATCTTCGAGCTCGCGCCAGATCGCCCTGCCTTTGGCTTTCCTGATCGCCTGATGTCTTGACATGAGCCTGCCCGCGCCGTGGCACGTCGAGCCAAAGGTCTGATGCATGGCTTTTTCGGTTCCAAGGAGAACAAAGGACGCCCTGCCCATGTCGCCGGGTATCAGGACCGGCTGCCCGAGATGCCGGTACGCTTCAGGAAGTTCGGGATGTCCGGGCGGAAAGGCCCTTGTGGCCCCCTTCCTGTGAACCACCAGCTTCTTCTTCCTGCCGTCGACGACATGGTCTTCAACTTTTGCGACATTATGGGCGACATCATAGATCAGACTCATGCCGAGCTCACGGGGAGAGGCCCCCAGCACCTTCACGAAGGTCTCTCTTGTCCAGTGCATGATGCATTGCCTGTTTGCCCACGCATAGTTTGCAGCCGCCCTCATGGCCGCCAGGTAGTCCTGCGCCTCCTGGCTCTGAAAAGGGGCGCACGCCAGTTCCCTGTCGTAAAGTTCTATCTTGTATTTTCCCGCGGCCTTCTCCATAACCTCGAGAAAATCCGAGCAGACCTGATGACCGAATCCCCTTGAGCCGGTGTGGATCATAACCGTGATCTGCCCTTCAAAAAGCCCCAGCGCATTTGCCGCCTTGTCATCGTAAATCTGATCGACGAACTGAATTTCGAGGAAATGATTTCCTGACCCGAGGGTCCCCTGCTGGGCCCTCCCCCTTTCATAAGCCCTGGCGCTGACAAGCGAAGGGTCGGCCCCTTCAATCCGGCCCCCAGATTCCATCTTCTCCAAATCGGATTGCTCACCCAGGCCGTTTTCAATTGCCCATGCCGCGCCTTTAATCATGATCCTTCTCTCGTCGTCCGGTCCGAGGCGCATCCTGCCCTTCGAACCGACGCCGGAAGGGATTTCGTTGAAGAGGGTGTTTACGAGTTCCCTCATCTTCGGGGCAAGCTCTGCCTTTCCGAGATTGCTCCTCAGCAGTCTCACACCGCAATTGATATCATACCCGACGCCGCCGGGAGACACGATGCCTTCTTTCAAGTCAAAAGCGGCGACCCCGCCGATAGGAAAACCATAACCCGTATGGATATCCGGCATGGCTGTGGAGACCTTTACGATTCCTGGAAGTGCCGCCACATTGGCCACTTGATCGACTGCTTCAACTTCAAGGTGCTTCTCCAGATTGACGTCCACATATATTATTCCAGGCACAAGCATGCGGGGTTTGTAATCAACCGGGACTTCCAGTCTCGTCTCGTCTATCCTCTTGAGCTTGTCCGTTAACATCCTAATCTCCGGTTTGCCGGGCGGCTGTTGCCGCAGGTGGCATAAACAGATTCTAAACGTCGAATATGATTTTGCTCCGCCAGAGATCACCTTTTTTTTCTACGCGCAGATCGTGATAAGTGGCGGCCTTCAACAATAACTTCCCCTTATGCCTGGCAGGATCGAACTCCTCGCCCGACAGGGAGGCGCTCACAGTAAAGGCCCCTTCGGCTCCGGCGCCGGACGCGGTTCCCGGTGGGACAGAGAGGCCCGTTATAACAATTTTTTTTGCAATAAAACCGTCCACATCGAAACGGAATATGAGTTCGTTCAGCCAGGCTACAAGGAGTCTCTCCAGGGAATCCTTCCCGACAGCGATATCGACTGTTTTTTTCTCCTCTACCGACTCCGCGTCGATTATCAGGCTGTACATGCCGGCTGCTGCGTTCCTGAAAAGCTCCTTTATGTTTCTGCCGAATGCCACGATGCCTGCGTCACCCGAAATGTCGACCAGCTCGAAGCGTTTCATTTCATGATTTTAGAGTAACACCCGCCGTGAACGCAGTCAATCGAACACCGGCGCCTGATTTAACGCATGACTTTTTTGTGCATCGGAGAACTACATGAAGACATAAGGAAACCTGCAGCGGGGGAAACTGCATAAAACTTGACATCGAATACGGATGTGGTAGCATTAAATAGTAAAGATAATAAGGCTGAGGCTGTCTTGCAGAAATATGGATAGTGTGTACTGGGGAGGTGATGACGGCGGTTTTTTTATGACTTTTAATTAATGCCTGCATGGCAGGTAAGCATAGTCTGGCTATTAACATATCTTATTTTCAGAAGGAGGTAGTTCATGAGTGAAAGAGCACCGGCGAAGCAGGGCAGGGTGAATAGACCGGCTGAAAGCTCCAAGGAGTTTTTGAAGGTCATCAAGGAGTGGCAGAAGCTGGAGGATGAGACTATCAGGTTTTCCGACGAAATGCTGAAGAAGACCCGCAACAAACTCATAAAACTGACGATGGAGATGATCAAGCACGATTCGCAGAAGCACAAGGCCATGCAGCAGATGCTCATCGACAGTATCGAAAAAGAGCCTTTCATCCTGAGCCCCGACGAGTTGAACGCCCTCGGCAACGGGTTGAATAAGCACCTGGCAGCCGAGGCAAGGTCGCTGGAACTCGCCGACGAAGCCCTGCTGAACTCTGAAATGTTCGTTACGCGCTATGTTCTGTCCTACCTGATCGCCGATGAACAGAAGCATCATAACCTTCTGGGTAAGCTGAACGAACTCAAGAGGGCGACGGTATTTGTCACCTAGACCGCAGTATTAAATTGTTGCCCCGGCAATAATCTGTAAAAGACCCCTCGACGTTCAGAGGGGTCTTTTCTTTGCCGATCTGAGGACTCAAGGGGGCTAGTCCTGTAAATCGTGCTGAACTTTATCTTGTAAGTAACGTACATATCTGAATACAAGATAGACCGCAAAAAGGGCTGCGAGGAATATCAGCGCGGCGGAATTTACCCGGGAAATATGTCTTCGCAAGGCATCGAGGTTATGTCCGCCCAGGTATCCGGCCCCGGCCATTAACGTGATTGTGATAAGGGCGGAGAAGGCATCCAGAAGAAGAAATGTTCTCGATGGCATTTTCATCACGCCGGCCGAAAGCAGGACCTGCGATCTGACCCCAAGGATCTGTCTGCCGAACAGGATTACGAGGATGCCTCTACTGTTGAAAACGCTTTCCATCCTGGAAAGTCTTTCCGGGGAGAGTATCCGGCTGAACCTCTTGTGGGTGATGACCATTCTGCCGTACTTCCTTCCCACGGAGTAAAGAAAGAAATCCGTCAGGAGGAGACCGGAATATACGGATAGAAAGGCCAGTGGAGGATTTGCCGAGCCCCGGGATACCAGAAAGCCGCATGTCAGAAGTATGGCGTCCTCCGGGAATGGGAAACCGATTACACCGAGGAGAAGGAGAATGAAAAGACCGAGAGATGGAAAATTTTCAATGAGCCCCGGAAGGTGGAACATGTCCCCCGCTTTTACCTCCTTTTTCTCCGGTCAGCCGTCTGCCGTAGTCTGAAAGGTTCCTCCTGATGCCGCAACATTTAACGATAAGAACATGTTATCACCTTTCTTGTGAAGTCTCAATCATCTGTTTCAGCGCGGCGCTGGACAGCCATGGTCTGTCTTCTGTTGTCTTCTTGACAGGCAAGGAAAAGGTGATAAGATGGAAACAGCCGACGACGTGCGATCGCGCATGAGGCTTCGACAGGGCGCCTCGAGACCTCAAACTCCTGATGAAAAGTGCCGCCGAAAGGAGGTCACCATGTACAGCCGCAAAGGTTCTCTCCTGTGTTTTGCAGTGATGCTTGTCCTTTCCGCCTGTGCCTATCCGATCTCGAAAGGGGTGAGGCAGGAAGCCGAAAAAGGGCCGCAATTCACCGCGGTGTTGAGGGCCCCGGATATGTTTACCGGGTCTGTAGTGATCTGGGGCGGTATTATCATTGAGACGATAAATCACCAGGAAGGCACCGAGGTTGTGGTCCTCGAGACCCCCCTCGATTATGAAGGAGAGCCGAAGGACAGCGAATACTCCCATGGGAGATTTATAGCCAGGACTTCGGCCTATCTAGACCCCATGATCTACAAGAAGGGACGCGAGGTGACTGTGGCCGGGAAGATTATCAGGCCGGAAAAAAGGAAGATCGGCGAGATGACCTATACATACCCGGTAATCAGTATCAAGGAGATCCATATCTGGACGGAGTCGAAGGCCTACTATCCTCCCTACTATTCCGGTTACGGCTGGTATGGGCCTTATTACGGCTACGGACCATATTGGGGCCCTCCCTTCGGCTGGCCCTACGGTTGGTATTGATTGCACCCGACCGGCACTGGCCGGTTCGCCTCAGAGCAACGGAGGGAGCCGGTTTCATGATACTTTTTAGCGGAGATGCAGCGAAGACAGGCTATCAGCCGAGGGTGTTCCTGGCTTTTTCGGCCAGTTCCACGATCATTTCCTCGGCGACCGACAGTCCGGCCGCGCCCGTATTTATGCACAGGTGATAGCACCGCGCGTCGGTCCAGTCGACTCCGGCAATCGTTTTTATGAACCGTTTGCGCTGGGTGTCTGATTGCCTTATAAGTGCTGCCGCCTCGGCTGGAGAGGATAAGTTGTAAGCCTCTGTTACGCGCCGGAGGCGGAAGTCTTCAGGGGCATGGAGAAAGACACTGACCAGCAGGGGACGGCCTTTCAATACCTGAAAGCCGGCCCGGCCGACGATGACGGCATTATGTTTATCAGCGATGCTTTTGATTATTCCGGCCTCGGCGTTGAAGAGCTCGACGTCATATACAGGCCGGATAGAGGGCGGCATATATGCGGTCTCGGGGCTGCCGTAAATGAAGCCCTTCAGAAGATTTTCGAGGAAGCCTGACACTCTCTCCTCCCTGAAAGCCATATCCTCTGCACTTTCCCCGAGATATTTTGTCGCCTGCTGCAGGATGTCCCTGTCTACATACCTGAAACCCAGCCGGTCCGCCACGCGCCGGCCGAGGTATGAGCCTCCGCTTCCCATCTGCCGCGAAATAGTAATCAGTATGTTCTCTTTAGTCTGTTCTTTCATCCTCGTCATTAATTTATCACAATCTCTTCGAAGAGTGAACGCAAAAAGAGACCCGCAAGGTAAGTTTTTGGACATTTGCTGCGTTGATGACAGAAGGAATAAAAAAGCAGGATGTGAGAAAGACCCGGCCGCCCCCGAGAGTCAGGGCAGCCGGGTCTTGGTTTCCGGCACTACTGAACTGCAAAAAATGTCGACCAGCGATAAAGGGTCTGACCTTTCGTACCGTGGGGCGTCACACTGAGCGTGACCACGTACACCCCTGGCGGGAAAGTCGCATGGAGTGTCTCAGGCGCCACGTCCAGCTGGGTCACATCAGTATTGAAAAAGACAAGGTTCTCGTATGCCTTCCTTCTGGCGTCTTCAGAAGTACCAAACAGGGAGCATTGCTGTGATGTTAACTCATCGGCTACTGCCTGTGAGAGCCACTTCCCGTTTATCTGAGAATCGATGAAGAAGATGTTTACAGGATCAATGCCCGGCGCAAAAAAGCTGAAGGTGGCATCTACCGGGCAATCAAAGGATGCGTTCATCAAAAAGTCTACGTCTTCACCGGGTTCTACGACAACGGCAAGCGGTTCGGCCTCCGCCGGGTTTGAGCTGATCACGGGTGTTCCGACAGGGCTATAGAAAAAGGCCTGTTCTCCTGTGGGACAAGGCATCGTTGTTGCCGGAGTCGGCGTGGGCGTAGGAGTAGGAGTAGGGTGGCTTGCAGGATCGCTGGGGTTTGTTCCTGCATTGATCTCTACTATGTTCGAATAGCCGTCGCTATCTGAATCCGACGGTTCAATGGCGGTAGCGGCGGCGTTAAACGCGCTTTGAGACGGGTTCCCGGTATTGATGCCGTTGGCACTAAGAGCAGCGCCGTAGTTGTAAAGGGTCGCTATGCCGGGATTACCGTTGTGACATATTGCGCAACCGAAGCTTGAAGTTGCCGACGACGGATATTTTACCTGGAATTCGCCGTAGATCGTTGACGTTGCATACGCAGTGGCGGCCAGAAGCAGTAAAATCGCGCCCGCAGCCAGAATGAACCCCCTTTTTCTCATAACATCCTCCTTATTATTGCTCGTTTTATGAGCTTATTATTTCCGTTTCCCGGGTCAGAACGGCCCCCCCCAAGGCGATTCTACTCCTTTTATGATCATACTTGACCGGGATTACGTACGGTATCGGTTGTTGTCTGATTTTCTTGTAGTGTTTTTTCCTACACTTTAAAAAATGCTAACCCACTTTATTCACAAATTTTCCTGAATACCGGAAGGGCATAGTGTTTGAGCGGCTTTACTTGCCCGATGCTCATACAGTGTGCCTCTGATAATGAAGAGGGCAAGTTCCTCGGAGTGAAGCGAGCCTGCCTGCCGGCAGGCAGGAATGAGGGAAAACACCATGTCCTTTCGCGTTCACCACATTTCATGAATAATCCGGGCTAAATGCCCGTACCCTGGACATTTAGCCATAGACCGACGCGGATGTTCACGGTTAACTGTCGTTTATAGGTTCATATGATAAACATCATACCGGGGTATGAACCTGAAAGTTTATATTAGATCAAGCCACGGGTTTAATGGCTCTGGCAAAAACATTTCAGGGAGGTCTTTATGTTCTGTTACCAGTGTGAACAGGCGGCCGGAGGAAAGGGCTGCACAAAAAAGATGGGGGCATGCGGAAAGAGCGACGAGGTGGCTGCGCTTCAGGATCTTCTTGTCTATTCGCTGAAAGGGTTGGCGTTGTTTGCGGAGGCGGGCCGAAAAGCCGGCGTCGAGGACAGGGATGTGAATGTCTTTATGTCGGAGGCGCTCTTTTCGACCCTCACCAATGTCGACTTCGACCCTGTGAGGTTCGAGTCTCTAATAAGACGCTCGGTCGAAATGAGAGACTTGCTGAAAGGCAAGATTGACTCCTCGGGCGGCACTGCGGACTTCCGGCACGGGAGCGCGACTTTTGTTCCCGCCGCACGCCGGGAGGACTTGATAGGGCAGGGCAAGGCCGTCAAAGAGCATGTGCCCGACGGGAAAGTCGACCCCGATATACAGTCCCTTCAGGACATAGTACTTTTTGGTCTGAAAGGGGTGGCAGCTTATGCCGATCACGCCCTGATCCTGGGTAAGGAGGACGACGCCGTCTTTGCTTTTATGCAAACAGCGCTTGCCGCCATGACGAAGACGGACCTTGGCCTCGATGACTGGGTGGGGCTGGCCATGAAATGCGGGGAAGTGAACCTGAGGACGATGGAACTGCTCGACGGCGCAAACACGGGCGCCTACGGACATCCTGTCCCGACGAAGGTGCCTCTTGGGGCAAGGATGGGAAAGGCGATCCTCGTATCGGGCCACGACCTGAAGGACCTTGAAGAGATTCTGAAGCAGACCGAGAACAAGGGCATATCGGTCTATACACACGGCGAGATGCTGCCTGCGCACGGATATCCGGGCCTGAAGCAGAAATATCCCCATCTTTACGGGCATTACGGCACTGCGTGGCAGAACCAGCAGAAGGAGTTCGCGAAGTTCCCCGGTTCGATTGTCATGACCACAAACTGCATTCAGAGGCCCCTCGATTCTTATGCAGACAATATCTTCACGTGCGGCCTCGTGGGGTGGCCCGGAGTGAGGCATATACCGGACAGGGACTTTACTCCGGCGGTCGAAAAGGCGCTCGAAATGACGGGCTTTACGGAGGACGGCCACGGGACCGGGGTTATGACCGGTTTTGCAAGAAATGCGGTGCTGGGCGTTGCCGACAAAGTCATCGATGCGGTGAAAAAGGGGCAGATCCGCCACTTTTTCCTGGTCGGGGGCTGCGACGGAGCTAAACCGGGGAGGAACTACTACACGCGGTTTGTTGAAAAGGCCCCCAAGGACACAGTGGTGCTCACACTCGCCTGCGGTAAGTTCAGGTTTTTCGACAAGGATCTGGGGGACATCGGCGGCATTCCAAGACTCCTCGATATCGGCCAGTGCAACGACGCCTATTCGGCTGTCCAGATAGCCCTCGCCCTTGCCAAGGCATTCAACACCGGTGTTAACGAACTGCCGCTTTCGCTTATACTCTCATGGTATGAGCAGAAAGCGGTGGCCATACTCCTGACGCTGCTCTATCTGGGCATCAAGGATATCCGGCTCGGACCTTCTTTGCCTGCGTTCATTACTCCTAACGTTCTTGACTTTCTCGTGAAGAACTTCTCGATCAGACCCATAGCTTCCACGCCCGAGGAAGACCTGAGGGCAATCCTCGGCAGTGATTGCTGCCAGGACCCGGCATAAGGCGGAGGGGGGCACGCTATGACCAAATCGGCGTGCCTCCCTCTCTTTCGGCGGTGACCGGAAAAGGACTGCTCATGTCTCTCCGGGGACGTCGGCCGCTTCTCCCAGCACGTCCTCGATGTAAAGCATTTTTATGATAACGACGACGGCCGCGGTCAGCGGCGTGGCAAGGATAAGGCCAAGAAGACCGGCATAGACGCCCAGTAATATCTGGGCGATGATAATTACCACCGGAGGCAACAGCACCTGATATCGCTGTATCATCGGGCTTACAAAATAGGCTTCGAAGGTATGGATGAGGAGATAAAGCGCTATAACGTAGAATACCTTTATCGGATTATCCAGCAGTGCGATTAATACTGCGGGCACGGCGGACAGCATGGCGCCAAGATAAGGGATAAAGGTCAGCAGCGCCGCTAAGAGCCCGAGCGTCAGGGCGAGGGGTATCCCGGCCAGCATCAGCCCGATCCCGGTCAGAAGTCCCACGAGCGCCATACCCAGGAGCCTCCCGACAAGCCATCTGTGCAGCGTAACCGCAAGGGCATCGATGACATCTTCTGCGCGGTCCCGCCTTCGCGGAGGCACAAGCCGAAGGAACCCTCTTATGTATATGCGGGGGTCGAAGGACAGATAGAGACTGACGAAAAAAAAGAGAAAGGCGTCGATGACCACTCCAAGGGTAATGGAGAAAATTCCTTTTACCTCAGTGAGCAGCGCGCCTCCCCCGAGCAGTTCGCGAAAACTCGGCATCTGCCTGAGTATCTCCTGTCCGAGGGGGTTCTCCTGGATCCGGTTCTGGATATGTGACAGCGCATTGGGAAGCTTCAGTCCCAGCTCATTTGCCTGTGCAGCCACGTGGGGGGCCAGCAAAAAGAACGCAAGATACAGGGTCCCGCCAAGGGCCAGTATTACGGCGACGACCGAAACAAAGAAAGGGAGCTTCAGTATCCTGCTGACCGGTGTGCTCAGACCGCGGATAAAAATTGCGAAGAGTACGGCACCGAAGGCAAGCAGAAAAAACTCCAGCCCCGACCATAAAAGGAGAAAGAGCAAAAAAGTCCCTGCAACGATCAGCACCGCAATCAGCATTTTGCCTGCAAATGCCCGGTATTCGTCAGGCGGCTTGCCGACGCTGCCAGGATGATTCCTGTTTTCTTCAAACCGTGTGGCGGTCATATAGTCCTATTCCTTCATTCTATCCTATCTGCGCGAAAGGTGGTCATAAAATGCGGAAGTGCGGTTGGTCCTGTGGAAAATAAAATCCGTACAAAATGTTTCATTGCCCTGGAGTGACTACAGACAAACCATATCGTCGGGGAGTGCGGTAAGTTACTCGCAGACCGAATCGGTCACAGCATATGTATTCTCTATTCCCACAGCCCCCAGACCGGGAAATACGAACTTCGGTTCGATGGCCACAACATGCCCCGCCTGGAGAGGGAATTTGAATTTCGGTGCCAGAACCGGTAATTCATCCAACTCCAGACCTACGCCGTGACCTACGAACTTTGCCTGTTCGCCGGAATGGCCCATGAAATAGTCCTGCAGGCCTGCGGCTTCAGCCATGCGGGCGGCGCCCACGTAAAGTTCCTCCCATAGGTTGCCGTCTCTCAGGTTTTCCATTAGCCAGGCCTGTATATCGATCGCAACATCAAAGGCTTTTTTTATTCGGGGCTCGGGCTTGCCCAGGACGAAGACGCGGGTCATGTCGACCATGTATCCGTTGACGGCAACCCCGTAATCGACGACGACAGGGACGTTTTCCCTGATAACCGACGTTGACGGCCCGTAGGGAGCGGCACGTGACAGCCCTTTCCCGGAAATAGGCCCGTCGAAACAGCCCGCAGACGCACCGCTTTCCCCGGCTACAACCAGCCCGGTTGTCTCCTGGTTGAAGGCCCGCATGCGGAGATAGCCTTCATGTCCTGCCTTTCGCAGCCTGAACTCGAATTCGGCTGCAATGTCGATCTCCCGCACGCCGGGGACGAGGAATGCCGGAACCTCACCGAATACCTCGCAGAGCGTTTTGCCGCTGTGCCTCATCTGTTCGAGCTCAAAGTCCGACTTTACCGCACGGAGGTCCCTTGTGATTCCCGAAATATCGACGAACTCCCGTCCGGGAAGGAGTCTGCTGTAGAAATGGTACGACTGTACCGTCAAAACGTCGAAAGTTAGCCCGATCTTACCACCCGTAACATCGAATTGCCGTGAGAATTCACTGCTCCGCGGGAAAGGCCTGACGTCGTCGACATTGCTCTCCACGCGCGCCCTTGTGTAACTCTTCCTGATCATATGGACAGGACCCCCGACGGCGGGAACCCAGAGCATGCCGTTCTGCCTCGATCCCGTGAAATAGTAGAGGTCCACTGAATGCACCAGGAGGGCGCCGCCGATGCCCTCTTTTCCCAGTCTTTCCCGGAGGCGATTTATCCTCTCGTTATTTTCATCCTTCAACATACGTCCTGCCTCCATTCCTTGGTCCTCAGAAGATAAGTGTTGTACGAATGTAGTATGAATAATTGTAACAGTTCACCGCAGAGACGCAGAGGGCGCAGAGAGTTTAATTATATATTTCTGCTGAGAGGACAGAAATATATAAACTGCCATAAAGAGCTTTTTTTGTTTTCCGGCCTCTCACCGGAAAACAAAATTCACTGAAACTCTGC
>JBJKOV010000515.1:0-1015 GCA_046707105.1 Thermodesulfovibrionales bacterium
CTTTGTGGAAAAAGGTGCCTATGGGAGAGATAAAAGTCGGCAATGACGCCACGCCTTCGCTTGCAGATGTCGACGGCGACGGTATGCCCGACCTGATAATCGGGAACTCAACGGGCCGCCTTTTTCTATTTAGGAACAAGAGCACTCAGGGAAGGGTCTCATTTGTAAGAGACAGCTCATGCTTCAGTAACGTACACCTTGGAATGTATGCCGCACCAGCCGCCATGGTCTCGGGCACGAAGGTTGTCGTCATCGCCGGCAACAGTATGGGCAAGCTGTATATGCTTGAAAAAACTCAGGGAAGAAAATGCTCGTGGCAGGAGTCAAGACTGAGTATCAGCCTGAGCAGTTTTGCCGCTCCCGCATTTATAGGAAACAGTAAAGATCAGAAAGAAGACCTCGTGGTTTCCGACGGAGACGGCAAGTTGCACTACTTCCGGTCTGAAGGAAATTACCTGAGATGGGGAGAAACGTCTTCCCTCTTCTCCGGCAGGATTTTGCCCGGACCGGCCTGCGCTCCAGCTGTTTCCTCGGTCGACGGCAGCCATGTCATGGTGGTCGGAAACATATATGGAAAACTGCAGCTCTTCGAAACTGTTAACGCCCCCGGGAGCCTGCCATGGCTGGAAAAGCCCGATTTCTTTAAAGGATTGAAACTTCCGGGCTTTTCCAGAGGGGTTCTCACTGTCTGGGAGGGGAAAGACCTTCTAATCACCGGGGAACAGGACGGAGTATTAAGGGCCTTCCTCAATTCGGGCAGCTTCGACAGGCCACTGTGGAAAGAACAGAAAGAATTCTTCAAAACCCTGCCCAGGATGGAGCATGCGGCTCCCACGGTATTCGACATCAACGGTGACGGAAGATGGGAGCTCGTAGTCGGCGATGCAGACGGCCGGGTCAGGGCATTCGGGTACGAGACGGGGAAGGACGGTATTCCCCGATGGAGTGAGATGAGGGGAATTTTCAGCAATGTAAAGGTCGACCGTTTCGCGACCCCGACATTCTTCAGGGATTC
>JBJKOV010000516.1:0-2530 GCA_046707105.1 Thermodesulfovibrionales bacterium
ACCGGCTGGACGTTCTACGCCCCCTACAGTATCCGGGTTAAGGCCAATATCGCACTCGCCGTGCTGGGTGTTTTTGTGCTCGGTTTTTCTTCCATACTGACCGGCCTGAACTTCGTCACCACTATCCATCGCCTGAGGGCGCCGGGAATGACATGGTTTAAATTGCCTTTATTCGCATGGACACTCTACGCCACAGGGTGGGTGCAGATGCTCGCTACCCCGGTTTTGGCCATTACTCTTGTATTCATCATCCTGGGCAGGATTGTCGGCATAGGCTTCTTTGACCCGACGAAAGGCGGCGATCCGATACTCTATGAACATCTGTTCTGGACCTATTCCCATCCCGCCGTCTATATCATGATACTCCCGGCAATGGGCGTGATCAGCGAGATCATTCCAGTTTTTGCGAGGAAGAGGATATACGGCTACAAGGCCGTGGTATTCTCCGCACTGGGCATTGCTATCGTCGGCTATTTCGTCTGGGGACACCATATGTTTGTGAGTGGAATGAGCGACACGTCGAGGATCATTTTTTCCTTCATCACCTTTCTTGTGGCAATTCCAACCGGCGTCAAGATCTTCAACTGGGTGGCGACATTGTACAAGGGGTCCATAGTGGCGGATTCCCCGATGCTTTTCGCCCTTTCTTTCCTTTTTCTTTTTTCAATAGGCGGCCTGACTGGGCTTATCCAGGGCGCCCTGGCTGCGAATCTGCAGCTGCACGGCACCTACTGGATCGTCGGACATTTTCACTACGTTATGTTCGGCGGCGGGGGATTTGCCATTTTTGCGGGACTCCATTACTGGTTCCCCAAGATGTTCGGGAAGATGTACAACGAGCGGGTGGCCAAATTAGGCTGGTTCCTTCTTTTCATCGGGTTCAACACCCTGTATTTCCCCATGTTCATACTGGGATACGAGGGTATGCCAAGGAGGTACTTCGATTACCCCCCCAGATTTCATACCGGCAACGTGATATCCACAGTCGGCTCATGGATACTTGCCCTGGGTATTATAATCATGTTCGGCAACCTGATTCGTGCACTGTTCAAGGGGGATAAGGCGCCGGCGGACCCCTGGGGGGGAAGGACGCTGGAATGGAAGGTGTCTTCACCTCCTCCAAGGGAGAATTTCATCGAGATGCCTGTAATTGGAGACGATGAATGAAGCCGCGGGAGGAAGAAAAGACGGTTGCGCCAAATAACCTCGAACAGAGGGACTACAGCGGAGCCAAGTATGGAATGTGGTTTTTTCTGTTAACGGAACTTCTTTTTTTCGGGGGGATGTTCCTGCTGTACTCGGTCTTCCGCTACCGGTTCCCTCATGAATTTCATGCCGGCGCCTCCGAGGAGAACCTGGTGTTAGGTTCGATCAATACAGTCCTGCTGCTTACGAGCAGCCTGTTCATGGCGGCTGCCATCACTGCTGTGAAGAAGGGAAACAACAGATTATCGGTGATACTCCAGGCATTAACAGTTGGTTCCGGGGTGGTCTTCCTAATTATAAAAGGCATCGAGTGGGGCGAAAAAATAGTGAAGGGCCTTTATCCTGCATCACCGGTCCTCCTCAGGATGGGCAAGGGGGAGATACTCTATTTCGGACTGTATTACGTGATGACCGGACTTCACGGACTTCATGTGCTTGCAGGCGTCGTAGTCATATGTTACATGATGTATTCTACAGCGACGGGCAGGATCAACAGCGAATATCCGGTGCGACTGGAAAATGCCGGACTCTACTGGCATTTCGTGGACATGGTCTGGATATATCTCTTTCCCCTTTTCTATCTGGTGACATAGGAGATTATGGAACAAAACGAAGCGAAAGAAGGCATGCGCATCGTCGACTACAGGACGTATATAATTACCTGGCTGATCCTCCTTCTGCTCCTGGCCCTGAACATTTCGGTTTCCCGGATACTGGTCAAGGGGATCACGGTGCTGGTGAATGTCATAATAGCGTCCTGCATGGCGCTTCTGAACCTTGTTTTCTTCATGAACCTGAGATATGAGGGGAGATTTTTGAAGATGATGGTGTCTCTGGCTGTTCTGGTGCTGACGCTGATTATTCTATTTACCTTTTCGGATGTATGGTTCAGGGCGGGGTGATCTATGTTTCCGGGGCCATCCAATACCGCTGGAGAAATAAAAAGCGCCTTCGTCATCGTTACGGTGATGTGCGTCGTTCTGCTTGTCATGGTCACGATTACGATGCTGGTCTTTCTCTTCAAATACAGCAGGAAGAGAAACTCCAGGGCCAGTGAAACAGCTGATAACATTCCGCTTGAGATAACATGGACGATCGTTCCCACCATCCTTGTGCTGGTAATGTTCTATTTCGGCTGGGTGAATTTTGATTATATACGCAATCCGCCGGCGGACGCCATGCCTGTCAATGTCATCGGCCGGCAGTGGCAATGGTCGTTTAAGTACCAGAACGGGAAGGGGAGCGACGTACTCAGGGTGCCGGTGGGAAAACCGGTCAAACTGGAGATGACATCTGAAGACGTTATACACAGTTTCTTCATCCC
>JBJKOV010000517.1:0-2978 GCA_046707105.1 Thermodesulfovibrionales bacterium
ATCTTATCAACCCGAAACAGATGGAGCGCTTCGCGGTGCCGCCTCTGAAAAAGATGAGCGACTGGGCAAAATCGAAGAACGTCCATACCATCCTGCACATATGCGGCAACACAAGCGACCGTCTCCATATGTTTCCCCTCACCGGATGTTCCACCATATTCTTCGATCAAAAGGTCGATATAGCAAAGGCAAAGGAAGTGCTGGGCGGCAAGATGTGTTTCGGCGGAAACGTTGCACCGGTCCATGTCCTCCTTAACAAGTCCGCGGCCGAGGTAGAGGCAGCCTGCAAGGAAGTCATAGAAATCGCGGCAAAGGACGGCGGGTTTATCCTTGTGCCGGGTTGCGATATACCGCCCACTATACCATATGAGAATATCAGGACATTCCATGATGTTGCCCTCAACTGGAAATATTAATTGACGGATGAGCCCCGTCCCTGATGGGAGGTGAAGAAGACAGGGATGAGGCCAGCCCCTGAAAAAAAGGGGAGGTACAGGACGATAATTTCTGATTCCACGAATCAGGTCCGGCCATGAGGCCGGTTAACAAAGCCAAGGAGGAAGCGAAAATGGCAGAAAAACAGATGACCGTCGAAGAAGTAAATGAGTACATGAAACAGAAGTGCGGCTTCGTGCCGAGGATGTTCCAGATAATTAACACGGTCACACCCGAACCGGGGAAGACATTTGCCGATTTCTATGCCAGCATTTTCGGAGACGGGGCGCTTTCAAAAAAAATCAAAGAACTGATGTTCATGTCGGGCGGCGTCGGCTACTGCTCACCGAGGTGCATCATTCACGTCATTCCGGCGATTAACGCCGGGGCGACCACGCAGGAGATATTCGAGGCGGCGTCTGTCGGCATGATCCTCGCGGGATTTGTCCCGGGCGGCCCTGGCATCCCTTACGCCTTTGAGTACGCACTGAAATGCCTTGATATAGAGGCGAAATACAGAAAAGGCGAGAAATGGGAATACCTGCCGCAGCCGAAGTTCGACCACGGGGTATTTTAAGGAAAAGCGATGGGCACGGGGCAAGGGGCGTGAGGAAAGACATGAGCAGTCACCTTTTCTTCAGCCCGTTGCCCACGGCCTCCCGCCGGCAGGAAAAAAAGAGGCAGCGTCCTTCACGGGGATCGCTGCCACAAAGCAAAGAGTACTCTATATGGCAGTATTTTAGCATAATTTCGACCTAAAGGAGACGTGATGTTCAAGTTTCAGAAAGAGCAGAAGGTTTTCAACTTCGGCGGAATCAGGATCGGCGGGCAGCCCGGAGAAAACCCGCCTTTAATGATATCCTCGATGTTTCACAATAAAGACAGGATACTCCAGGACAGGAAGGGAAATTTCGACAGACAGCGTGCCGTAGAGATCATCAGGAAGCAGGAGGAGATGACGAGGGTAACCGGCGTCCCGGGAATGGTTGCGATGGTGGCCAATTCGCCCGATGAGGCGAAGATCTATACAGATTTCTTTCTCGAAACTACTGACATGCCTTTCGGAATAGACATGTGGGTCGCGGAGCAGAGGGCGAAGGCGACCGAGTACATTTCGAAACTGGGGGTACAGAACAAGTTTCTGTATAACAGCATTACCCCTTGGGACAAGGATATAAAAGGACAGGTCCTGAGACTGAAGGACCTCGGGATCCGGCATGTTGTTATACAGGCATTTGATGACCAGGACCAGACCCCGGCGGGGAGGCTTAAATCACTTGAATCCATCCTCGCCCAGGGGGCCGGCGAATTCGAAACCGTCATCGTAGACACCTCGGTGATGAACCTGCCCGCGACCTCCCTCTCCCTCGCCGCAAACCGTCTGATAAAAGAGAAGCACGGGCTGCCCTGCGGAGGCGCCTATTCCAACGGCACCCACATGTGGAAGGAGATAAAACAGGTCTGGGGACTGGACGGCTTCAAGGCGATGGACGCAGTCGTGCAGGGAATGTCCTCGGCGTTATGGAGTGATTTCGACTTCTGCGGACCCGCGGTGACGGCCCCAAGGGTATTTCCGGCGGTAGCGAGCGCCCATATGCTGCTTTCCACGCTTGTATATGACGAGACTGGAATCATCTACGACAGTGAAGACCTGCCGATAAGAAAATACTTCTCCGACTTCATCGAGAAACTCAAGGCCGGGGGCGGAAGGAAGAAAAAATAGCAGCTGGAACTGCAGGAACCGGAACATTTTAACAAACAGATAAAGGAGAAAGAGTTTATGACGTCAAGAGAGAGAGTGCTGAAACTGTTCAAGGGGGAACCCGTTGACAGGGTACCCTGCTTCAGCGGTATGGGGAATGTGACGGAAGAAGGGATCAAGAAACTGGGGTACCGGTTCGCTGATATACACCTCGACGCGAAGATGATGGCGGATACCGCGGCAACCACTTACAAGCTTTTCGGCTTTGAATGCGGGGTTGTGCCGGTCGATCTCTGCGTAGAAGCTGAGGCCCTCGGGTGCGTCATCAACGTATATCCGCACGCGGAAGGCATCCTTTACCCTACCATTAAGGAGAAACTCATCCACAAGGAGGACGAGATGGACGTGAACATCCCCGCCGGACTCGCCTCCAGTGGAAGGGTCCCCCTCCTTTGCGAGGCGATTAAACTCCTTAAGGCGGATATAGGCAATGAGGCCGCAGTAGGGTCCTATGTCCTCGGTCCCTTCACCCTCGCGGGGCAGATCATGGAACTGAATGATCTTCTCAAACTCTCGTTCAAGAAGGCCGACAAGGTTGCCAAGCTGCTGGACGTGATGGCAGACGCCATCATCATTGTGGCGAAGGAGTACGAGAGGGCGGGCGTAGATTTCATAACCGTCCGCGAGATGGGGGCGACCACGGACGTGCTGAGCCCGAGGGTATTCAAGAGCCTCATTCAGCCGCCTCTGCAGAAGATAATGAAGGAACTCACGGTCCACTCCGTATTGCATATCTGCGGCAAGACAAACGATATCGTGACCTTCATGATGGAGGCCGGAC
>JBJKOV010000518.1:0-1382 GCA_046707105.1 Thermodesulfovibrionales bacterium
CTTATCGGAGGACCCACTTGGCATATGGAAGAAATTAGCGCAGTTGCTGATATACGCGAAATACCGGCGGACGATATACCTGCAGACTCCTGGGACTGGTTCCTGAGGGCCGCCATTCTGTGCGGTCTTACAGTAATAGCTTACGCAAGTCTGAGCGGGGGAATATTTACGCCTCTGATTCACAAGCTTTCGGGGAGCAGATGGGAGAAAGTCCTCCTTCGGCCGAGCCTGATGTGGGGTGCGATGGGGACTGTTTTTCTATTTTTCCGCACCTTCCTGTGGTTCAAGTACCGCTCCATCCCGGCGGCTCCTTTCGGACAGGCCCCTTTTCTGAGTGTGATCATCCCCGCTTACAACGAGGGGGCGATGGTAGCGAAGACGATCGATTCAGTGGCCGCTGCGGTTTATCCCCGCGACCGGCTGGAGATCTTTGTCGTTGATGACGGCAGCAAGGACGATACGTGGAAGCATATCCGGCATGCAGCGATGCGGCATCCTGGCCTTGTCACTACCGTCCGCTTCAGAAAGAACCGAGGGAAGCGGTCCGCCCTGGAGGAAGGCTTCAGGAAGGCGAAGGGCGAAATAGCGGTAACAATTGATTCCGACAGTGTGATAAGCCCCAGTACACTGCTTGCAATGGCCGGTCCTTTTCGTAACGGGCGCGTGGGCGCTGTCGCGGGAAAAGTATCGGTTTACAACCGTGAGCAGGGCGTCATCCCGAAGATGCTCCATGTGAAATTCATGCTGTCCTTTGATTTCCTGCGAGCGGTGCAGTCCACCTACAACACGGTCTATTGCTGTCCGGGAGCACTTGCTGCATACCGGATGTCTGCCGTGAGGAATGTGCTTGACGAGTGGGTAGACCAGCGTTTCCTCGGTGTGCACTGCACATACGGCGAGGACCGTTCTCTCACAAACTATATCCTGGCCAGTGGATACGACACGGTATACCAGCGGAGCGCCGTGGTTTATACCATAGTGCCCCAGACATATTCGAAGCTCGCCAAGATGTTCCTTCGTTGGGACAGAAGCTATGTGAGGGAAGAAATCCGTCTTGCCCGCATCGTGTGGCGAAGGAGGCCGAAGGCCCGTCTTATCACGCTTTCGGACATGCTGATAAAGAACTTGCGCTACCCGATAGGATATGCAGCCCTCGCCATTATGGTCAAAATGTCGGTGAGCGACCCGACAACGGTCCTGAGGCTCCTCTTCGCTATCGGTATCATGGCATTGTTCAACATGTTCTATTATCTGCGAAGCGAGCGGTCCTGGGACTTCCTTTACGGCATGCTCTACGCCTACTTCTCTTTCTTCGGCCTTTTCTGGATCTTCCCCTGGGCCGTGCTCACCGTCAGGTCGCGCTCATGGATGACGAGGTGAGA
>JBJKOV010000519.1:0-5563 GCA_046707105.1 Thermodesulfovibrionales bacterium
AGGAAAGGCTTCTCCGGTATCAGGAAGAGGAGAAAAATTGCTATGACTGCCATAACGGCACCGTGGCACAGAAAAATATATACGCCCAGTTTCAAAAGATATCAAGGCACCCCGTTGAGCTTACGACCGGTGTTCATCAGCCGACGGAATCGCCTACGGCGATCACAAGCCGGCACGTGGAGTGTGTGGACTGCCACAACCCGCATACGGTAAACCCAAACCCGTCGTCCCGGCCCGATGTTGGAGGGGTATCGGGAATGACTGAAAACGTGAGCGGTATGGACAAGAACAGGAACGCCGCCATACCTGCCGCATATGAGTATGAAATATGTTTCAAGTGCCATGCAGATCTGAACCAGATGGTCCCTTTTGTCCCTCGCGTGGTGAGCAACACCAACATGCAATCGGCATTTGACCTGTCGAACCCGTCATATCATCCCATTGAGGGGAGCGGGGCCAACATGCAGGTCCCGAGCATTCCCTCACCCCTTTTGCCGACGCTGACGGCCTCCAGCATCATAAAGTGCACGGATTGCCATGCTGATGACGGCGGCCTTTCCAACGGACCTCATGGATCGAGGTACTCCCCCATACTCAGGGACGAGTATGATACGACGATGAATACCCCCGAGAGTTTCCAGAGTTACGCACTTTGTTACAGGTGCCATAACCGGGACAGCATTCTTAGAGATGACAGTTTCAAAAAGAACATGACGACGATGAAGGGGGGACACAGCGGACACCTGGCGGCTAATACACCTTGCTCCGTCTGTCATGACCCGCACGGGATAGCTCTCACGCCCGGTACGGGAGATCATACTAATCTCATAAACTTCGACACCCGCTACGTATCGCCAGTTTCCGGCAACCTGTATCCTGTTTTTACCGATACCGGGACGTTTTCAGGCAGCTGCACGCTTGTCTGTCATACGGCAACCGGTGATGTGACGCACGTTAATACTTCTTACCCTTGACGGCACGCGGAAAAACCGTTTAAACCGTCTGAACTGTTTGAACCGCTGAAACTGTTTAAACCGTTTAAACCGTTTCTTCTTCCGGTACGGAGCCTGCTCTGCCCACTATGCTCAGCCGGCGCCTCCAGACAGAGGAAGCGGGCTTTCTTTTCCTCTGTCTGTCGGTGTCCTGAAGGGCGTCCACGAGTTTAAGAATCTCATAAAACTTTCTGGGGTGAGCGCTGTCAAAGTATAACTTCATCCTCAAAATTCCTCTGGGGTCTATGACAAAAACGCCCTTGACTTCCTCGTCAGGCCCGCCTTCATTCAGTCCGTAGCTGGAAGATACAACGTTATCCGGATCGTCTAGAAATGTCACGTTGTGTCTGGTGATATATCTTGTGAAAAAGTTGCCCCCGGAATTTGACCCGGCCGTGCTGCTGCTCTCCAACATCACGATTCTCGTCCTTCTCTTGCACAGGATATAGTTGATCGTCCTGGTCCTGAACAAAGGCAACAGGTCCTGGGGATGGGAAATAAGGATGATCCAGCCCCCCTTAAAGCGATCTTTTTGTTGCGTCTTTTTCGGAGATATTGCTTCAATGAGTGGCGCGGGACCTCCCAGCAAAGGTCCTCTTCCGGTTTCGGCATCGGCATGCATACAGCAACCTCCAGTCTGAAATCAGTGTTCAGATTATCTGTCCACACACGTCCGAGGCGATGCTTGCTGACAAGGACGCAATGCCGTCCAACACTATAACCATTATACCTGAATTTGCCGTAATGTCAACCTGAGTGAACAGTTCAAACGGTTCAAACGGTTTAAACGGTTCAACGCCGGGAGGGCGTGGGAAAGGGGGGGAGGGACTTCCCGGGTTAGTGGGGGAAAGGAAGTCCCTCCGGGGGGAAATCAAAGTTCTTTTTGGGCCGACCTTCTCAGGAATGCGGGAAGATCGATGGCCTCTTCATAATTAATAACATCCGGACTGACAAGGCTTGCCTCGCAAGCGCCGCCAAGGCTTTTCGCGAGAAACCTTTCGGAGCCCTTAAAGGTTACAGGTTCCCTGACCGGCGTCCACTTCCTGATTTGGGGGAGCTCCGCCTTTTCTCTCTTTTCTTCGAATCCTGTGGCGATAACCGTAACCCTAACTTCGTCGCTGATGTCCGGGTCGATGACAGCGCCGAAGATTACGTTGACCTCTTCATGGGCCGAGTCGTATATCAGCGCGGTTGCCTCCTGAACTTCGCTAAGTGAAAGTTCGAGTCCTCCCGTGATATTTATGAGGATGCCCCTGGCGCCGTCAATGGAAGAGTCTTCGAGGAGGGGATTCGATATCGCCTTTTTCGCGGCTTCAAAGGCGCCGCCTTCACCCTTTCCCGTACCAACCCCCATCACAGCCCGTCCCATATTCTCCATTATCGTCTTAACGTCTGCGAAATCGACGTTGATAAGTCCCGGGACGACAATAATATCGGATATGCCCTGAACGGCCTGTCTGAGGACGTCGTTGGCGATCGAGAAAGACTTGAGCATGGGGGTGCCTTTTTCGACCACGAGACTTATCCTGTCGTTGGGAATGACTATCAGTGTATCGACATTGCCGGAGAGTTCCTTTATTCCCTCCTCCGCGTTCAACAGCCTCTTCTTCCCTTCATAGAAGAAGGGCTTCGTGACCACGGCTACAGTGAGAATGCCCAGCTCCCTTGCAATGTTCGCTATCACGGGGGCCGCACCAGTGCCGGTGCCGCCGCCCATGCCGGCCGTTATAAAGACCATATCGCAGCCGTCCATGCAGTCCATCACTGCCGTTTTGTCTTCGATAGCGGCCTGCCTTCCGATTTCCGGATTCGAACCGGCTCCAAGCCCCCGTGTCAACTCCCGTCCTATCTGGACTTTCTTGGGAGCCAGCGAGGTTTCGAGTACCTGGAGGTCCGTGTTGACAGCGATGAACTCGACCCCCTGCAGCGTGGAAGCGATCATATTATTGACAGCGTTGCCGCCTGCGCCCCCAACCCCTATTACCTTGATTCTTGCCTTCTGACCTCTTACTTCTTCGATTTCAAACATAAGATTCCCCCTTCCTTTCGGTTATTTGGTTTCAGGTTTTCAGTATATTTCAAAAGATTTCTAGTCCAGTGTTTTACCCTTCCGAAGGCTCCCTTCATCATTTCCGCATAAACCGCCTCAGTGGTATCCGGCTCGTAGTCATAGGTCGCAAGGCCCACGCCGGTGCAATATACCGGGCTCTCAACCTGCGTCTTCGCTCCGTTTATGTTCAGGGGGACACCGATCCTTACGGGCAGACCGAGGACGGCCTCGGACAACCTGTCGAATCCCGGCAGAAGGCATGTGCCGCCGGTGAGGACGACGCCGCAGACAGCCTTGTCATACCCTGAACATTTTTCTATCTCATCCTTGACCAGCTCCAGTATTTCCTCGCACCGGGGCTGTATGATCTCCTGTATATATCTTCTGGGCAGTTTGTCCGTCTGCCCGCCGGACCGCGTGATCTCGATCTCTTCAGAATCGGCAGAGCCTGCGACAACGGCGGTACCCCAGGTCTTCTTTATCTTTTCGGCCTCTGAAAGGCCGACTTTGAGACCCACTGCCAGGTCCTGGGTTATGTGATGACCGCCTACTCCGAAAACGGAGGCATGCCGCAGGCTGCCGTCACAAAAGAGGGCGAAGTCGGTTGTGCCGCCCCCGAAGTCAAGGAGAATTACCCCGTAGTCCCGCTCGTCCTGCCTTAGAGAAGACGCCGCCGAGGCGAGGGGGCCGAAGACTACATCGGCGACCTCGAGTCCCGCCTTTTCACAGCAATTCAGAAGGTTCTGTACAGCAGCTATGCCGGCGGTTATTATGCGGACCCTGGCTTCCAGTCTCACGCCGGCCA
The DNA here is from genome assembly GCA_046707105.1 of Thermodesulfovibrionales bacterium. GTDB lineage: Bacteria > Nitrospirota > Thermodesulfovibrionia > Thermodesulfovibrionales > UBA6898 > JARRRD01. The sequence continues at coordinate 3,848 of JBJKOV010000519.1, forward strand.
TACCGGAAGGATCGGCTATGCCGTCCTGCCCGTCGAGCAAATATTCCTCCGGGATTACATGAAGCACTTCCCTCTCAAGAGGGAAATACACCGCTCTGGCGGAATCCAGGGCGCGGTCGATATCGGCTTCCGCGACTTCTTTCCCTCTGACGCCTGTTGCCCCCGAACTGGCGTGCGCCTGTATATGAGCCCCGGAGATGCCCACGGAAACGGCCTTGATCTTTATGCCGGAAGAGTACTCCGCTTCTCTTACCGCACTTCTTATGGAATCGACCGTGGCGTCGACATTCATGATCATTCCCTTCCGAAGGCCGGTCGAGGCGGCCACACCCATGCCGAGGATACTCGTGCCGGCGGGGCCCAGTTTCAGGACCACGCCGCAAACCTTAGATGTGCCTACGTCCAGCCCTACGGCTATTGGATGCCTCATCGTTTGACCACCTCGTGCGCGGCTTTTACCACGACCCTGTTTGCGAATCTGAGGTCTATATAATCAACAGGGATGTCCCTCTTTTTTATTTCGTCCTCCAGCGCCCTCAATCTCAGGAGTTTCCCTTCATAGCCCCCGACGCCGACCTTTACGAGCAAACCGTCAAGATTCACCGAAAGCTCCTCCGCCTTGCTGGCGATGATCTCTATATGGTCTTTTTCCATCAGAAGCCCGGTCTTTTTTATCGCCTTTGCAAGACGTATGGCGTCGAGGATAACCTCTTTGTCCCCGAAGGGATTGCCCGTAATTACCGGCAGAAACGGCATCGGGCTGTCTTTCAGCTCTTCAAGAAGCTCGCCTCTGTCATCGACAATGAAAAGGTGTCCCTTCATATCAAGAAGGGCAAAAGGCTCCGACTCGGTGATAACGATGCGGAGCCGGTCAGGCAGTTCCTTCCTGATCATTACGGATCTTATCCAGGGTGACTTTGTCATCTTTTCATAAATTTCTCTGCTCGACAAGGTAAGAAGGTTTTCGCCCTTTTTCAGTCCCGCGAGGCTCTTCAACTCGTCGTCAGTGAGGTGTGTGTTGCCCACGAATACAATTTGACGGAGTGGAAAGGCCGACCCGGCCGCTGTCGATATTAAATAAACAGCCGCCGCGAAGGCTGCCACAGGGAGCAGAACAAGAACGGTCCTTCTGAGTTTTGCCAGAGGATGGGACGGACTGTTCTTCTTCATCCCGCCTGAGGTCTTCTTCATCATGGTGCGGCCCCTCACTTTATGTCTCCCAATATTTTTTCCAAAAGGTCGGCAAAAGAGAGACCGGCTGTCTGCGCTATCTTCGGCAGGAGACTGGTTTCGGTCATGCCCGGGATTGTGTTCACTTCGAGCACATAAGGGTTTCCTCTTGTGTCGATGATCAGGTCGACCCTGGTCGCACCGCTGCAACCGAGGGAGACGTGCGCCGCGAGGGCGGTCCTCTTTGCTCTTTCGTATATCTTCCTGTCAAGTTGCGGAGGAAGGATATATTCAGTCAGCCCCGCCGTATACTTCGCCTCGTAGTTGTAAAACTCCAGCGATGGTTTTACCTCAACGCCGCCGAGGACTTTGTCATTCAGTATGCCGATCTGCACTTCCCTGCCGCCGATAAACTTCTCGACGATCACTTTTTCACCGTACGAAAACGCCTTGTCCATCACTCCCTTCAGTGATGAAGCGCTCTTTACTATCTCTACTCCTATGCTTGAACCTTCGGAGACGGGTTTGACCACCCAGGGGAGAGGG
>JBJKOV010000520.1:0-1449 GCA_046707105.1 Thermodesulfovibrionales bacterium
AAGGTCCTTCGTCTTCGGACAATTCCCTGAAGAGATTCTTTGTCACTCCGCAGAGGGGGCACAACCAGTCATCAGGGAGATCGTTAAAAAGCGTTCCGGGAGGTATTCCGTGGACCATGTCCCCCTCTTCCGGGTCATATATATACCCGCAGACAATGCATATATACTTTTGCATCCGGGAGGCTAAGAATTACCGATCTTATTCTTCAGCTTCTTCAAGTAATCCATATGCTTTTGCTCCCATCCGGCCAGTTCGTCAAAAAGGACCTTCATGTTTGTCTGGGACGCCTGCGACGAGAGCTTCCTGTACAGGCCGTATTCCTTCGCTTCCATTTTCAGGGCGAAATCTATAGCTCCCTCATCGTCCAGATACGTGAAGTCTTCTATCCTGCCTTCCAGTTCTTCCAGCGGCATTCCCCCCTCGACAATTTTGGGCTTCACGGTCCGTGAGAATTCCTCGAAGGAGACAATGTCCCAGTCCTCCATCAGTCCCTGGTAGAGGAACTGGATATACCGTGTGTGCCCTGCCTCCCAGCCGGCAAGGTCGGCGAAAGTCTTCTTTGCCTCTTCACTATGGGCCTTCGAGGCGACGTCACTATAGAACTGGTTGATGCCTTTCTCCATGATATAGACATCCATGAGTGCCTGGATCAAACCTTCTTCGGCATTTATCATCGGCTCACCTCCATTATGTTATCCATATTCTTTCAACCTGCAGCCCTTCCACTTTCCATTATCGCAATCTTTTACCAATCCGCAAAGCATAAATAAGACGGGCAGGGGAAAATACGCGGATGACGATATGATAGAGCTAGGAAAAGCCCTGATCGTCATTCCCGAGGCAGCAATCGGGAATCCATTGTCCTTAAGACAAAGAGATTGGATTCCCGCCTCCGCGGGAATGACGGCCGGGGAAAAGCTAACAAATGTAAACAACGTTGGAAGCACTGCATTATATGTCTTTGCCGCCCGCGCCGCCGTTGCCATCCGGCGATCTTCCTGATACTCTTTATTAATGATAGTCGTCGAGACATTCAGGGGTAAGTCCGTGACCGACCACAGGGTCGAGATCGTTGAAAGAAAGGGGACCGGTCACCCTGATTTTATGTGCGACGCCATAATGGAATCCATATCTGTTGCGCTGAGCCGGGAATACAAGAAGGCTTTCGGCGCCATTCTGCATCATAACATCGACAAGGGGCTGCTTGCCGCCGGGAGGACTGAGGTGAGGTACGGCGGCGGCAGGGTGGTAAAACCGATGGAGCTTACCATCGGTGACAGGGCGACCGGTTTGGTGGAAGGCAGGAGGGTTCCGGTGCGAGACATAGCGGTAAAGGCCGCAAAGGAATGGATCAGGGACAACCTCAGGTTTGTCGATCCGGAAAGGCATGTGAGATACCGCACTGTTCTCGCCCCGGGATCGGAGGAACTGACCGATATATTTTTGAG
>JBJKOV010000521.1:0-8714 GCA_046707105.1 Thermodesulfovibrionales bacterium
GTCCTTTTTTGCTGATGATCTCGTGTGACGCGATAATAAACAGTCTTGAAGAGGCTATAATCCTGTTTGATAAGACGACGAGAATAACCTATCTGAACAAGACGGCCGAGGAACTCCTGAGGAAGAGTTCGAAGGACGTAGTGGGCAAGGCTGCTTCTCAGGTCCTGCAGGTGGAAGAGCCTGTTCAGTCGCTCATAAAGAAGACTATATCTGAGGGACGGTCTTTCAGGGGGAGGTCGGCCAGAATGGACGTCGGACGGATGATCAGCATGGATTTCAGTCTCGCACCTTTTTTCGGGGAGAACGGATTAAAAGGCGCTGTCATGTCGATTTCGGAAAATATAAACATCGCCGAGAGGGAAGATTACGACTTCGATTCCATTGTTTATCTGATAGGTTCCATCGCGCACGAGATAAAAAACCCCCTGGGGGGAATAAAGGGAGCGGCCCAACTGCTTCGCAGGAAAAAAAGGAACGAATCGGCCGGGGAGTACATCGATCTGATTATACGTGAAACAGACAGGCTGAATTCAATTCTCCAGGATTATCTGACGATCTGCAAGAAACCGGTGTTCCACCCCGTGAATATCCATGAGATAATGGAAAAGGCCCTTTCCATCATGCGTGCGCCCATCGTAAAGGATGGCATAACATTGAAGCGAACGTACGATCCGAGCCTTCCACATGTAAGGGGTGATGAGGCGAAATTGCTCCAGGTCTTTCTCAATATCATAAAGAATGCGGCGGAAGCTTTGAAAAAGGGGGGCAGGATTGAGATATCCACCTACCCCTCAAAAGAATCAGTGAGAGAAGGCGGCAGGGTTAAGCGCTGGGCATTGATTTCGATCAAAGACACGGGCAAAGGCATCCCTGAAGACGACCTGAAGAAGATATTCATCCCCTTCTATACCAAAAAAAGACACGGCACCGGAATCGGGCTTGCCCTTTCAAAAAAGATCATAAAGGACCACGGGGGTATAATCAAGGTTAAAAGCGTAATAGACAAAGGTACGACTTTTTTCATTTACATACCCTTCGAACAGAATGTCTAAGAAAATACTGGTCATAGACGACGATGAGAGCATCATCTGGGTCATCAAGAAGACCCTTGAACCGCTCGGATATAACATCACTTCCCGGACGAGACTGACAACGGGCCTCAAGGCTGTCCAGGACAATCCGCCGGTCGTCCTGCTCGACCTGATCCTGCCCGATGGTGACGGGCTTGAAGGGTTGAGGGAAATACATTCTCTTAACCCGGAAGCCATCGTTGTCATGATTACGGCCCATGCCAGGATGGAGAGCACCGTCACAGCAATGAAAGAGGGCGCTTACGATTACCTCGAAAAACCTTTCGATATTGAAGAACTGAAAATTGTGATCGAAAAAGCCTTTCGCGACCTTTCACTCAGGGAAGAGTTGAGGGAACTGCGGAAGGCGGCATTCGAAACGGACCACCCCCACATGGTAGGGAAAAGCCCGGGGATGCTGAAAGTATTTAAAGAGATCGGGAAGGTGGCGGCGAAAGATATCACCGTATTGATCACCGGCGAAAGCGGGACAGGGAAGGAACTTGTCGCCAAGGCGATACACTATAACAGCAGCCGATCTCCAGCGCCCTTTGTAGCCATCAACTCTGCTTCCATACCGAAAGAACTGCTTGAGTCCGAGCTTTTCGGTTTTACGAGAGGCGCATTTACGGGCGCCGTTAAAGGAAAAAAAGGCAAGATAGAATCGGCAAACGGCGGCACTTTATTCCTTGATGAGATATCAGAAATGGACGCCGGACTACAGTCAAAGCTGCTCCGTTTTCTGCAGGACAGGGAGTTCACGCCTCTAGGTAGCAACCAGACCATCAAGGCAGATGTGCGCATCATCGGCGCAACGAATAAGGACCTGCCCGAGGCCGTAGCCAAAGGGCTTTTCAGAGAAGACCTATACTACCGGTTCAATGTCGTTCGCATGAAATTGCCTGCCCTGAGGGACAGGAAAGAAGACCTTCCCCTTTTACTCAAGAATTTTCTCAGGGAAGCGGTTGAAAAACTGGAGACGGGAGAGAAGAAACTATCGAAGGAAGCAACGGCGGCGCTTCTCCAGTATGATTGGCCCGGCAATGTCCGTGAGCTGGAAAACGTAGTAAAGAGGGCCTGCGTTCTTTCCACTGGGAGCGTCATTGAAAAAAAGGACCTCCTTATCGAAGAGAGTTCCTTCACCATGAAGGAGTTTCTCGAGGAAAAGCTGAAACGTTATCTGAAGGACATGACCAAAGCTGTCAATTGCAACCTTTATAACACTGTGCTTTCAGAGGTCGAAAAGGCCCTTATAGATATTGTCCTGAAGGAGACAAACGGGAATCAGCTGAGGACCGCAAAGATTCTCGGGATAAACAGAAACACTTTGAGAACAAAGATCAAAGAATACCGCATCAGGTAGTTGATCCCGACCCTCTCAGCTTACACTGGCAAGAGGTTCTTTGTGCCTGGGCCTCCTGTTTGATTCGAGGACCTTCTTCCTGACCCGGATTGATGCCGGGGTTATCTCCACCAGTTCATCTTCCTTAATGAATTCTATGGCCTGTTCAAGGCTGAGTATTCGCGGCGGAATAAGCTGAAGAGCCTCGTCGGCGCCAGACGCCCTCATGTTGGTGAGCTTTTTTTCCTTCGTTACATTCACGTCTATGTCGCTCTCCCTGGAGTTTTCACCGACGACCATGCCCTCGTAGACAGCCGTATTTTCCTTCACGAAGAGAGTGCCTCTTGGCTGCAGATGAAAGAGTGCATAGGTGGTCGTCTTCCCAGTCCTGTCGGCTACGATGGCCCCGGTTGAGCGCTTCGATATGGGACCCTGCCATGTTTCGTAGCCGTCGAAGATGTGATTGAGAAGACCCGTTCCCCTCGTGTCGGTGAGAAACTGCGAGCGGAATCCTATGAGCCCTCTTGAGGGAATCCTGAATTCCAGCCTCACCCTGCCGTGACCGTTGTTCTGCATCTTCTGCATCCTGCCACGGCGCATGCCCACCTGCTGGGTGACAACACCAACAAACTCCTCCGGCACATCTATCACCAGGTGCTCCATAGGTTCATGGAGTACTCCGTCGACATGTCTGGTGACGGTCTCAGGCATGGAGACCGACAGTTCGTAGCCCTCCCTCCTCATCATTTCAATAAGGATGGCGAGCTGAAGCTCTCCCCTGCCCAGGACCTTGAAGGAATCCGTACCGTCAAAATCGACTTTTATGGCCACATTGTAGAGCAGTTCTTTCTCAAGGCGCTCCCTCAGGTTCCTGGAGGTGACATATTTGCCTTCCCTCCCCGCAAAAGGGGATGTGTTTATCGAAAAAACCATCGATATGGTGGGCTCATCGACCTTGATCCGCGGAAGCGGCCTGGGGTTCTCCATATCGGTTATAGTATCTCCGATGTTTACACCCTCGATGCCTGCGAGGGCGACTATATCTCCGGCCGACGCGCTTTTCACATCTACCCTTTCAAGACCCTGGAATGCATAGAGGGAGGTTATTTTTGTCTTTGTCATCTTATCGTTCCCGCACGTGACGCCCACCCAGTCTCCTACCCCGACAGAACCCGAAAATATCCTGCCGATCGCAAGCCTGCCCACATAATCGTTGTAGTCTATATTTGTGACAAGAAGCTGAAGTGTCTCCGGATCCCCCGCATCAGGGGCCGGAATCGTCCCGAGGATGAGGTCGAAAAGCGGCCTTAGGTCCGTCCCCTCCTCCTCCATGGATAGCTGGGCGGTTCCCAGCTTTGCATTAGCGTAAGCCACGGGGAAATCGATCTGCTCCTCCGTAGCGCCAAGGTCAATAAACAGGTCGTAGACTTCGTTGAGAACTTCCTGGATCCTCGCATCGGGTCTGTCTATCTTGTTGATGACGAGGATAGGCGGCAGGTTAAGCTCAAGCGCCTTCTGGAGAACAAACCTGGTCTGGGGCAGCGGCCCTTCAGAAGCATCGACAAGAAGGAGGACCCCGTCGACCATCTTCAGTGTACGTTCGACCTCCCCGCCAAAGTCCGCATGCCCGGGGGTGTCGACTATATTTATCTTCACGCCCATGTATGCAACGGCGGTATTCTTGGCCATAATTGTGATGCCGCGTTCTCTTTCAAGATCTATGTTGTCCATAACCCGTTCCTGGACTTTTTCATTAGAACGGAAAATTCCCGATTGTCTGAGCATTCCGTCGACAAGCGTTGTTTTACCATGGTCGACATGGGCGATGATGGCGATATTTCTCAAATCTTCACGTTTCACTGCGGATCCTCTTTTTTGTATCGATATATGAAGCCGGCAATGCCGGCGGACAGAAAACCGCACCTGGTCAACAAGCAGCATTCGGGAAGGTGTAGACGGGGCGATAACTGCCTTATATGTTAACCGCTCCATCGTCCAAAAAGCAACAGGAGTGCAGATTCCCGATCCAGCGACAGGTGCCGGCGGACAATCTCAGCCCCTCTTTCACATCCTTAGGCCGAAAACTGATCAAAATTCAGAAAATCACACTGACGCCGCCCTCATATACCGCCTCGATTTCTCCTGCCGCGATAAAATCCTTTCTCACCAGCAGGAAGGTTCCTTCCGCCACCTCTTCAGGACGCATGCAGGCCGCCTCCATTAAGCTTTCCGGAGACAGACCCGCTTTCAGGAACAAAAGCATCTCTTCAAAAAATGACTCTCCGTGCCGAACTCCCCTTGCGCCTCCGTCGGTCCCTATTTTCAGTGTCACGCCCGCCGCGTGAGCTTTATTGATCGAGACGAGGTGTCGTTCCAGGACTTCCTCCATAAATTTTCTCTCATCCGCGTCGAGGGACGGAATGATGTTCCGCAGGCCGACGATAGTCGGTGTCCATGAAATGCCGGCCTCTGCCATCATAAGTACTGTTTCGTATGAAACAAGGAAGCCGTGTTCAATGGATGACGCGCCGGCAAGGACGGCATTCCTGACAGCCGCGTCAGAGTTCGCATGACATGCGACTTTGAGGTTCCTCTCCCCGGCTTCGCCGCATATGACCTTCAACTCCTCAGGAGAAAACCCGCCGGCCGTGACCGGTTCATCTCTCCTCGTGCTGACAATACCCGAATTTATCACCTTTATGAAGTCTGCGCCGGCGTCTGAAAGTTCGGCCACAGCCTTCTTTATATCGTCGTCGCCGGACACCGGCCTCCCGATAAAACCACCGTATCCTCCCTCGCGGTAAAGCGCCCAGGCGGCGGTCATTATGGAGAAACCGCTTTCGGATATTTTTTTTGCGATCACCCCGACTCCGCTTTTGTGGCCCATGTCATGAACAGACAAGATCCCGCATTTCCGGTACCGATCCCTTATTTCCGGCAATTCCCAGGCCGCGACGGGCCTGCCGTCAATCATGAAGTGCATATGCGCATCCCTGAATGGTGGTATACGGAGCAGGTTAGAGTCGGATTCTTCGGGGACAGCTTTCATGGTAATACTATACCGTTTCCTGAAGTTTTCCGCGGCGATTCAGTGCAGCCGCCGGCTGTTTATGTGAAGCTGAGCGTCTTAAGCCGTCATTCCCGCGGAGGCGGGAATCCAATTTATTCCTTTTTTAAAGACAATGGATTCCCGATTACTACCTCGGGAATGACGATAAACTGATTTCTTTGCGAGCTTTTTGGTAAAGGATTTCTTACCGCTGCACAAGGAGACTTCCGGTGCAATGTACTATGGTTTTATCCAACCAATCAAGGCCGGTTCTGGTCAGAAGCCGGCTATCGCAAGACGCGCGAAGTTGACGAAAGCGGAGGGGAGTACACCTATGAGTATCACTGCGGTGACGGTCACCGCCAGAGCGAGCCCGAGAGCCGGGGATTTCGCGATCTCCACAGTCTCCTTCGGCTCCCTCATATACATGAACATCACGACCCTCAGATAGAAGTAGGCGGATACGGCGCTGAACAGCACGGCGATGATAACCACCCATGTGTAACCGGCATCTATGGCGCTCATAAAAAGATAAAACTTACCCATAAATCCGGCGGTCGGGGGTATGCCTGTAAGTGAAAACATGAATACCAGCATCAGTGCGGCAGCCAGGGGGTGCGTCTTTGAGAGCCCCTCGAAGTCCGAAATGTTGTCACCCTTGAAACCTTCGGTCCTCAGCATGATGATGACGGCAAAGGCGCCTATGTTCATGAAGGCATATATCAGCAGATAATTCATAACGCTGGCAAGTCCGTCAGGGGTCCCGGCTATTATGCCGAGCAGGATGTAGCCCGCGTGGGCGATTGACGAGTAGGCCAGCATCCTTTTGATATTCGTCTGCGATAGCGCAACTACGTTCCCAACTGCCATCGTCAGGATGGCGACGGGAATCAGGACCACCGACCATTCAACCCTGAGAGAACCGAAGGCGGTCAAAAAAACCCTCCCCAGGACCGCAAAGCCGGCCGCCTTCGGACCTACCGACATGAAGGCCGTTATCGAGGTAGGCGCTCCTTCATAAGCGTCAGGCGCCCACATGTGGAAGGGGACCGCCGCAATCTTGAAAGAGAAAGCGACCGCCATGAGCATCATTGCAAGCGTGAGTGCCGGATTGCCCCTAAGTCCATGCTGCAGGATATAGGAGGATATGCCCCTGAGGTCAGTGGTGCCCGTGAGCCCATACACCATCGAGGCGCCGTAAAGCAGAAAAGCCGAGGCAAAGGCGCCTAGAAGGAAATATTTCATGGCGGCCTCGTTCGACTTTACATCGTGCCGTATGAACCCCGCCAGGATATAAGTACTCAGCGCCATGAGTTCCAGTCCGAGATAAAGGATAATGAGGTCCCCGGCGGACGCCATTATCATCATGCCGAGCGTTGAGAAGAGAAGCAGGGCGTAGTATTCGCCCAGATTCACCTTTTCTATCTCGATATACCGCACCGATATTAAAACGGTGAGAATTACGTTGAGCAGGAAAATCAGCTTAAAAAACATGCTGTAGCCGTCCGATACGAACATGCCGTTGAAAGCTGTGCCGAAGGAGCCGGCCAGACTGTAAGTCACTAGAGCGGCGCAGATCATGGCGAGGAAGCCTATGGTCTCCTTTCTCTTGATGACAAGGTCCGCCAGAAGGATAAAAAGGGCGAGAACGGTCATTATTATCTCCGGCATCAAAGGTCGCATGTCAGGCATCGCAGACTTCCCCTTTTCTCATTTCATAATCTCCACAATGTTTTTGGCAACTTTCGCGTCTGCGAGGCCGCCCGAATTGACGCGCTCAAGAAGGTGGTGCACTGATTCATGCATGTAGCCGAGGAAGGTGTCGGGATGAATCCCTATCCAGAATATAAGCATTATCATCGGGACCAGGGTGAGCAGTTCCCTTCCATTAATGTCGGCCAGTCCGGACACCTTTTCGTTCGTCTCCATGAAAAAGACCCTCTGATAAAGCCAGAGCATATAACCTGCGCCGATGATAACGCCGGTCGCAGCCAGCACGCCCGCCCACTGGTTTGCTGTAAAACCGCCCAGGATTATCAGGAATTCCCCGACAAACCCGTTCGTAGACGGGAACCCTATCGAGGCCAGGGTAAAGACAATAAACAGCGATGCATATATGGGCATGACGGTCGCCACGCCCCCGTAATCGGCGATCTGTCTCGTATGGGTCCTGTCATAGACGATCCCAACGCTCAGGAAAAGCGCGCCGGTTACAATGCCGTGGTTGATCATCTGGAGAATGCCGCCTTCCATGCCCTGTATGTTAAGTGCAAATATCCCCAGGGTCACAAAGCCCATGTGGCTGACCGAACTATAGGCGATGAGCCTCTTCATGTCGGTTTGGGCCAGGCAGATCACGCCACCGTAAATTATGGCGATGACGGAAAGGGTCAGCATGACAGGTGTCATGGCCTTTGATGCCTCCGGCAGAATGGGCAGGGAGAATCTGAGAAAACCGTAGGCCCCCATCTTAATGAGGACGGCAGCCAGTATGACACTGCCCGCTGTCGGAGCCTCTGTGTGCGCGTCGGGAAGCCAGGTGTGCACCGGGAACATCGGCACCTTCACCGCAAAGGCCGCAAAAAAAGCCCAGAACAGCCAGAACTGCATATGATAGGGATATGACATGGTCGAGAGTTTGACGATGTCGAAGGTCCTTCCGGAATAGAAGTAAAGAACGATTATACCGACCAGCATGAGCACGCTTCCAACCAGGGTGTAAAGGAAGAACTTCACCGCCGCGTAGACCCGGTTCGGTCCGCCCCATACGCCGATCAGCAGATACATGGGGATAAGCATGGCCTCCCAGAAGATGTAGAACAGAAAGAAATCCAGGGAACAGAATACGCCGATCATCGCCCCCTCCATCAGGAGCAGGGAGATGTAAAACTCCTTTGTCTTCGTCTTTATCGAATTCCACGATATGAGGACGCAGAGGACTATAATAAGCGTGGACAGGAGCACAAAGAGTATGCTTATGCCGTCGACTCCCAGTGCGTAGTTGATGTTCCACGCCGGGATCCAGCCGTGCCGCTCCACGAACTGCATGAGATGAGAGGTTTTGTCAAAGCCGGTAAAGAGGGGAATGGAAATAAAAAAATCGAGGAGGCTGACAGCCAGGGCCATCCACTTTATCAGGGTTTCGCGCGACCTCTGCATCAGAAGTAGCAGACCCGCACCCGCAACGGGCAGGAAAATCAGAGTGCTTAGTAAGGGAAAACCCGTGCTGTTCACCATTTCACATTCACCTCAG
>JBJKOV010000522.1:0-15596 GCA_046707105.1 Thermodesulfovibrionales bacterium
ACTTTCAGACCTTCGAGGGCCGAGATTACAGCGGTCAATTCCATCCTGTTGTTCGTAGTCAGCTTTTCGCAGCCGGAGATCTCCCTGACCCTCCCCCCTGACTTCATTATTGCGCCGTAACCGCCGATACCGGGATTACCACTGCAGGCACCGTCAGCGAAAATTTCAACGAAATGCCTCCGGAGATCTTTCATCCTGGTTTATATTACATATTTCGCCTGCGAATTTCAAAACAGGAGCGGAAGGGACAGCCCTGCCTCGCCGGGTGTCAAAACCCGGCAGGAACGCCGTCGCCTGTCTCATAACGGCGTGGTTCTGCTGCCTCGCAATTCGGGGGTTGCTCTCAGGCAAAGTCCCGCTCGCACTGAAGGACAATCCTGTCGAACTCATCCTCTGATATATCGGGCAGAATGAGATTACCATCCTCGTCTTTCTGCAGCTTCGTGATGGTGGGATATCTGTTCTCAAGAAGCTTCAAGTTTATTGCCTGGTGTTTCACGATCTTCAACAGTCTCTTGTTCTCCGCTTCGAGATTATACTTTTCCAGGCCGGCGCGAATCGAAAGCCTCAGTTCAGTTTCGTTCCAGGGCTTGGAGAAAAAACGGTATATTTCGCCCTCGTTCACAGCTTTCATGGCAGCATCCAGACTCGCATAGCCCGTGAGCATGATTCTCACCGCGTCGGGATAATATTCCTTCACGCAGGTCAGGAATTCCGTTCCCGACATCGCCGGCATCTTCTCATCAGATACCACCAGTTTTATGCTGCCCTGCTTCAGGATTTCAAGTCCTTCAGCGCCGTTGGCGGCCGAATATATTTCGTAGGGCTCATCAATTAACGCCCTCTTCAGTGAAGCCAGCACATTCGGCTCATCGTCGACAATCAGAATGACATCCTTCATAATCATACTCCTTTCTCTCAAAGAGGCTCTATTTTCCATACGGCCAGATGAATTCTGCATATCCTCTCCACCTTACGCAACATCAGGGCTTTTCTCCCTGGAGGCGCCGCAAAAAGGACAGATTATCCAGTCCCTTTCCATCGGCATCTTACAGCTGACGCAGACGTTCTGCTTGAAAGCGCCGCAGTGCGGACAAAACAGGAATTTCGCGTCGATCATCCTTCGGCACTTCTCGCATCTCCGCTCATGCCGTGTCTGAGGTCCCACGACCCTGATAAGTTCCTCGAGGGTGGTTATCCCCGCCTTCACTTTCCCTATGCCGTCCTCGACAAGCGTCTGCATCCCGCTTGCCCGGGCCATGTCTATAAGTTCCGATTCCTTGTAATTTGTGCTTATCAGCTGCCTGAAATCATCGTTCATGACGAAGACCTCGAAGATACCGGTCCTCCCCAGATAACCGGTGCTATTGCACCTTTCGCAGCCACGCCCTTTATAAACACCTCCTTCCAGCATCTTCGGAGGGATCTTCAGTAATTCCATCATCTTCGTTTCGGGAGAGATCTTCTCTCTGCAGTATTTGCAGACCTTCCGCACCAGTCTCTGTGCGAGGATGCCCTCCATGGCAGATGCGATGAGATACGGCTTGACTCCCATGTCTATCAATCTGGTTATCGACGCAACAGAGTTGTTGGTATGCAATGTTGTAAGAACCATATGCCCCGTCAGAGCCGCCTTAAAGGCCACGTCGGCCGTCTCATAATCCCTGATTTCCCCGACCAGAATTACATCAGGGTCCTGCCTGAGGGTGGAACGGAGCACAGACGCGAAGGAAAGACCGATCTTGTCCCGGATGTAAATCTGGCTGGCATCTTCCAGAAAATATTCGACGGGGTCTTCTATAGTCTCAAAATTCTTCGTGCTCTGAAGCATCTCATTCATTATGGAGTAAAGCATCGTGGTCTTCCCGCTGCCGGTAGGTCCCGTAGAGACTATGATACCCTGGGGTTTCTTTACCAGTCTGTAGACGTTCTCCAGATCGTCCGGGAACACGCCCAGATCGTCCAGCTTCCGCACAGCCGCGTTCTTGTCCAGTATCCTCATGACCACCTTTTCCCCGTTTATGGTCGGCATCGTGGAAACCCTGAGATCGACCAGGCGCGCACCCGCCTTAACGGTAATCCTGACGTCCTGGGGCCTGCGCCTTTCCGAAATGTCCATCTTGGAGAGAATTTTTATCCTCGATATTGTGGCGGGATGGAGGTCGGCAGGTATCCTGATCTTGTTGTGGAGCATGCCGTCGATCCTGTATCGTATCAATGTGTTTTTCGTCTTCGGCTCTATATGGATATCGCTCGCCTTATAGCGCACAGCTTCGGAAATCACGGCATTCACTATCCGTATGATCGGGGGTACCTCGGATGAACCGATCAATTCCTGTACATTGACGTCTTTCTCTTCCTCCTCGATGACGATATCGATCTCATCCAGGGGTTCCGCATCAAAAAAGCCTTCGATATCCCCTTCTCCCCGGGCTTCGTTTTCCTCGCTTCCGTATGTCTTTTTGATCTGGTACAGGATATCCGGGCTGCTGGCAACAACCGGCACAACCTTGAGGCCCGTCATGATCGATATGTTGTCGCATTTAAAGAGATCCGAGGGGTCGGCCATAGCTATGGTGATCTGCCTTCCGTCCAGCTTTATCGGGACAAGCCTGTTCCTTTCACACAGGTCCCTCGGAAGAAACCTGACGACCTCCGGGGGCAGGCTCATCTCCTTGAGGTCGACATACTCGACCTTGAGATATTTCTGCAGCGCCCTTATTATCTTTGATTCGGTAGTGATGCCCAGTCTAAGGACCGTGTCGCTGAAAAATTCGTCGGGCAATTTTTCTTTCAAGGCGCGTTCGAGGTCGCTTTTTACCATTACGCCGGCCCTTATCAGGATGTTCCCCATTACGCCGCGGTTTTCATCCAGAAGGGCGGCGTAATTACTGATTTTGAGCTGTTGTTTTCTTGTAATTTCCTTGAGTTTTCTATTTTCCTGTATCAGAACATACTGCTGTAGGGCAAGGCTGACAGTCAGTCTCAGGTCTTCGTCGTTCCAGGGCTTGGTAATGAATTTAAATACAGCCCCCTCGTTGACAGCCCCCATAATCGACTGCACATCGGCATAGCCCGTGAGCATTATCCTTATCGTCTCCGGCCATTTCTGCTTTATCTCTTTCAGCAGCTGGGCCCCTGTCATGCCGGGCATCCGGTGGTCCGAAATGACAAGATGGACCTTTTCTTTTGCCATTATATCGAGGGCGTCCTCCCCCGACTGGGCCGTAAAGATATCGTAATTCTCCTCCTGGAAGATGCGTTTGACCGCCCTGAGAACGTTTTCTTCGTCGTCCACAATCAACAGGGAGAATCTTCCCTCTTCGCTTCGACCGTCAGGAACAGTATCTAATGGCATGCCGTCAGCCTCGCCTCTCGCTACAGCCTTGAAGAGCTCGGAATACTTAGACATCCGGCCTCCCGCGCACCGGCAGCCTGAGTACAAATGAAGTACCTTTCCCCGGCTCGCTCTCCACTTCAATAGCACCGCCGTAGGCCGTGACTATTTCGTAAGCAACGCTGAGCCCCATGCCGGTTCCTTTCCCCACTTCCTTAGTCGTAAAGAAAGGATCAAATATCCTGGCCCGTATATTCTCCGGAATCCCGGTCCCGTTGTCCGCGATCCTGACGGTAATCACATTGCCTTCGCATTGCGTCCCCAAAAGGATCCTCGGTTTTTCACCGCCCGACTGGAGTGCATTGAGAATAATATTGAGAAATACCTGACACAACAGGGCAGGGTTGCACATATATCCGGGCAGAGGATTATACTCCTTGACAATCTCGGTCCCCCCGGCAATTTCATGAGTAACGAGATTCAATGTCCGGTCGATTTCCCTGTTTATATCGACAGGGGTCTCCTCCCCGTCTTCGACATGGGCGAAAGACTGCAGGTCCGAGACTATCTTTTTGACTCTCTCAGCACCGTCAAGACACTGTTCGATGAGATCGTCCATGTCTGCAGAGATAACATCAAGTTTCAGCTCATTCCACTTTTGCCGCGCCTCCCGCCTGACGTCTCCCAGCGCCACAGGCCCATCGAGGGCGGAACGATAAAAACCCAGCATCGCGCCGAATCTCGACACGTACTTCCTAAGCGTCTGGATATTGCTTGACACATACCCTATGGGATTGTTGATCTCATGCGCCAGACCGGCCGCAAGCTGTCCGATCGATGCCATTTTTTCTCTCCTGAACATGCTTTCATGCGCCCTCTTCAGTTCCCGCGTTCGCTCCTCCACCTTCTTTTCGAGTGTCGCAGCGAGCTCCCTGTATTTCCCCTCGGATATGCCGAGTTTTTTATTGATTTCGAGCAGCTCTTCGTAGGACTGGTTTACCACTGTGGCATGGGTCTCCGTCGTGAGCATCCTCTTCAAGTTGGCGTAGATGATCCCGTTGACCGCCGTCGACAGCACACACAGTACGCCATCAAGGTAAGGAGCGTCTCCTCCCGCGCCGGCGGTCAGCAGGATTCGACCCACAACCTCGCCCTCCAGGCTGACGGGGGCCGTTTCACTGCGGACCCCCTCTTCCTGAGCGCCCGAACGCCACAGCAGACCGCCCCCGCTGTCAGTAATTGCAGCCGACAGCGCCCCCGCCTTTACGGCTCCGTCCAGCAGCGGCATAACTTCGGCGCTTGTAATCAGATCACGCAGATTCTTTTCGGTCCCAACCACATAACTGAAATTATCGGAAAGATGTTCGTTATCCACTGATTCTCACCCCGGCCTCTTCCCGGCCACTGGCTCCTCCGTACTTTTTGTCAGCTTCTCCACAAACGTCTTCCTGTCCAGTCCGTGGTCTTCGGCCAGGGCAAACCGCTTATCCAGTCTGTCATATGTCCGTCCTACCAGCCCCTTGAATGTCTCTGTCACGCCCCATCCCTCGAGGGCAGATGCCATAAATAACGCGATGCCCGTGGGATTCCATACGCGGTTTATATCTTCTTCCGGAATGATCTCATGAAGGTCCCTCTTGTTAAACTGTATCACCAGGGGTATCGCGTCGATATCCAGCCCCACAAGCGCAAGGTTTTTCTCAAGATTGTCGAAACTCCCGAAGTTGTTCGCCGATTCCGCCGGCTGAGAATCCGCTATGAATGCCACACCGTCGGCCCTCTGGAGGACCGCCTTCCTGGTGGCGTCGTGTATTACCTGACCCGGCACCGTATACACCTTCACTTTTATCTTCAGGCCGCTGGGAGCCTCCAGGAAAAAAGGAAGGAGATCGAAGAAGATGGTCCTGTCGTCCCTGGTATCGAGCACCATCAGGTCCCCTCTGCCCTCGCTTGCCAGCAAGTCGTGCAGCCTCAAGAGATTAGTAGTCTTGCCTGAAAGCGCCGGCCCGTAGTATACCAGCTTCAGGACCATCCTTTTTTCCGTCTCGTCGTATTCGATCATGCCCCTGCCTCTCCATCCGGGATCCGTTTCTCCCGCCTCTCTCCGATATCGTCCCTTCTCAAAAGGTTTATGAAGATATCGGCTATTTCCGGATCCAGGGCTGCTCCCCTGAGTGACGAAAGTATATTCAGGGCTTCCCATGTTTCGCACCTATTTGCGTAGGGCCGGTCGCTTGTGATGGCGTCGAAGGTGTCCGCAACGGCTACTATGCGTGCTTCCAGAGGGATGTCCTTCCCACCCATACCGGTCGGATACCCTTTGCCGTCGAATCTTTCGTGGTGATAGAGGATGATGTTCACGATGCTCTTCGACAGGTTGGCCTGTCTTGCCACGTCGGCCCCCCATAAGGGATGTTTCCTTACGATTTCGCGCTCCTTTTCGCTGAGGGGGCCGCGATAATTCAGTATGCTTTCAGGGATACCTATTTTCCCGCAATCGTGCAGCCAGCTGCCGTGTTTGACCTCAACTCTCCTCCGCTTGTCCAACTGCAGCGCATCAGCCATCATCAGTGCGTACCGGGCAACTCTGTCGCAATGCCCCCTTGTGTAAGGGTCCTTCAGCTCAATGGTCTGCGCCAGAGAGAGCAGTGTCGGCTCATCCGCCGACTTCAGGGACCGGACAAGCCTGTAACGCCCGATCCCTTCGCTGACGGCAGCGACGAGGACTTCATTTTTCCAGGGCTTCACGATGAACCGGAATACCTCTCCCGTGTTTATGGCGTCAATCGCCGTCCGGAGGTCCGCGTATGCCGTCATAAGCACCCTGATCGTATCCGGAGACATTTCCCTGGCCCTTGAAAAAAGTTCGATGCCCTTCATGCCGGGCATAAGATTGTCGGAGACAAGGACGGCGATATCTTCCCTGCGCAGGATATGGAGCGCAGCCGCGGCGCTGCATGCCGTAAATATCCTTATCCCGCTGTCGGGAAAAAGCCTCGCGACCGAACTCAGAATGTTTTCCTCGTCATCGACAAACAATACGCTCTCAGCCAACCTTTCCCTCCTCCAGAACGATAATCACACCGCTTTTGCCGTCAGGATATTTAATGAGAGCCCCAACAGCGTGGATGCCCCGGCTCTTGACAAAGATGTCCCCGCAGAATCTCCCGCCGGCGAGGACCTTCTCAACCGCAAGATTCACAGAAGCCGGAAGGGCTTCCCTCAGCGTCAGCCCCGGAACCGCACTCTCCCTTTCGAAAAGCAGCTCGTCCCCTTTTCTGTTGCATATGACCAATGCCCCCTGGCTGTCCATGCCGACAACTGCAACCGGCAGGAGGTCCAGAACGTTTCTCGTGAAGGCCTGTATATTGTCAAGCCCTATCAGCTTCGCAACCCTCTTCTCGGCCAACTCGTCTAGCCTCGCGTTGAGTGAGCTCAACTCTTCATTGGACCTCCTCAGTTCATCAGTGAGCTGGACATTCCTCTTATAAAGGAAATATCTGTCAACGGCATTGGATATGGTCACTTTCAGTTCATCGTCGTTCCAGGGCTTCGGTATAAACTTGTATATCTGCCCCTCGTTTATTGCGGCCACCACGGCAACCGTGTCCGCATAGCCCGAAAGCACTATCCTGACCGTCTCCGGCCAGCGCTCACGGACTTCCTTCAGAAACTCGACTCCGTTCATCCCGGGCATTCTGTAATCTGAGATGACTATCTGCAGGGGCGATACCCGGCCCAGAATATCCAGACCGTCGCTGCCGGATGTTGCAGTCATAATTTCATATCCATCGTCCAGGAACAATCTCTCGACAGCCCGGAGAACATTTTTTTCATCGTCCACAAAAAGTATCCTCAGTGGCTCTTCCATGCGCTATTCAACCACGGGGACCTGCAGCGTAAATGTGGTCCCCTTACCGACGGTACTGTCTACTGTGATCCGGCCTCCGTGTTTTTTGGCTATTTCATAGGCGATACTGAGTCCAAGTCCGGTGCCCTTACCCACTTCTTTAGTGGTAAAGAAGGGCTCGAATATCCTGCTCAGTTTGTCCCGCGGTATCCCACAGCCGGTGTCCGATATGGACACGAAGATGTCCCCGTCGGCATGCCAGGTCTTCACGTTGATCTCTCCCTGTTTTTCGATGGCATGGGCCGCATTAACCAGAAGGTTCATAAACACCTGGTTAAGCTGCCCGGGATTGCACTTTACCATCGGCATGTCCCCATATTCCTTTTTCAGGGTAGCCTTGTATTTGATCTCGTTCCAGACTATATGGATAGTGCTCTCCAGACCGGCATTGATGTCCGCCATCATGTAATCCGTGTCTTCCACACGGGAGAAGCTCTTAAGGTCCTGGACGATCCCTTTCACCCTCTCGGCGCCCTCGAGGGATTCGTTTATGAGGTCCTTTATATCCGTAAGAATATAGTCGAGCCTCAATTGCCTGCGCTTTTCATCCAGTTGCGGCACCGCGGTCCCGGAGGAATCGAGACTCTTGATGAGGTCAGACTGACTGTCGCTAAAACCGGAAAGCCTGGACAAATACTTGTTGAGGGTGCTGAGGTTGCTTGAAATAAAGCTCATGGGGTTATTGATCTCATGGGCCACTCCAGCAGCCAGTTGGCCGATTGATGCCATTTTTTCCTGCTGCAGGACCTTTGTCTGGATGGTCTTAAGCTCGGTATACGCTTCGGCAAGTTCGACGTTCTTCGCTTCAAGTTCCCTCGTTACTCCTCTCAATTCCGTTGAATCATGGACGGTAATCACCTCACCCGGGCCCCTCCCCGATGAAACGTCAATGAAAGGGTAAGACTTGACCACGAACCACTTCCCGCTCCTTTCGTGAAAGAGCTCTCTCCCGCTGCGGTAAAACGTGCAGTTCTCAATAAGGTTCTCGAACAACAGTTTGCCCCAGTTCCTGCCGATTACCTCCTCGTAAGGCTTGTTGACAAATTCCTTGAATGTCCTGTTGCATCTTCTGACCCTGCCCAGACTGTCGACCAGAAAAACCATGTCGCCCACGCAGTCGATCGTCCTCTCCCATTCGTTTTTTATGGATTCGACCAGTTTGAAGACCTTCTCCATCCCTTCATGTTTCCTCCTGGCTTCTTCCAGTGCTTCTTGCAGTGCCTGTTCAGACAGCTTTCTCGCCCCGATGTCCCTGATAAGATAAGTGACATAGCGCTCTCCGCCCGATTCCCAGGCCGACACTTCAAGTTCCGCAGAAAACCCGGTCCCGTCTTTGCGCACGCCCCTCATTTCAGAAGATCTTTCTCCGGGGGACTTACTATCAGCATGCCCCGCCGCTGCAGAGTCCTCCGGCAACCCGTCATAACGTTCCGGTATAAGCACTGTCACCGGCATTCCCTTGAACTCTTCAGCGCTGTAACCGAAAGTCCTCTGAGCCATGACGTTCCAAAAAAGTATGACTCCACTGGAATCTGTTGCGATCAGAACGCCGGGCAGATTCTCCGCCAACACGCTGAAGTCTTCGGTTAACATGCGTGGTTCACTCCCTCTCCCGCCGGATGGTCTTTTGTTTCTGGAGTTTCCAGCGGCCGCATTCATAACGCGTCCCCTTGTTCCGCTGTTTCTATTTCGCGCTGATGCACTTCAGCGGGCAGGACAATTACAAACTTGCTGCCCTTCCCCTCCTCGCTCTCCACCCGTATACTGCCGCCGTGGAGTTCGACATTCCTCCTGGCAAGATAAAGACCGATGCCTATTCCACCATATTTCTTGGTGATAGGATCTTCAAGAAGTTCAAAGGGTTTGAAAAGTCTTTTTTGGTCTTCCCTGGCTATACCTATCCCCGTGTCTTCAACGCTTATCTCAACCATCGGCCTGCTTTCGAATCCCTGTGGCCCCGGGCCGGAGCTTTCTGCGGACCCGGAGTCCCTTCGGGCAGAAAGGCGCACGATTCCCCCTCCGGGAGTGAACGCAAGAGCATTGTTGAGGAGGTTAAGAACGGCCTGTTTAATCTTTATCTTGTCAGCCGTTATTTTACCAATGCCTTTCTCCACATCAAGTAGGGTCCGTATATTGCAGTTAACCGCCTTCTTCCTGAAAAAAGCTATGCATCTATCAAGAAGCTCGCCGAGGTCGAAATCACTCAATGCGAGTTCCGCCCCCCCATCCTCTATTCTTGACAAATCCAGAATGTCGTTGATCAGCGAAAGAAGCCTCCGGCCGCTCTCACTGATATCTTGCAGATATTCCTTCTGTTTTTCCGTTATCGGACCGATCACCCCGTCTGCAAGAAGGTCAGAGAAACCCATAATGGCGTTGAGGGGCGTGCGCACTTCGTGAGACATATTGCCGATGAACTCCGATTTGGCCCTGTTTGCCGCCTCTGCGGTCATCCTCGCCAGTTCCAGTTCTCTTGTCCTTTCGCCGACCAGCTCCTCAAGGCGGGATCTGTTCGTTTCCAGTTCTTCTTCCATACGCTTCCGCGCGGTGATATCTACGACGTAAATCCTTATGAGATTCAATTCCGGCACATACCACAGGTGCTGTTCATAAACCATGCCGCCGGCAGGGACTTCAAGGACCAGTTTGTGTCCCTGTTCCGTAACAAGCGTGTTCAGAACCGGTTTGACCGCGGCTATCATCGGATGCCGGCAACCCAGGGAACGGAGATCGGGGAATATTCTCCCGGCAGCGGGATTCGTATAGGTAACCGTGCCTTCGGTATCCATTTCAATGATCGCGTCCGGGTTAAGCCTGGGGAATGAAGCCAGCCGCGAGATCGCCTTGTTCGCCATCTGTTTGTCGATTGCCCTCTGGATCAGCAGGAGGAGCTGTTCTATTTCATAGGGCTTCTGAAGATAGGAAAAAGCGCCCCTGTTCGTCGCGTCGATGGCAGAATCCATGGTGGCGTGGCCCGTCAGCATGATTGCCTCAACCTGAGGGCAGGTCTCCTTCAGCCCCAGCAGCACATCCAGGCCGGAGATATCGGGCAGCTTTAAATCGACCAATGCGATATCTACATCACAGTGCCTTGCAATTGCAAGTCCCTCAGCTCCGTACGAGGTAACAGCAAGTTCATACCCTTTGGCACTGAGGATGTCGGACAAGGTCCTTCTGATAAGCGGATCATCATCTATTATCAATATTCTGGATCTGCCGTCCATTTCCATCCTTAGTGTAATCCTGTCAAAAGAAAAATCTGTTGATAAATCATCCCATCTTTGTCCGTTCCCACTTGCATCATGATGTCCCGACAGGCAGGGAACGCCGATTCCGGAAAACGCGGACAGCGTGGTACATACCGGCCCCCCCCTCTTTTTGTATAATCAACTCCACTATAAGTTCTGAGACCATCTTCTCCTTTCCCGAACAGACTCGGGGTCTGTCAGTTTCCGACTCCACAGGATTTCAGAACGGCTCGCCAAGCGCCCCGCGCTTCTTCCTGCGACTTATCTCTTCTATGTGGCCGATCAGCACGTCGGGCCCAAAAGGCTTGTAGAGACATGCGTAGGCCCCCACCTGCAACCCTTTTTCTATCGAGGAGGCCATCTCAGCGCCGTAGGCGGTGACCAAAATTACAGGTTTTGAAGGATACCTGTCGCGGATCGATTTCAATACATTCAGGCCGTTCTCATCGCCCAGCTTAAGGTCCAGCACTACAACGAGCTTATAGTTTTCGGCCATGCGATCCATAACCCGGGCAGGGTTTATTTCCGTCTGCACCAGGTAGTCTCGTGCCTCCAGAATGCTCTTCAGGGTGGAACAGAAACGCGGGTCATCGTCCACTATCAATATACTCTCCTCTTTCCTGAGAAGAGACAGGAAGGAAAGGACCATCTGGATATCAATAGGTTTGGTAAGGACCGTGCACGCCCCATGGTCCTTCGCTTCAATAATCTGGTCCTCGGTAGGATATGCGCTCATAAGCACCACTGGAATCTTCGGCGAGATTTCTCTGATCATTTTCAGCGCCTCTACCCCGTTAATATCGGGCATCTTGATGTCCATAAGCACGCAGTCGGGTCTGTCGGACCTTACTTTTTCGACCGCATCCTCACCGGTATATGCCTCTACGGCTTCATATCCCTTGACCTCCAGGATATCGGAAATTGTCTTCACCATCCTCCTGTCGTCATCTACCACCAGAACTCTTGTCCTCATATCACCGGAAGGTTCGGAGGCTGTTACCCGCATTGCTCATCCTCTCCTTCCCGACCCGCCACAATCCTTTGCACGACCGTTTCCATTTTATGCCAGCCCCCTCCCCGGGACACGCATCCAGATGCTATCCGAATATTTCCAGCCTCGGCCGGTGCTATCTCAGCAGTTCTGCAGCGTTAACACCTCCACCCTGTTCCGTCCGTTCTGCTTCGCCCTGTATAGTGCGTCATCGGCAAGACTGATGAGGTCGGCCGACGTCCCGATTTCAGGCGAGAACGCCGCAACCCCCAGACTTATGGTAATTCCCAGGTTCGTTTCGACAGCCTGCCTTATTTCTTCCGCCGCTGTCCGGGCTCCCTTCATATCCGTTTGATGCAGCAGAACCAGGAATTCCTCCCCACCATACCGTACGGCCAGATCCCCCTCCCTGGTCCTGCCCGCGATTATCCCCGCGACCTCCGACAGGATCTTATCACCTGCCAAATGGCCGTACGAGTCGTTATAGGCCTTAAAGTGATCGATGTCGATCATCACGACGGACAAAGGGTTTGCATGTCTCACCGCCCTCGCGACGCTCTTTGACAGCATAATGTCCATCAACCTCCTGTTCGCCAGTCCCGTAAGAGGGTCGTGCAGGGCAAGGTCCTTCAATTCCGAGTTCAGCCTCCGGAGTTCAACACTGTCACTGATTATCCTCTGCTCAGCCTGCTGCTTCTCGACCGCCCGCTTCACGTGAAGAAGCAGCTGCCCTATTTCGCAGGGCTTCAGGAGATATGAAAACGCCCCATTGTTCGTGGCCTCAATAGCCGACTCCAGTGTGGCGCTGCCGGTTAATATGATGGCCTGAGCGGAAGGTGAATCCGTCTTGATGCGGTTCAGCACTTCAATACCCGATATGTCCGGAAGCTTGAGATCGATGAGCGCCAGGTCGATCGGGATCTTTTTGAAGAGGGCAAGGCCTTCCCTGCCGTCGCCGGCCCTGAGGACGTCATAACCCGTCGCCGTGAGAATGTCAGAGAGCGTCTTTCTCATGTTGTAATCATCATCGATGATGAGTATGACCGACCTGTTCAAAGTCTCCGTCACGTCAAGAACCTCCGCGCTGCCGCATCCTGTTGCAACTGCGCGGCCTTTTCTTTTCTCTCAGCGGGAAGACGCACGATAAAGACCGAACCTTCCCCCTCAGTGCTCACCACTTCTATCCCTCCGCCGTTTGCCTCCGTGAGCTTTCTGGCGATCGACAGGCCAAGACCTATCCCCCGCGGCTTTGTGGTAAAGAGAGGCTGAAAAAGCTTTCTGATGTTTTCGTCCGGGATGCCGGAGCCGGTGTCGGCGGTGCGAATTTCCACAAAATCTCCAGCGGCTGTTCCACGTTCACCCCTTTGAGGGTCAAGCGTCGAATGTTGAACGGTACTGGCGGATAAACTGAGAGTTCCGCCTTCCGGCATCGCCTGCACGGCGTTGTCGATAAGGTTGGTGAATACCTGCAGCATCTGCAGAGGATCTACTCTCACCAATGGAAGGGTGTCTGGAAGCGATATCCTGACATCAATGCCGGACGGCACGACGCACCTCTTGATGCAGCGATTCACCAGCTCACCAACAGCGACCGGCTGAGAGTCCGGCGTCCTTGTCCTGGAGAAGTCCAGAAGGTCTGAAACCAGACGCTGCGAGTTTTCCACTTCGGCCTTGATTATTTGCAGGTATTCTCTGACCTTTTCGTCCGCATCGGACAAAACCGCGTTAAGAAAGTATACTGCGTTGCTCATCACCGCCAGGGGATTGCGCAACTCGTGGCCTACACTCCCCGATAGTTGTCCCAGAAGTGCCAGCTTCTCCTTGCGCACCAGTTCTTCCTGCGCGTCCACCAACTGCTTCGTCCTCTCCTCTACCTTGTTCTCAAGTTCCTCATTTAATTTTCTTATCTCAGCCTGGGCACGTTTCTGTTCTGTTATATCCATGCCTATGCCCAAAAGGTAGGGAGCGCCGTCCATTGTGATGCGCACACCTGTCAGAAGATAGGGTATCTTCTTTCCGCTTTTTGACAGCACCTCCGCCTCGGCTACAGCCTTTCCGAACACAAAAACATCACGGACTTTCTGAGACACAAGCTCCCTGTAGTCCGCGCTGACAAAATCAATAGCAACACGGCCGGCCAAATCATCGGCGGAGTATTCCGTTATTTGCTCGAAATTCCTGTTCCACTTGACCAGCCTCCCTCCGGAATTGATAAGATAAAATGTCCCTGGCATGGTCTCTATCAGGGTCTGGGAAAAGTCCCTCTCCATGATGATGCTCTTCTCCGCCATTTTGCGCTCGGTGATGTTCTTTGCTATATGCACGCTGCCCGTCATTTCACCCTTTTCGTTAAATATGGGGAAACAGGATACAGAGAGCCAGCAATTCAGGTGCGGCGCAAAAAACTCAAAGAACTCCGGGTTACGGGACTTGATTGACCTTACCATGGGGCAGTTCTCTTCAGGTCCGTCTGAGTTGTGGAAAAGCTCGTAGCATTTCTTGCCTATTGGGTCATCCCCCGTTTTCAGAAGTGTTGTTACCGCCCTGTTTACCTTGGTCATTCTCATCTCCCCGTCATGGATAGAGATGCCGTCCTCTATGGCATCGAAGGTATTGTTCCACTCGGCTGCGGTCTTTTGCAGACGAGCGTTCATATCCCTGATTTTGTCGGTATAAAGGACTACTATGCCCATCATGAGGGCTGTCACAACAGCAGACACACCCCCAACGATCAGATGTTCCTCGTTGAAATAGAAGATTTCGGGATGAAGAATCAGGTCGGCCACGGCGTTGAGGTTTCCCATGAGGACAATCGCCGCCAGGATAAAGGTTGCCTTAAGAAGCCTCGATTGGAGTATTCCCGCTTCAACGCTCACTCTTCCCCCATGCCGCCGGCAAGAATTGTCATACTTACATCATCAATTCTGAGCCTCAGGATGACAATCGGGGATTCCCTGAATTAGCGGATCGAAATCCCTGAGATTAAAGCAGGGATGTCAGTGTTCGAGCGAGGTCAGGCCTTCACGTATGGCGTATTTGGTAAGCTCCGCTACAGTATGGATGTCCAGCTTGTCCATGATCTGCTGGCGGAACGTTTCTACGGTTTTCACGCTTACCCGCAGATCGGATGCTATCTGCCGCGTACTCTTCCCCTCCGAGAGGAGCTGCAGCACCTCCCTTTCCCTGGGCGTCAGGGTAGACAGATGGGAAACTTCGGCCTCCGGGAAGAGGCGCACATAGTCCTTCACGAGGATATCAGAGATCCTGGGACTGAGATACATCTTGTTTTCGCTGACCGAACGAATGGCAATGATAAGCTCCTCGAAAGCACAGTCCTTCAGGAGATAACCGTGAGCACCCGCCTGAAGCATCTTTACAACAAAGCGGCGGTCAGAGTGCATCGACAGGGCAATGACCTTCGACCCGGAGGACTTCGACACGATCTGGCGTGTCGCTTCCATTCCGTTTAACCCCGGCATGGCAACGTCCATGATTACCACATCGGGAACCAGATCATTAACCAGCTGTACGGCCGTTCGGCCGTCCTCCGCCTCTGCGATCACCTCCATGCCAATCTGGTTGCCGATTAAGGTAAAAAGGCCTTCCCGTACTATCTTGTGGTCGTCAGCCAATACTATCCTTATGCTCATGAGCACCCCCTTAAACCCAATCTTACATGAGATGACCCCTTATCGCAACGGGCTAATCCATTCCCGGTGCAGGAGTCTCCGAAATTCTTAAGCTTCGGGGCCGGGTCGGGATTGTTCATAAACTCATGCCTCACAGGCGGAAAAGATACAAGTCCCGCCCTTTATGGAAGGTGAAAACACGTTGCGGCAGTTGAACGGCCGTGGGGGAATATTCGGACGGAACTTCCGGTCCTGTGCCGGTTGCGATGAAAAGAATTAAAAGAGGACATAAATGGCGGAGAGAGAAAAATTTGAACCCACAATACACGAATTGGTATGTCATGCCAACTAAATACGGGCTGTTGCCCAAACCCTTATAAACCGTGGCAAAGAAATTGCTAACTCATTACGTTTAGGAATCACGGCAATGAGGAGACAATACAAGATATGATGGGATTTCAGCAGCCTCAGAGCAGTTTGT
>JBJKOV010000523.1:0-2412 GCA_046707105.1 Thermodesulfovibrionales bacterium
GAGGTGCAATTCCGAGACAGTATATACCTGCGGTAGAGAAGGGGATTGTGGAGGCGATGCATGAGGGCGTGATCGCCGGATATCCCCTTGTAGACTTGCGGGTGACGCTCTACGACGGTTCTTATCATGCAGTCGATTCCTCTGAAATGGCCTTCAAGATCGCTGGTTCCATGGCTATCAAGAAGGCGGTTGTCGATGCGAAGCCCATACTACTGGAGCCGGTCATGAAAGCCGAAGTGATCACACCCGACGACACCCTCGGTGCTGTCATCGGCGACCTGAATTCCCGGCGGGGCAAGGTCCAGGGCGTGGAGCCGGCATCCGGGGGGAATCAGAAGATCACGGTGACGGTCCCCATGTCCGAGATGCTTACCTATGCAAACCAGCTTGTCAGCCTCACGTCCGGAAGAGGGCTCTATTCCATGGAGTTTTCACACTATGAAGAGGTGCCCGGTAATTTCGCCCAGAAGATCATAGATGAAAGGCATGCTGCGAAAGAGGAGAAGAGCGCTTGAAGGCCCTGATCCTCAACCACACAATACCGGCGACGGAGGTTTAGAGCATGGAAGGTGTCATTGTCAGGGAGATCGGCGTCTATAACGACGCCAGGGGCTGGCTGGTGGAAATATTCCGGAGCGACGAGATAGACTTCAAGCCGGCGATGTCGTATGTTTCGATGACAAAGCCTGGCATCGCCAGAGGACCGCATGAGCATATGGAGCAGTCGGACTACTTCTGTTTTTTCGGGAATTTCAGGCTTTACCTCTGGGACAACAGAAAAGAATCTCCGACCTATGGTGAAAAGATGCTTTTCGACACGAAGGAAAAACCCCATATAGCCGTGGTGCCGCCGAGGGTGGTTCATGCCTACAAGAACCTGGGCCCCGGGGACGGAATGGTGATCAACCTGCCGGACAGTCTTTTCAAGGGAGAGGGGAGGGCTTTCCAGATCGATGAGGTGAGATACGAGGACGACGTGGAGTCTCCTTTCAAGGTGGAATGATGAAGATACTGGTCACCGGCGGTGCAGGTTTTATCGGCTCAAACTTCATACGGCGCATGGCGTCCGACATGCCCGGGCATGAGGTAATCAACCTCGATAAGCTGACTTACGCCGGCAACCTGGAGAACCTGAAGGACCTGGAAGACGCTCCGTATTACAGCTTCGTCAAAGGCGACATATGCGACAGACAACTTATAGAGCGCCTTGAATTCGACGGCATCATCAACTTCGCCGCCGAAAGCCATGTCGACAGGAGTATCATTGACTCATATCCTTTTCTTCAGAACAACGTAGTAGGAACGCAGAACCTTCTTGAAGCGGCGAGAAGCAGAAACTGCAGGATACTCCATGTCTCGACCGACGAGGTGTACGGATCGATACCTGAAGGAATGTTTACCGAGGGATCCCCTCTTCGCCCCAACAGTCCCTACGCTGCCAGCAAGGCGTCAGCCGACCTGTTAGCCAGGGCGTACCATGAGACATATGGCCTTGACGTCGTCATAACCAGATGCTCCAACAACTACGGTCCTTATCAGTTTCCGGAAAAACTCATACCCCTTGTCATAGCGCATGCCGTTGAAGGCAAGCCTGTTCCCGTTTACGGCGACGGGGGGAATGTGAGGGACTGGATCTACGTGGACGATCACTGCAAGGCAGTGGCCGCAGTTTTTCTCAAGGGTGGGTCCGGGAAGGTGTATAACATCGGCAGCAGGAACGAGCGGCGCAACATAGACATAATCCGCATGCTGCTTGCAAAGACGGCGGAAAGAATCGGGTCTGACGTGGAAGACCTTATGAAACTCATCACCTATGTCAAGGACAGACCGGGGCACGACCGGCGCTATGCCATAGACCCCTCGCAAATTGAAAGTGAACTGGGATGGAGGGCGGAAACTGTCTTCGGGGAAGGCCTGGCCGGCACAGTCGACTGGTATCTTGCGAACAGACCGTGGTGGGAGCGCATCATTTCCGGCGAATACCTGGAATATTACCGCGTACAGTATGGGGAGAGGATGAAGCTGTGAAAGTCGTCAGTGAACCCCGGAAACGGAAAGAGGCCGGCGGGGAATACCTGGATATATGAACAACGGAAGGCACTGCAGGAACGGCGGCTGCGGAAGGTGTGGGAATGTGCAGATGCCTTAAAATCGTGTTATTGGTCTCTGCGGCCTGCGCCATTGTCTTTCTGGGCCGCGTTGTCCTGTTTGACCACATGGGCAAGTACATTTATGAGAAAGACGCCCTCAAACCGGCGGATGCAATTGTGGTGCTTGCCGGCGAGGGGAGCGAGAGAGTTGAGTACGCGGTCAAGCTCTTCAAGGACGACTGGGCGAAGAAAGACCGGCTCATTATAAGTGGGGGGCCGCTGATATGGAAATACACCTGGGCCTCTCTCATGAAATCGCAGG
>JBJKOV010000524.1:0-16758 GCA_046707105.1 Thermodesulfovibrionales bacterium
GTCCAGGGGATGCCGTACTCCTCTTCCATATGCCTGCATATATAGTTCATCGATCGATAGCAGTGGATGAGATTGAGCTTTGCCTTCGTGGCTATGCCGAGCTCATTGACGGACGCGTCTCCCGTCCACTGGGCGATCACCCGCAGCCCCATCTCTTCGAGGATCTTCCTGGAGGCCCAGGCGTCGCCGCCTATGTTGTAATCGCCGATGAGCGCCACGTCGTAGGGTGTAGTTTTTTCGAGCGTTCCCTTGCCCAGGACATAATCCCTGATAGTATCGTTTGCGATATGGTGTCCGAGGGACTGGCTGACCCCCCTGAATCCTTCGCAACGGACCGGGACTATCGGGATGCCGAACTCCTTCGCCACGCGTTTCGAGACCGCCTCGATATCATCCCCGATAAGACCGACCGGACATTCCGAGAGAATGCCGATGCCCTTCGCAAGGGGAAACAGTTCCTTCAGTTCATGAAGCGCTGCGTCGAGTCCCTTGTCGCCGCCGTAGACGATGTCCTTCTCCTGAAAATCCGTTGTGATATGCATTGTGCCGAAGGTGTCCACGCCGGTTGTGCCGTTGTAGTAATTCCTCCTGGACCACCAACTATACTGTCCGCATCCGACGGGGCCGTGGCTGATCGTGATCTGGTCCTTGACCGGCCCCCAGACCACGCCCTTCGCGCCCGCGTAGGCGCATCCCCGCACGGTCATGACGCCGGGCCGTGATTTTATGTTGGACTTCACCTGGCATGTGCTGCACTGGCCGGTGGGATCGTTGGCGGTGAGGTGCTTCGCCCTGTCCTTCTTCGCCTTCTCGGGATATGCATCAAGAACTTCCTCTATCATCTTCTGTGCATCTTTTATCGACGTGCTCATTTTCTCTCCTTTCTTGAAACAGTAGTTCAATCCGTTTGAACGGTTTGAACCGCTTTAACCCCTTAAACTGTTTGAACGGTTTTAACTGTTCTTACGCTGCGGCTTCTTCGCTCTCCATTATGCCGAAGTCCATCAGCAGCTCCTCCAGCTCATCCATGGAAATGGGCGTGGGTATCACCAGGTCCCTGTTGTCGGCTATCTTCTTGGCCAGCGTCCTGTACTCATCAGCCTGGGGGTGCTCCGGAGAGTATTCGATGACCGTCATCCTCCTCAGCTCGGCCCTCTGCACCTGGTTGTCCCTCGGCACAAAATGTATCAGCTGGGTCCCGAGTTTCTTGGCGAGTTCCGAAATCAATTCGTATTCCTTATCCGTCTTTCTGCTGTTGCATATAAGGCCGCCCAGTCTCACGCCTCCGCTGTGAGCATATTTGAGAATCCCTCGCGAAATATTGTTCGCCGCATACATGGCCATCATCTCGCCGGATGTCACTATATATATCTCTTTTGCCTTGCCCTCTCTCATCGGCATTGCGAAGCCGCCGCAGACAACGTCTCCAAGGACATCATAAAAAACAAAGTCGGTGTCCGCCTCATAGGCCCCGTTTTCTTCGAGAAAGTTTATGGCCGTTATGACTCCGCGGCCTGCACACCCGACCCCGGGTTCAGGTCCACCTGACTCGGCGCACCTGACGCCGTTAAAGCCTGACAAAAGGACCTCGCCGACTTCAAGGTCTTCCACCGTGCCGCGTTCCCTCGCCAGGTCCATTACCGTTGTCTGCGCCTTTGCGTGAAGTATGAGCCTTGTTGCGACTGCTTTGGGATCCCAACCTACTATCATGCATTTGTACCCGGCCTCTGAAAGGCCGGCCACCGTATTCTGCGTTGTAGTAGACTTGCCAATTCCGCCTTTTCCGTACACTGCGATCTGTCTCATATGATTCCTCCCAAGTTCGAGTTTTTCTTTTAGAAGAGCAAACGATGTGCCAGCGCCCGGAGGCCGTATTTGTGCGGTTTTTCCAAAAAGGGTGTGTTTCGGTGTGATACAAACTTGTACCAGATATGACAAGATTGTCTGCAGAAATAGCACAACGCTTTTAACGGTTGATACTCCCTCTGTTTTATGGGACCATGTCCTGCCATCCGGAGCATGCGGTGCGCCGGAAGCATGTCAATCAGTGCGAAGCGACGGGGCTGCGCTGCCCGACCCGTCGAAGGAACAGGGCCACGCCGATGCAGATAAGAGATAGAATGGCCAGCATCCTGAAGCTTTCCACGAAGGCCAGAAGTTGCGACTGCTTCAGAAGAGAGCCGTAGATAAGACCCTGCGCGTGGCGGGCCGCTTCGGCCGGTGCCATGCGGGTGCCGAGATAGCTCTGTATTTCTCCAAGCCTGTGCCGGTAGGGGATGTCCCAGGGGGTGAGGTGCGAAATGAGCACCGTCTGGTTCGCCTGACTATGCCGGGCCAGGTAGGTCGTGAGAAGCGAGACGCCGAAGCCGCCGCCTACGTTTCGCATTAGGTTGAAGACGCCGCTGGCATTTCCGATATCTTTCTGCGCCAGTGTGCCCATGGCGACCGTTGTCAGGGGCACAAAAAGCATCGAAAGCCCCACCCCGGTCAGGACCGAAGGCCATGCGATATTACCTATGGGTGTCAGCAGGCTTAGGTCGCTTATGATCCAGAGGGAGACGGCCACCAGGAAAAACCCTCCTCCGATAAGCTTTCTGAAGTCGACCTTGTCCGTCAGATAACCCACCAGGGGCATTGCCAGAAGTGCCCCAAGTCCCCGCGGACTCACCGCCAGTCCGCTCTGCAGCGCCGAATATCCCATGAGCGGCTGCAGGAAGAGGGGTATGAGCGTAATTGCGCTGTAGAGCACGACTCCGACCAGCGCAAAGAGGAAGGTTCCGACAGCGAAGTTCCTGTCACGGAAAACCTGGAGTCTGACGATCGGCTGCGCGGTCTTCAGCTCCCACACAATGAATACGATCAGTGAGGTTGCGCTCGCAAAGGCGAACCATCTGATCCAGGCTGCGGCGAACCAGTCGTCCTGCTGTCCCTTGTCCAGGATGATCTGGAGCGTCCCCAGAGCGACAGCCATCAGAAGGAAACCGGCCCAGTCGATCTTTCCCCCGGCCCGGCTGCGGAGGTAGGGAGGGTCTTCGACAAAGGCCCCTATCAAGACCACGGCCAGCACCCCCACCGGGACATTGATATAAAATGCCCACCGCCACGAGTAATTGTCGGTCAGCCACCCCCCGAGGGTGGGTCCGAGTATCGGAGCGACAACCACTCCCACGGCGAAAGCGGCCATGGCCATCCCCCTCTTTTCGCGTGGAAAACTTTCAAGAAGTATTGCCTGGGAGATGGGCTGCAGGGCGCCCCCTCCCGCCCCCTGGAAGACGCGGGCTATGACGAGCATTCCGAGGCTGAGAGCCGCCCCGCTTATTATGGAAGTAAGCGTGAAGATGACGATGCATACGATGAGGAAGCGCTTTCTGCCGAAATAGGCTGCAAGCCAGCCGCTGGCAGGCAGGATAATGGCGTTGGATACAAGGTAGCTCGTCAGCACCCAGGTGGCCTCGTCATTGCTCGACGAGAGACTGCCTGCGATATGGGGGATGGCAACGGTCACGATCGTGGTGTCGAGCACCTCCATGAAGGTGGCAAGCATCACGGAGACGGCGATAAGCCATGGATTGACAGAAGGACGCCATTCCCCGTTTAACCCCGGGCCGGAAGTGATCTGCGATTTCGTCATTATTTTCTCTTCTTTCCATCCGGCGCTCCGGGCAGGTGCATGCGTGCCGGGGCCGCGTCCGGTAAGACAAGCTTAACAAGTTTCTCGGGGATTTCAACAGCCTGCCGCAACCACACGTAACAAAATCTCATCTTTCTGTTACTGGGCGGTCGTCTCATTCCCCGCACGCTCACTCAGGGTGTAAAATATACAGGAAGTGAAAAAATCAGGAAAGAACAGGGAAGGCGAGGTGAAATCGCCCTGCGTTAAGAAGTGTTCCCTCGATCGTAACAAGATCTGTCCGGAGTGCTATCGCAGTATTGAGGAAATCGTTTCGTGGCCCGATGCCGACAACGCTGCCAGGCGCAGGATACTTGCGGCCGCAAAACTCAGGCGTGACGGGGAGAAATAGGGGCCGCACTTCGATCCTACAGGTCCAGCACGAAACCGTCCCTGCGGTGAAAATCGGCCCGGGTGCCGGGATGGACGAGAGCCCAGTAGGTCCTTCTGCCGTCGGGCGTTCTGACGATGGCGCTTACCCCGACATCGAGAGGCTGCTCCGCCACACTGATCTTATCCAGGTCGATCTCCAGAGAAATCCGTAATGAGCCGGGCCGGGCTTCAGTATTCAGCGGCAGCGTTTCAAAGGCGGACTCCTCGCTCATGCCCCGCCTGTAGGACGTAAAATAATAGACATTCCAGTCCCCCGCTGGTGAAATGTTGAATTCCCAGTAATGGTCTGCATCTCTCTCGGCGAGGAAGAATTCAAAACAGGTTTCCTCCCACAGTGCGCCCCTGCGGGCCGGTCTGGCCGCCGGCGCGTGGATGGCCAGTACCTCCGGAGGGCCTGAAAGCTCATACTGGATTGAGAGCGCCCCGGCGCGGCGCATAATACCGCCTTTAATCTCCACCTGCCCTGAATTCAACATAAGGTTATCCTGCAGAGGCAGCAAAGAAAAGCTCCTGTTGTTCATCGCAGTCCCCTGGTCAAATCAAACTGGTTAAATCCCGAAGGCCGCGCGGCGGCGTTTCGATCGGAAAGTGAAAATGGCCGATCGCAGATAAGCAGCTGTGCGGTTTCGGGGCGTAAAATATTGAGCGACAGGCCTCGCTGAAAATCTGCAGAAACTGCTTCCGGTCTCTGCCGTTCCTTAGGATGCTCGATGCACGCCGGCCCTGCCATGAGATTTTATATCAAAGTAATCTCAGCTTGTCAACGTTCAGCTCCCATCCCGCTAATTCCGCAGTATCGCGGAGGAAAGAATTGTGGTATTCTGAGCTTAAGAACATCGGAGGTGATTTATGAGCGGAACAAGGATATTCTTTTTTTTCAGTCTGATTCTTTCCCTGTTTTTGGTGACTAAGGCTGTGAACGCAGGTCAGACGGACAGAGAAAAAATAATCAAGGAATACGAAGCGGCTGATACGAACAAGGATGGATATGTTGATGAAAATGAATATAAGGCTTTTCTCAAAAAGAAATTCGATTCGGCTCACAACAGCAAAGGGCAAACGGCAGACAAGAGTAAAGTTGTCAAGCGGGGAAAAGAAGAATTTGCCGTGACCGGCAGAGAGAGGAACCACAGGATCTCCTTTAAAGAGTTTCTGAATGGCAGGCTGCGGTTTTTTAATGAGGCGGATGCAAACAAGGACAGGCTTTTATCCCTCGAGGAATATACGAGGATGAAATTCATGGACCCGGTGAAGTAGGGGTTTGCAAGTAACGGCGGTCCCTGCTTCGGCAATGTAATTCCGGATAAGAGGACGTGAGACCGCTCACCTTGAAACGGTCAGCAGATTTTCGAGCTCTTCCTCAAATTCCTTTGTCCTGCCTTCAATCTCCATGCGGAGAAGGTCAAGCCTTGCGAAAAGAGCGTCGAGCCGGGATTTAGAATCGTGGAGCTTTTTTGTGAATATCTAGATGGTTTCTCCTTCACCGCTGAGGGAGGCCTCTCTGATTGCTGCGTTATCACGTTCGATCTTCTCTTCCAGTCTTACAATTTCTTTTTCAGCGTCATCAATGTTTTTTTGCAGGGCGCTCATTGTTTTTGATTTCTTATTCAGCAGCTCTGCCCGCTCACGCCGGAGTTGTTTTTTATTGATGGAATTGTTCCGGGAGCCGGTTTTCTTTGCGCGCGGCGCACCGGATTCATTTTCACTCTTCCAGCCGACACGGTCAAGGAAGTCCTGGTACGTTCCTTCAAATAAAGTTACTTTCCCGTCATCAAATACTATCAGGCGCGTGGCCAGTGCGTGGAGCATCATTTCACTGTGGGTTACTAAAATTACGGCGCTGTTGAACTCGTCGAGTGCCTCGACCAGGGAATCATTGGATTCCATATCGAGATGGTTTGTCGGCTCATCAAGTATTAGCATGTTGGAGGGGCTGACGAGCAGCTTTCCCAACAGTACACGGCTCTTTTCCCCTCCGGAAAGGACACTGATCTTTTTTAACGCATGGTCTCCGGGAAACATCATAATGCCGCATATCCTGCGGGCCGCGCCCCGGCTGCCGTCGGGATGCACGTCCATGATCTCCTCTTCAACGGTTTTGTGCAGGTGGAGGCGGTTGATATTCGTCTGGCCGAAATAGGCCGCCTGCAACTGATCATGATGACTAACAGAGCCGGTTTTAGGTTTCAGTTCTTTTGCAAGCAGGTTCAGGAGCGTTGTTTTTCCCTTGCCGTTCTTACCGATAATAGCGATACGGTCCTTTTTCCCTACTGAAAAAGTCAAACCATCGATAAGAGGAGCGCTGTCGTCGTCAAAAGAGAAAGAGAGGTTGTTCACCTCCATGAGCACCTTTCCTGTAAAAGACGCCGCTTTGAAGGAGAAATCCAGGTCCTTTATCTCGGTCAGTTTTTCGAGGCGCTCTTTTTTCTGCAGGGCCTTTATGCGGGACTGAACAGCCCTGGCCTTGGTTGCCTTTGCCCTGAACCTGTTTATGAAGTCCTCGGTTTCTTTGCGCTTCTTATCATCGTTGAGCCTGGTCTTTTCGTGTATTTCTTCCTCCATCAGCAACTGCTGATATACCTTTTCGGTCGGACCTGCTTCTTTCCGCATTTTGCAGCGGTGTATGGCCATGGTGTGCGTAGTCACCCCGTCCATAAAGGCACGGTCATGGGTAATAATGATGAGCTCCTTCTTCCAGTTGCGCAAAAACTGCGTAAGCCAGCGAAGAGAGAGAATATCAAGATAATTGGTGGGCTCGTCGAGCAGTAGAAGGTTGGGGTCGGAGACAAGCGCCTTTGCAAGATTGAGACGGACCTGGTATCCCCCTGAGAGATCCAATGGATCAATCGTCAAGTCCTCCAGGGTAAACCCGAGTCCCATAAGAATGATTTCCGCCTTATACGTCTCGTCGATGCCGTCCTCGTTGTCCGGGAGACTCAGGCATGCCTCCTTCAACACGGTGTTCTCCGAGAAGCTGATATGCTGTGAAAGGTGACCTATCCTGTATCCGTTTGGAATACTGATGCACCCTGAATCCGGGTGCTCCTGCCCCAGTATCATTTTAAAAAGAGTAGTCTTCCCGTGCCCGTTTCTGCCGACGAGGCCGACACGTTCCCCCGGGTTGAGGGTAAAACCAGCCTTCTCAAAGATGACCTGACGGCCATAGCATTTATCCAGGTTGTTTGCCTGGATCATTTTAATAAGTCTCCCGGGCTCCCGGAAAATGAGAAACCCGGTCACCCTGCAAAAACATTTTTATTTCCGACATGCCGCTTTATCACCTCTTTATTCCGGAACAGGTTATTATCGATTTAAACAGCCCAGGCGGTTGAATCAGATGGAAGGTCCTTTATCCTTCAGGCTGTTCCGGACATTCACGCTTTAATTCGGGCAAGGGATTAATATACATTAATCGGGCAAAAAAAGGAAATGCCGGCGGGACGTATCTCCACACATCCAATTCCAAAGGCATGTGAAACTCCAATCTATTCTTCCCCTGAGGTCTTCTTCCTACCAACAAATATGCGATAAGGGGAGTAAGATCGGTAAGGCAGGAGAACGCAGTTCTTCCTGGGTCAAAGAACCCCGAATACAGTTTGTTCCCTGCCGGAAGATATGAAATCATTTATCCATAATAACCGCTCCTGATTGATAATAATGTGCACTATATACCCATCTGAAGTTTTCTTGCAGCCCCGGAGGATCTGAATAGGGTCAACCCGGACACAACGGCCCCTGCTACTTCCACAAAGGCCGGGGGATGGTTTCGCCTCCCCCGGCCTGGATTGCACATACAGAGATGGCATGCCTGGTTGATATCAGTTGTGCCTGATTCAGTATCATGCCCCCAATAAGCGCCCCTATGGGCTAAGCCGCTTTCCGGTCCCCGCCTCCATCACTTCTGAAGGTGATCCTGCGCGAACTGGCTCGCTTTGCAGATGTTGGCGCCGGCCGTCGCGAAGGCACCGTCGATGTTAGAGAGCAGGTTCCCGAAGGCGGTGTACCCGGCAGTACCGGAAGCGAAGCCATAGTCCGAGGGCACTTTGTACTGTCCCGCCACATTGTTGGCCGCGTCCAGGATCCCTGCGACGGTCGTGCCGTCGAGAGGCGCGGCGGGATTAACGTATATGAGCGCGCCGAATCCTGCCGGCCAGCTGGCCGGTGATCCGTCAGTGGTACTCTTGCCGCTGAACCCGACGTTGAGCGCGAGCGTGGCGACTTCAGCCGTGAAAGAGCCCCCAGCCATGCTTGTCGGGTTGGTAAGGTCCGCTGTCAGCGGTCCGGCCGTGCCGGTGCCGGCGTTTATAGCCTGGGGGAGGTTCGCATAGCCTGCGGCGTTAGCCTGCCAAAGGGCGTCGAAGAGCGTACCAGTACCAACGTAACCGATTCGCAGGCCGGACGAAAAAGCGCTCGTGAACGCCGTAGCGTCGAAGTTCTTCAGCGACCAGGTCGTTACATGTGGAGGTGGACCGGTGGTGGTCGTGCTCACCGGCCAATCACCCGACGAGTTCGTGCAGTAGTCGCCATCGTTAAACTCGGGCCCCGCAGCCCCCACCGCCCACACTTCTACGCTCGACTCTTTCGTCAGGTCCGCCGCCACGCAGCAGGTGAAGGTCTTCTCCGCTGTGATCGGAAGACCGGTGATGGGATCGATCTGGCCGGTATTGTACGTCAGGACGTGTTCCTGGCCTTCCCCCGCGAGATTTGCAGTATTGGTCACCGTGCCGCCGCTATCTCCGCCGGTCACCGTAGCGGTCACCGTCCAGCTGCCGCCGGTGCTTGTCGTCACCGGGAACGTGTCGCCGCCGATGTTATCGTAGCCGGCCGTGCCGTCCGCTGAGAGGCTGTCCGTGAGCGTCACCTCGTTGTTGCACTGGAACAGCTCCGGCAGGCTCTGCGTGACGCGCGTCGGGACACTGCGGACATTGGCTTCGTCCGTGTCGACGCTGCCATTTCCGTTGACGTCGATGTTGGAGGCGGATGACCCGCTGCCTCCCCGCGCACCGGAGTTGCCAAAGCTCACGATCACCTCAGGCCGCAGCGATTGGAGGTCGGCAAAGCCCAACGTGTCGTTGTCAAACTTCGCCGAGAAGAACAGGTTCACCGTTTCACCCGGCTGAATCGTCTGTTGCGGCGTAATCGCCCAGATCGCGTTCGAATCGGCGTCGGTAAACTCCAGGTCGCCCGAACCCGCCGACGTTACGAAGGTGCCCTGCGAGCCCGCTATCGTGTAGTTGGGGGGACCCTGCGCGGCGTTACAGGCCACGACCTCGGTCGAGGCGCTCGCCACGATATTTGCCGACGTGGCAGAGTTGCCGTTTGTGGCGTCGGCCACGTCTGCCGCGGCCGAAACCCAGGGGACGTTCCTGCACGGTCCCGTGTTCGCCCCGGACCGTGGTTTCTGCAGGTTGACAACGATATTGCCGATGGTTGCGGGGGCCGAGCCTGTGTTGGTAACCTGCATGTAGCCGTCGGCGCAAATGGTCTTCGCCCCGGCCGTCTTGGCGGCCGTGATCGTCCAGATCACATCGGTCGGCGAGGGGACGGGCTGGACTGACTGGTCATTCGTCTTGGTCAGCGTCCAGTCGTTCTCCTGTACATTACAGAATGCCACGGCTGAGTTCTTGAGCGTGACGCTCGCCTGCTGCGCACCCTGCCCGGCATGAGCCGGGGCCGCCGGACTCCCCAACCCCATAGCTGCGAGCCCCACGACTGCCATGAATAACCACTTATTTCTGAAAATTGTTCTTAAACTCATAATCGACCCCCTTTTTAATGTTGAAAAAAGAACTTCTCTTCCGTTCATATATCCCCCCTATGCTTAATGCTCAGTCTTTATTTGTTGTTACTTCCTGAATATCTCTAAACCATGAACATGAGACCGGCTTCATAGAATCCTGGCTCTGCGGGTTTAACCCACCGCACCTGGGCCATGGCCGGAACGGTAGTCCGGGTTTCTGCTATCGGAACTCTTATAACAAGAACAAGACCGTCCTGAAGCGTCCGACCTTCCTCTCTTATTTTGATGCCGGTATCACTTACATCAAGGATTTCACCGTCAATGGCGGTCTTGTCCGGAGGATTGGTGGCAGTTCCCATCACCTTGAATCTCATCGGACGTTTGAAAGAAATGCGGTGTGACGTTCTTTCCTGACGATTGTCCATCGGCACCCCCTTTCCCCCGATATTTATAACCAGTTTAAGCTGTCATATATTTCTTTTGAATACCCCAAAAGGAGGGTATCCCGCAGGGGGTATACACTGACCCCGAAACCGGGATGGAATTCTCAGTCGTCAATACTGCAAGGAGGGCAGATTTATCATGCGTGGTAAATTTCCATTGTGATTTAGACCATAAGTGACTATGCAGAGCGGGCCAAATTGCTTTCTTGTGGAAGTGTGATATATATATAGACTATGGTAGGGACATCCCCGGGGGGAGCAGAAAAGACGGGTGAACAATCTCCGCCTTCAGCCTTTGTTTTATACCGGCAGAGCAAAAGGGCCAGGGAGGAAATATTGTATAACGAAGAGGCATTCCGTATTCTCACCTTCCCGCTTGCCACTTCAAAAGGCAGCTCAGACCCTTTACCGGATATCTCTGCCTCTTGTTCCAGGTGGGCGAAGTTACTCGAAAGCGGTCCCACTGAACACGCGTCCGGCAAGGGCCTGAATCCGGAAACAGGTTTTATCGATATAATTCTGAGCGGGCGCAGGAGGTATGGGGTGAGGGGTGTTGTACTGGCGGGTCAGCCGGAAACGCGGAAGCAGTATCTCTTTATTCTTGAGAGAACCAGTCTGGAGAGTGCTCATCTTGAAATACTTTTCAGACATTACTGTCTCAACACCAGGGAGAAGGAAATCGTCAGGCTGCTCCTTGCGGGAAACGGCAACAAGGAAATTGCCGATTCTCTCGGGCTGACCCTTAATACGGTCAAAGGTTATATGAAACTTTTGACGAGAAAACTCGGCGTGAGCGGGCGTTCTGGAATCGTAGCTGCTTTCGTTGCCAGGAAATAGCGGATAGCATTGCAATTCAGGCCCAGCCGGAGCCGGTAAAGGCCCTGGTCACCGAAGCGTCGGGCTATTCGAATGGATTATATCCGGGCTTCTTGTATAGCTTCTCCGGCTTGTCAAGAATATCCGGTTTGTAGACCTTCTCCGGCCAATCCTCGGATCTGATTTCTTCAATAGCTACCGACACGGATTTTTCCTCACTCTTTAAGACGGCGACAACATCTTTCACTATTTTCCTGGCAAGGCGGGTCTTCTGCTCTTCCGATCTTCCTGGATAGAGTTTTACGATAACGTGAGGCATTGCTTCCTCCTTCAATTTTTCATCGTTCCGCCCGTGATCCGGCCTTGTATTGTTCATCGCTTACGTGTTCCATCCATTCGGCGGCCTTATCCTCGATTGGTTCCTGAATTGCGATATGCGTCAGGGCTGTGGTTGCTGTGGCCCCGTGCCAGTGTTTGACACCCGGCGGGATCCGGACAACGTCACCTACCCTGATTTCCTGGATCGGACCGCCCCATTGCTGGACCCAGCCGGTGCCGCCCGTCACGATAAGTATCTGCCCATACGGGTGTGTGTGCCATGCCGTCCGGGCGCCGGGCTCGAACGTGACGCGACCGCCGGAAGCGTGCAGGGGATCATTCTCCTTAAACAGCGGATCGATACGTACTGTTCCGGTAAACCGGTCGGCCGGTCCTTTGACAGATGCCTGCGAACCGCTTCGCGAGATGCTGATCTTCTTCATGGTACCTTCCTCCTTCTTTGCTGCATGTCTGCTCACATGCGGTTAGAAAGCTAAATAATGAGATAAGAATGCCTGCTATCCTGAGTGGTGCGTTCATCATCCATGCGGCCATTCGCGGCCCCCCTGATTTACGGCAGCAGCAGCGTCTTGATCGCACGGCGCTCATCCATCGCGCGATAGCCCTCCGCAACCTGATTGAGGGGCAGGGTCAAGTCGAAGACCTTGCCGGGGTCGATCTTCCCATTCCACACCAGGGCGATCAGCCCGGGGAGGTAACGGCGCACCGGGGCAGGGCCACCGTGGAGGTGAACGTGGGAGAAGAACAGCTCCTGCCCATTGAGCTCAACCCCATGAGGGACGCCGACAAAGCCCACATGACCGCCCGGACGGGTGGAACGGATCGCCTGCATCATCGCCTCCTGAGTGCCGACGCACTCAAGCACCGAGTCAGCGCCGATTCCGCTGGTGAGCTCTTTGATACGGTCTACGCCCTCGTTGCCGCGCTCCGTCACGATGTCGGTCGCGCCGAATTCGCGGGCGAGCTTCTGCCGTGGCGCGTGACGGCTCATGGCTATGATCCGCTCCGCCCCCATCTGCCTGGCCGAAAGCACACCGAGAAGCCCGACCGCGCCATCACCGACGACAGCGACTGTCTTGCCCGGCTTCACGTTCGCCGCATCTGCGGCGAACCAGCCGGTGCCCATAACATCGGAAAGCGCCAGCAGGCCCGGGATCATATCCTCCGGGGGAAGATCGGGGGTGGATACCAGGGTGCCGTCCGCCAGCGGGACGCGCAGCAGCGGCGCCTGCGCTCCGCCTACTAACTCCCGGTGCCGGCAGGACGACTGGTAGCCAGCCTGGCAGTTGGGACAGGTATTGTCCGAAGCGAAAAAGGAACCGATGACAAACTGACCTGGCTTGACGGAGGTGACGGCGCCGCCGACCTCCTCAACGATTCCGCAGTACTCGTGTCCCATCGGGGTCGGTTCGGTGACCGGGCTGATGCCGCGGTAGGGCCACAGGTCCGACCCGCATACGCAGGCAGCCGCGATCCTTATGATCGCATCCGTAGGTTTGATGATTACCGGCGCGGCGCGCTCCTCGAAACGGACATCGCGTGGACCGTATAGAACAGCTCCCATCATGGTTTATTTCTCCTTTCATTGTTCAACATATGGCATCTCCTTCATTTCGTCATGGCCTGTATTTGTTTTCCCATTTCGTATGCCTCATCCATGGCCTTGCTTCCTTTAATCTCGCCTGCTTTCCAGGCACCGGTCCCATAGACAATCCCTTTTTCTTTCGGTCGGCTCAAACAGGAGGTGAACGCCCTGAATCCCTCCAAAGTCCTCTCCATTGCCCGTTTGCCGGTGTCCGCAGCTGCCACTATGAAATAGAAATCCTTATTCCTGATCTCGGTATAACGGGCGCAGGTCC
Source organism: Thermodesulfovibrionales bacterium (assembly GCA_046707105.1). Classification (GTDB taxonomy): domain Bacteria; phylum Nitrospirota; class Thermodesulfovibrionia; order Thermodesulfovibrionales; family UBA6898; genus JARRRD01. The sequence goes on from JBJKOV010000524.1 coordinate 13,261, forward strand.
TGTCGATCAATGTCTTCATCTGTGCGTTCATGGTGTAGAAATATATGGGGGTCGCCATCACAATCACATCGGCAGCGACCATCTTATCGAGGACTTCGGCCATATCATCCTTCTGGATACACTTGCCGCCATTTTCCTGGCAGGTGCCGCATCCTGTGCAGTAATTGATCTTTTTGTCCCTTAAAAATATCTTCTCCGCCTGAGCCCCTGCTTCTTTAGTTCCCCGCAGGAACTGATCGCATAACAAATCAGAATTTCCGCCTTTTCTCGGGCTGGCAGACAATATCAATACCTTCCTGGTCATAGTGCATCACCCCTTCACATTTTATCAGTCTTCGAACGATACCATATTGTTCTGACGTCTATAGACCGGTCCTTTTTTCCAGTGCTTCGGGATACCGGTCCCCCTGGATCGTGATCTTCGAGGCCCCCTCGTCCTAAAATTCGTTTATTCATCGTTTCTCCTTTCGCTTGCCTGTCCCCTGCTGCTAATCTCATTGTAATTCCGAAATCACCACGACCGGTAGATCAATCCTGCCTATTTCTTGCCTATAACTCCGATGGCTACGATTTTTTGTTGCAGCTGGGGATTTGGGTCTGGTACTATGAAGTCAGGAGAAACATATGGAAAAACACCTTGAAAACAAAACCGATGAGACTGACAGCTTGTCAGGTACGCTTGAGCTCCTTTGCAAGAGCATTGCCCGTTTGGCCGACAAGGACGACCTGACCGAAACGGCTGTGCCCGGCCTGTCTTTTTCTTGGAGGAGCAAGCCTACCCAGCCATATAGCGCCATGTATGAACCGTGCATATGCGTGGCGGCTCAGGGTGCCAAGCGCGTTGTGCTGGGGAGTGATGAGTATGTCTACGATGCACAGCATTACCTGATTACCCCCATCAACCTGCCTACGGTCGTGCAGATTTTAAAGGCAAGCCCGCAGAAGCCGTTTCTCGGGATAATATTGAAGCTCGATATGCGCATACTGGCTGAGCTGATGGTGGACAGCGGCCTGCCTCATCCACAGGTGCCCCAGCCGGGCACTGCGATGGCTATAGGCAAACTCACTCAACCGCTGCTCGACGCATTTCAGCGTTTGGTCGACCTTCTTGATGGTCCCACGGACATCCCCATACTTGCGCCGATAATAAAGAGGGAGATATTTTATCGTCTTCTTGTGGGAGAGCAGGGAATGCGCCTGCGTCAGATGGTCTCTGCGGGAAGCCAGGGAAACAGGATAGCGCGCGCCGTAGAGTGGCTGAAGGAGAACTTCATGCAGCCGCTCCGCGTCGATGAACTCGCCAGCCAGGTCAACATGAGCACATCGACATTCCACCATCATTTCCGGGCGCTGACGGCCATGAGCCCTCTTCAATACCAAAAATGGCTGCGTTTGAACGAGGCGAGGCGGTTGATGCTCTCCAAGAATGAGGATGCTGCCGCGGCAGCATTTCAGGTCGGCTATGAAAGCCCCTCCCAATTCAGCCGCGAGTACAGCCGCTTGTTCGGCGCGCCGCCATTACGCGACATCATCAATTTGCGTCAACTGACTTAGAATCAAACAGGGTGTTCAGGGTCTCCCGGACTGCGGAAATAGTAATAATCACCTGCCCTGTGAAGATACCTCATTCGCTCCTGTCCGCCACAAATGTATGCTAATTTGTGTACCAATTCAGAAAGGAAGGCTTGCTGAAGGTCGAAAAATCATGAAAAACAAAAACTTAGGCGAATGCTAATAAAATAGACCTGACCCCATACTCCTCCCATTCTTCATTTGCTGCAGACTGCTCGCTTCTTTTCCATCGGCTCGACCCCGAACCTCTGATCTCCCATCCTGATCGCCTCCACGATCTCAGATGACACCGATTCAAAGTCTTCTGCTGCTTAAGATTCTTTCAAAGATTCTCATTTTAAGAAGGATTCAAAATCCCTAATAATATCCTTAGAAATCTTTAGTGTTCTCGGATGATAATCACTTGTATCGAGATAAAATGACTTCTCTGATTCTGAGAAATAAAATGTCCAGGAGTCAATTTCTTTTATGACAAAAGCATCGTAGGGTAGTTCCTTGTGACCTTTCTGTTCCCTGTCTTTCGGGCAAATGTTATCCTTCCACGCTTCAACCCCCTCCTTCCCATAATAGCAAGCAACATCTTCGGAGTCATAATAGTCACATTCCTGCCTCGTAAGGGAGCAAATTTCAACAGGGCTGATAGCGACTGTCTCTGCCTCCATGCTTTCCTGGTGTGGCTGAGTATCCTTGAGGATCTCATCGTTCTCGCTGCTCGAAGTAACTTCAGGCATTACAGGAGGCATCTGTCGCACATACCCGATTGAAGATATAAACAGGACGGCAGCAAGAATATCGACAAATGCCCATGTCTCTCTATCAAGATGGAAAGGAAGAAGAGGATTAAAAATAAGAGCGATTACAGCCAAGACAATTGCCCACCCTCTTTTCGACTGATTATAGGCAATTGATGCACTGTAAACTCCTACACCAAAGGTTATCCATCGCAGTAAAATATAGTAGCTATAGGGGAACGATGCCAGAGCTAACAAAAGCATCACAGAGACAGTAGCCCTTAACAATATGGATGGCTGGACTGCTGAGAGGTTTGTCATCTACCCTCCACGACTCCCTGCAAAGATACCGATATACTAAGTCAAATCGTGGGGTTCGTCAATGCTACCGGACAGCCGTTGACCTTCGGGACACGTTGCAGTATTTTGAGATTGTGACCATGAAGTCCCGAAGGAAAGAATTGCTCGTCTAAAAAGAGAGGATGCTGACCAGGTATCCAACCCTCCATGAGACAAAGGAGAGGGAAAGCTCAAAAAGAGCATCTGGAAGAAGCTCATGCGCATTCGGAAGGGTCATTAAGGTGGAGAGTGAGTTACAGCAACAAAAAGGTTTCGAGGGGGGGGTAACCCAAGGATAAAGTTATATCCCCCCTTAGCATCTTATAGCTTAGACGATCTTTCGGTAAAAGCAACTCCTGCTCGTTGGATGTGATAGCCTTTTTCTTGAATATCTTTTTCAATTTCTGCGGGGTCAGCAGCCACTAAAGGTGCATCAGTTGAAACGTTAACGTGTTTAAAGAGTTGTGGCGTACCGAATTTTTCCATAATTTCCTTCGGCACTGGAGAAAAATCATTCTCCCGTTCAACCCATATGTAATGAGAATCTCTGCCCTTATAGACAAAACACTGCATAAAAACCTCCTAAGAAATATAATTATGTCTTAGCCAACCACAGAATGAGACAAGATGTCAAGAAATGCTGAAATAATCATATATGTCAACGACTAAACCGGCCCGAAACGTCGCGCACGTAGGGGACGTTGCCAACTTAAACAACATATTACTTACACCAGCGAGCCAAATCCTTTGAATGGATCGCATTTTCAGTTTCAACGCGGCTCGATGACGCGTAGAGCGCCTGTGGGGTGACGCCAAGGGCCTTTGCCAATTCGTGGCCGCTCCTGCCGAGATATCT
>JBJKOV010000525.1:0-2503 GCA_046707105.1 Thermodesulfovibrionales bacterium
TTTTTCCGAAAGGAGAAAAGTGAAGTTCAGCCTCTTCAGCGTTGCGGTAAAGAACCTTAAAAGAAAGTCATTCAGGACAGCGGTGCTCATCATCTCCATCGGTCTCCTTGTCTCCATTCTCGTATTCGGGGCTTCCTTCATACTCAGCGTCGGGTCGAGCATCGAGAAGGCCTCCGACCGCCTGGGGGCAGACCTGCTGGTTGTTCCCTCGGGGGCCGTGGACGTAGCTTCGGATGTGTTACTGGCGTCGAAAATCAAGGTTTTTTACATGGACAGGGACATCATTCAGAAGGTCGAAAAGGTGAAAGGCGTAGGCAAGCTTACCTGGGAGACCTACCTGGCGAGTGCCCCCGGACAGTGCTGCTCGATACCGCCTGCCGAGATAGTGGCCTTCAACCAGGATACTGATTTCATCGTCAGGCCGTGGCTGAAAGAGTCACTCCGCGGAAGACTCAAGAAGAACGAGGCCCTGATAGGGTACACATCGAACAAAAACCTCGGTCTCCTCAACGTGGACGACGTAATGTTCAATACGAAATTCAAATTTGTCGGCGTCCTTGACAAGACGGGCACAGGTCTTGATAACGCGATATTCATAGGCGACGACAACCTTAAAGACATAATGGCTCACAGCAGCATGGTTAAGGTCAAGCCGAATCAGATTTCAGCGATATTCGTCAAGGTGGAGAAAGGTTACGACCCCAAGGTAGTTGCCAGGGACATCATGAACGACATCATGCAGGTGGACGTCATCCAGAGGGCCAATATCGGCAAGAGGATGCTCTCCACACTGGGGGACATAAACAAGATATTTCTGATTACGATTGCGATGGCCTCCGTGCTTTCGATATTCCTGACGTGGACCATTTTCTCAGCTATAGTCAACGAGCGTTTCAGGGAGATAGGCATAATGAAGGCTATCGGAGCCAAAGGCTCCCATATCGTGAAGCTCTTCGTCATGGAGGTGCTGCTCCTGGGTCTCATTGGAAGCCTTGCGGGGACTGCGGCAGGAATGTACCTGTCCGCCATGCTTTCGAAGTCTTTCATGCTTCTGCGTGATCTTTCGGCTACGCTCACACTGACTCAGCGCGCGGAGGTCTGTGCACTGGGCCTTGTGGTGGGCGTGGGGATATGCGTAGTCGGCGCATTATCTTCCATAATCAGAATAAAAAATCTCGAGCCGCTTTCGGTCTTGAAGGAGGTATAAGTGGAACAGATAGAGCTGCAGGGGCTGGCGAAAGATTACATTCTGGAAGGCTCCCGCATAACGGCGGTTCAGGAGGTGTCGCTCGATATAAGAAAAGGGGACTTTATCTGCATTGTAGGCCATTCGGGTTCGGGCAAAACTACCCTGCTTTCCATGGTCGGCTGCATTCTGAAGCCCTCGTCAGGCAGGGTGCTCTTCGATGGCACGGACGTCTACAGCCTGGGGCAGGACGCCCTCTCGGAGTACAGGGCAAGGAAGATCGGCTTTGTGTTTCAGTTTGCAAGCCTCCTGCCGGCCCTTACAGCCAAGGAGAACCTGCTGCTGCCCACACTGTTTAGCGGGATGAACGGCACCGGCAGCGGCTCTGCCGAGAAAAAGGCTGTTGAGTACCTGGAACTGGTGGGCCTTAAGGACAAGGTGAACGCCTATCCCGGTCAGCTCAGCGGCGGCCAGCAGCGCAGGGTCGCCATAGCCAGGGCGCTTATGAACGACCCGGCGGCAATTCTGGCGGACGAGCCGACGGGAGACCTCGATGAGGAAACCGAAAGCGAGGTCATGAGCCTATTCAAGAAGATAAACCGGGAGAACAAGATTACCTTTATCCTGCTAACACACAGCTCTGAACTGGCCAATGCCGCAGACCGCAAGATAAAGATGTTCCAGGGTCAGGCGAAGGAGACGGCGGCAGGGGCCTGATATACCCGACAGGCCCCGTGCCGGCAACATTTTTCCCGATTTCCGTGGTCATGACATGATGCAGGATTTCCGAAAGATGAAGACTCACCAGGCGCGGCATGGGCATACCTCCCATAACCGGCAATATTATATGTGTCATCTAAGCTTTGTTACTTCCTGCAGTTTATTGATGTCTATGGTTTTGCCTCCCCGTTTGATGTAGCCGTAATATATTTGGGCTTCCATATTCATTTTTACTCATGACGAAGTGCATCAGCAGAGGGGGCAAGCACCTCTGGAAAAACCGCCGAGCTTATTCGCCATCTCGTCGAGCCCGTTGTTCTGTGGTTTTCTATTGTGCTTCAAATTCCGTGCTGGGAATGCCGGATTGTCTGATTATGGATTGGAGAGTGCCGATTCTCATTTCATTATGGTGGGGGACTGGAACAGTTATTGTCCCCGCCGATAGTTTCTTCTGCATTACGATATGGCTACCCTTTCGCCTCACCTCAAGAAAGCCATGTCGCGCCAGAATTGAGCAAACCTCTTTGCCCGAAAGGACGCGGAGTTTACCCAATACCAACCTCAACTTGTGTCACAAATATATCTGTATGGAGCCTT
>JBJKOV010000526.1:0-3702 GCA_046707105.1 Thermodesulfovibrionales bacterium
GAATATATATGCCTAAGAAAGAGATTAAATGAGCTCCTTCAGATGCGTTTTTACGAGATAATGGAGCATGATTTAATTTCTCAATAATCAAAGAAAAAAGAATCACTATTTGTATCGGCTACTATAAATCCGGAAAAAACATCCTGAATCAAGGTAACACTTTCCTTCCTCAACCAACATGGGGGAAGTGTTATGAAACCAGGCAAGCATTTCAATCAGGAACAGAAACTGGCAGTATTGGCAAGCGCCAAGGCCATCGGGATCAAAGAGGCGGCGGTGTTGGCACAAGTGCATTACACGACGATATATGAATGGCGTCGGCAGTTGGAGGCTTTAGGAGAGGAGGCCTTTCTGGCGCGGAAAGTAGTATCGCGGGGTCGGGGGGAAAAGCGGATCACCGAGAGCCAGGAAAAGGCCATACTTGATACCTGGGAACGTCATCCAGGCTTTGGTCCCGGCCAGGTAAGGAATCAATTGCGGCGTCAGGGGATGAGCGTATCGACGCGCACGGTGCAGCGGATCATGCAGGCGGGTGGCTACCAGGGCAAGCGCAAGAGTCCAGACGCGAAAGACGTGCAACGTTTCGAGGCAACGCGGCCCCTGGAGCTTGCCCAGATGGACATTCTCGAGTTTTATATCAACAAGCTCAAGGTATACCTGCTGTTGCTCCAGGACGATTTTTCCAGGTTCATCCTGGGCTGGCGGTTGACGGCGGAGACCTCGATCGATGGAGTCATCGCCTTGGTCCAGGAGGCGATGGACCGCTACGGCAAGATGGAAGAGATCTTGAGCGACCGTGGTTTTGTCTTTTACTCCTGGTGCGGTTGTAATCGTTTCGAACGGTTTCTGGAAATGGCCGAGATCCACCAGACCCACGCTCGGCCGCATCACCCGCAAACGTTAGGAAAAGTTGAGGCGACGAACAAACAGATCCAGAAAGAACTTCTCCGGCAGAAACATTTTGACAGTGTGGCCGAAGCGGATGAGGCCATCGGAAAATGGGTTAAAGGCTATAATTACCAACGAACCCATCAGGGGCTGGGCGGCCTTTTGGTGCCGGCGGATCGATTTCATGGCCGGGCGGCGGAAGTGAGCCAATCGATCGCCGATCATCTCGACCCGGAGGCGGAAAACTGCTATAAAATGGAAGGGATCGCCCGGAATCTCTGTAATGTTGTATTGACACCAAGCGGAACGGTAAAGATCTATCTGTTCGGGCAACTCATGACAGTGCTGGGAGGGAAAAATGGCGGACAAATTGCAACCTGACGAAGCGGCCATTCTCATCCGGGGCCGGAAAATCATCAATGCCAAGGGCTTGCCGCGGGATGTTGATGTGACCAGCATCTGCGACCTGGCGGGGGTATCACGCAAGACCGGGTATCAATGGGCGGATAACGTCGATTCGGGAGAAAAAGAAGCAGAGGAATTAAAACGGGAACTGAGCCGGCTGAAAGAAGAACACGAAAAGCTCAAACAGCTCTTCGACGATGTGCGTTTCGAGAACGAAGGTCGAAAACTGGCTTGGAAGATCCACAAGGTGGATGAGCTTCTCGCGGAAAAAAAAACTCTGCGAAATCCCGGAAAAGACGGAAGCGATAAGATTCCTGCGGAATGAACGACGGTCCTTGCAGGAGATCTGCCGTCTTCTCCATTTGAAGGTCAGCACCCTGGCTGAATGGGATGGTCTCTTCGATGCGAAAATGCGGCCAATTGTCCTGCCGGACCGCCGGGGCAAAGCGGCCAAGGTCAACGCGGACCTGGTACGGCTGGTGGTAGAACTGGCCCGCGAACAAAAGGCAACGAACAAGAGATTGAGAATCAAGGCCTTTACCCGTTATCTGGTCGGCAAAGGGGTCGAATTGAGCAGCAAGACCGTGAGCGAAATCCTCATTGCCAATGACCTTCATGGCGCGAAAGTGAAAAAACGCCGGCCGCGCTTTTACCAGCACCTCCGTCAGACCATTCCCAACGGTCTGGTAGCCGTGGACGGCAAGGAGTTTGTGGTGCTTGTCGGCGGCGAAGAACATCGTTTCAACCTGGAGCTGTGTGTGGATGTAAAGAGCTTTTTGCATAGCGGATTCAGTATCGCCGACAGCGAGACCACGGCAGAATTCATCAAGGTCTTGGATATGCATCGAGCTGCCTGGGGAAACCCCTTGGCGGTAGTGACTGATCACGGCACTGCCAATCTGTCCGGCGAAGCCCGCGACTACCTAAAAAACCACGATATCGAGATTCTCCCGGCCGGTCCGGCGAATCCCAAGGGCAACGGCAGCGTTGAAGGGGCGTTCTCGGAAATGGCCGGGGTGATCGGCACTATTCGCATCGATACGACAAATCCTCGCGCCTTGGCGAAAAGCGTTCTGGAAAAGATTGTGGCGGTCTATATCGCCCTGCGCAACCGGCTGCCGCGACTTGGTGCAAGCCTCTCACCGACTGAGCAAATAAACAGGCCGGTTGCCCTGCAGCAACGGCTGGAGCAAAAAGAGTGCTATCGCCAAAGAGCACAACAGCAAAGGAAAAAACCCGATCATACCGCCAGGCATGATCGCCTTCATTGGCTCATCGACCATCATCACCTGGTCGTTGATGCACCTAGTCTGGCTCGGGCTGAAAAGTGCATTGCCTATTATGACCTGGAAACCATCGCCAAATCAGAAGCCGCCTTCTGTACCGCGATCTCCCGCGATGACGACCGAAGAAATCTGCCATACTTCTTCGGCATTCTCAAAAACATCCAGGCAACGGCTGACGAAACCCATCATCAAGACTACTGCCGGAAGCGCTATAACTATCTGCAGATGATCGAGCGAGAAAGACAGCAGAAAAAAGATGACAAGGATGTTTTAGTTCCGGAGGTACTGGCAGACATGCTTCACGCTGCGATCTCTCTGCCGAGCCTTCAACTCAAAGAAATCGCTTTGAGACAGGCAAAAGAAATGGTTGTAAACCTTAAAAAGCAATATCGCCATCTGGGAACTCTGAAAAACACCATCTCGGATATACTGGCGAGGATCGGCAATATTACTCTTGCGCAACGGCAGGAAATAATCACTTTAACGGAGCAGTTTATAGCTTCATAACTGGAGGGGAAGTGTTACCTTGAAATCGGCTCTTTTTCCGGATTCTTGTGGCACCGTTACACTTAAAGGCTAGTGCCAAAACATCGGGTTGTCAAATCACAAATCTTCTGAGCCAGGACAGAGGTCGATAGCACCATACTGGTAACTGTTTTATTTTACAGAGGAAATATGCATGAATATAATGAATAACTTATTCACTTGAGCTGAAGCGTTCATCGTAAAGGCTTTCATCGTGTATGTAAAGCTAAAAACCTGATATGGCTGTCAGAGTCAATTAGAAAACAGAAATCCCTGCCCTTGTTTTTGGGTTTTGTAGTCGAACATGTATCTCAGGTCAAAAACAGAGTCGGGATCTAGTGGCGACGTTTGATCAGTCTGATATACGCGGGTTGGTTACCGCTTGACTTGGTTTCGTCGTGGAGCTGCCTCACTCTAAGGGCTGAAGTTCGGAATAAACCTTATTCAAATAGCTTTATCGAGGGCTCTCCTGAACGTGATCGCGTCTCTGTCTCTGACCTGAGAAGATTCTGTTTTTCTGTTTTGAATCTCCTTTTACTAATGAAAGCTTTGTTTTCTTTAAGAAAGTTAAAGCGTCTGTTTGTCAAACCGGCCGTCA
>JBJKOV010000527.1:0-1182 GCA_046707105.1 Thermodesulfovibrionales bacterium
GCTCACATGAAGGCCGCGTTCGGCGGCACGGTTTACAAAGTTAATGTTGATGCGGGCTTTACATGCCCCAACAGGGACGGCACTCTCGGGGTTTCCGGGTGCGTTTACTGCAATAATGACAGCTTCAGGCCCGGGTCCTGCAAGCCGACTCTCTCCGTCGGCGAACAGGTCCGCAGGGGCATCGACCATGTGAGAAGGCGTTTCAAGGCTGAAAAATTCCTGGTATATTTTCAACCGTACACAAATACCTATGCGGCTGTGGATAAACTGGAGGCGCTCTATAAAGAGGCGCTTACCGAACCCTCGGTCATCGGCCTTGCGATCGGCACGCGGCCGGACACTGTTGACGAGCCCAAACTTCGGATGCTCGAATCTCTGGCCGAGAGATTTTTCATACTCATCGAATACGGCCTCCAGTCCATCTTTGACAAGAGCCTCGACTTTATTCATAGGGGACATGATTACAGGACCTTCCTGCAGGCGGTGGACATGACGAAGGGGAGGGGCATATCCATAGGGGCCCATGTCATAGCGGGTTTTCCAACGGAGACGCGCGAAGAGACGCTTTCGATGGCGGAAGAGATCTCCGGTCTTCCGGTGGAGTTCCTGAAGGTCCACCAGCTGCAGGTGGTGAAGGACACGCCCCTCGAAGAGATGTTCAGGGAAGATCCCTTCCACACCTTTGAATACGGAGAATATCTCGACTTCATCACTGACTTCATCGAAAGAACATCCCCCGCGATCGTCTTTGAGCGGCTCTTTGCAACCGCTCCCGACGAAATCCTGGTCGCTCCGCACTGGGGCAGAAACAGGCATCAGATACTGAGGGACATAGAAAAAAGGCTTGAAGAAAGGGATACCTTCCAGGGCAAGAAATACCGGGTCCCTTCAATGTTTTCATGAGAACGCCGAAGGGGGCGCTACTTTCTGAAGACTGTCAATTCCTTTAATGCTTTGCGGCTGCCGTCCTTCGGTTTTTCATCAGGATATCCAACCGCCAGCACGGCCATCAGCTCCAGGTTATCGCCCAGGCCCAGGATACCCCGTATCTCCCTGTCGCTTTTGATGATCTCACCCAGCCAGACCGCACCGAGGCCGATGGCATGAGCCTCAAGCAGCATGTTCTGCAGACAGGCCCCTACCGCCTGCGCGTCCTTGGTCCTGTGGTAGCTTTCCGCATTG
>JBJKOV010000528.1:0-9357 GCA_046707105.1 Thermodesulfovibrionales bacterium
TTTCCTTCGCAAAAAGAGGGGCGGGGCCGCACAGTAAAAATATCGGAAACAATATTGTAACGCATCCGTATCTGGAGATATTCCGTAAACCCGCCATTTCTCATTCTTATTGTAGCAGGGAATCGGCAAAAAGAAAGGTTATACAATCCAGATTTTGCTGTGTGGCGGAAGGAATGAAGAGAACTGAATGTAATCCGGGGAGAAGGAACTTTTTTTTCGTTTGGGATGCTCACCCGCTTATCATGCAGGAGACGTCCTTAATGTAACCCAAGTTGAGCGATTCTCCAGTTCGTCATTCCGGCTTCTCCGGAATCTTTCCTGCCTTTTCGGAAGGATTCCCGACGCGCTCTGCTTGCGGGAATGACACCCGACGGGTGAACGTAGGGGCGTATTTCAATACGCAGGGCAAAACGAATACATTGCGTAAACAATCGCTCAACTTGGGTGTAAAAAAGAACCGGAACCACTAAAATAGACTATTGAAATATCAGGAGTCTCAATGAAGAAATTCGAGTGCCGCAAAGAATCAGGCGCGTGCTTTCCTGTGGACGAGATAATCCCTTCTCTGAAGGAAGCGCTGATAAATAATACTCAAGCCGTCCTTCATGCCCCTCCTGGTGCGGGAAAGACGACCCGTGTGCCGTTGGCCCTGCTTGACGTAATAACGCCTGAACAAGGTCGGATAGTAATGCTCGAACCGCGCAGGATAGCTGCCGTTTCGGCGGCCCGCTGGATGGCCGGGACGCTGGGGGAAGAGGTGGGTCAGACCGTAGGATACACGATCCGCTTTGACAGGCGGGTCTCGCAGTCGACGAGGATAGAGGTGGTGACCGAGGGCGTTCTTACCCGGCGTATCCAGTCTGATCCGGCCCTTGACGGAGTGGCGATGATCATATTTGACGAGTTCCATGAGAGGAGTCTCCACGCGGACCTCGCACTGGCTCTTTGCCTCGATATAAGGAAGGCCCTGAGGGAGGATCTCAGGTTGCTTGTAATGTCGGCTACGCTCGATTGCGGGCCGATTGCCTCGCTGCTCGGGGACGCCACGGTGATTGCTGCAGGAGGCAGGGCATTTCCGGTCGAGGAGCGCTATCTTGTCGGCAACCGGGAGAAATATCTTCCGGAAAGGGTGGCTGATGCGGTGAAAAGCGCGGTCAAGGATACGACGGGGGACATCCTCGTCTTTCTGCCCGGATCAGGAGAGATCAGGGACTGCGTTGAGAAGGTCCGTCCGTTGCGGGACAGGGCCGGCGGCGGCATTTCTGTTCATCCGCTTTACGGCGATCTGCCTTTCGAGGAGCAGGAAAGCGCGCTTCTGCCGTCGAATAAAAGAAAGATCGTTCTGGCCACGAACATCGCGGAGACAAGCCTCACCATTGAAGGTGTCAGCGTCGTTATCGACAGCGGCCTGACCCGCCGTCTTCAGTATGACCCCTCGACTGGAATGAACCGGCTTATGACCGTCTCCGTTTCTCAGGCCTCGGCCTCCCAACGCGAGGGAAGGGCTGGAAGGCTGGGGCCAGGTATCTGCTACCGCCTATACAGCCGGCATGCCTATCGGGCGATGGTCCCATTCGCGCCTCCTGAGATACTCATATCGGACCTTGCGGCCTTGGCCCTCGAACTTGCTGTATGGGGTGTGAAGGAGCCTTCAGCCCTTTCCTGGCTCGATCCCCCACCTTCGGCTGCATGGGACTCCGCCCGGCGATTACTGATGAACCTTGGCGCCCTCGACGCGAAGTATTCGGTCACGCCGGCGGGAAAGGACATGGCCCGCCTGCCGCTTCACCCCAGGCTCGCAAGGATGATGCTCAGGGCCCGCGATCTTGGGTGTCCGCGCCTGGGTGCGGACCTTGCCTCCCTGCTCTCGGAGCGGGACATATTTAGACGGAACGGACAGGGCAGATTTCAGGGAAGCCGGGCTGACATAACGGAGAGGATCGAAATGCTGCATAAGTTGAGGAAGGGGGAAGATATAATCGGTGCAGACCCGTGGGCTCTTCGCGCCGTCGACAGGGCGTCAGCGCAACTGCTGCGCCTGGCGCATCGTGGATCAGGCAGGGTGGATCAGGAGACCGCCGATGCGGACACAATAGCCAGGATCCTCATCTCCGGTTTTCCGGACAGGCTCGCAAAGAGGCGGGAGGAGGGTGGAGGCCACTTTCTGCTCGCCCGGGGAAGGGGCGTGAGGCTTTCGCCGGAAAGTGCCCTGAGCGGGAGCAGATTTATAGTCGCCCTTGCCCTCGATGCGGGCGAAAAGGCGGAAGGGATTGTTCATATGGCAGCCGGCATTACGGAGGAAATCATTCGCGATGACTGCGCGGAACAGATAGAAAACGTTAGAAGGGTCGAATGGGACAAGAACAACGGGAAAATCGCTGCGACTACAGAGGAGAGGGTCGGTTCGGTTCTCCTGTCGGCGCGGACATTCAACCCCTCCGACGAGGAGTGTATCCCGCTACTCTGTGAAGCTGTCCGGTCGGATTACAGTATGCTTCACTTCAGCGGCGAGGCAAGACAGTTTCAGGCCCGGGTTTCTCTCATGCGCAGGGTCTTCCCCGAAGAAGAATGGCCGGACTTTTCCGATGAACGCCTCGCCGCAGCGACCCGGGAATGGTTACCGCCCTGGCTGGCCGGCATTCGTAACGCACAGGGGCTTTCATCTATCGATCTCATGGCGGTACTGAGGTCGCAGCTTTCACGGGAGCGGCTGCGGATCCTGGACGAACGGGCGCCTGTTTTTATCCCTGTACCCAGCGGTCGCCGCGTGGTTCTGGATTATAAAAGGGACACGCCGGTGCTTGCCGTTAAGCTCCAGGAGATGTTCGGCCTTGCCGATACTCCTGAAATTGCCGGTGGCAGGGTGAAGGTACTTCTCCACCTGCTGTCACCGGCGCGCAGACCTGTCCAGATTACGCGGGACCTGAAGGGCTTCTGGAACAGCGGTTATAAGGAGGTGAAAAAAGAACTGAAGGGCCGGTACCCGAAGCATCCCTGGCCGGACGACCCATTGAACGCAGTTCCCACACGAAAGACAAAAGCCAAAGGAGGATAATACCGGACTCCTGCGCGAGCGGGCCTGGACACGGTTTCTCCCTCATTCGGTATTGTGGCCATCCGGCACTCTTCTCACTTTTATCAGGAGATCTTTCGGAGAGGCGGGTTTCAGAATGAACTCCACCCCTGAATAAGCTCGTGGCTTCCGACCTTGTCGGCTGTATATCCGCTCGCAAAAATGACCTTTATATCCTGACCATCTTTTTTCCACAGTGTCGGAACGGTTCTGGATGATCACCTGCAGGTTATTGGATCCGTTCGAAACTTTCGACGCATATATGCGACCGTCAACCCCCTGTCGAAGACTTCAAAACCGAATTTCCCGTAATATGCGATCAACCCATCGAGTTTTTCCTCACTAAAAGTACCCAGAGGCCTGGCCGACAGGTATACCTCTTTTTGCATGCTATCCGCCAACAGCAGCAGATGACCTATTAAGGCACTACCGATGCCCTGATTTCGGTGTTTCACCGGAACGCTGACAATGTCGAGGGAGAAAGATGTCTTCGTTTCAGAGTATTTCAGGTACGCATAGTCTTTCTCGCCGAGGTACCATTTCAGTTCGCCGTTAATGTTCATAACCCGGTGCGGGGCAAGGTCGTCTCCGACACAGAAATAAGATAGGGGCAAGTGCCCTTGCCCCTATAGCCGATTCCTAGGCGATCTCTGCCATTACAGCAGGGACCATTTTGTCCATCTGCATTTTCATTAAGGCCTGGTTTCCGTCATGCGCCATAATGCCGATAACGTGGAAATGCGCCTTCTCCGCCGTGCCTGAGCATCTCATGACGACCACCCCTTTCGGCGTGCTGATGACCGTTTCCTTGCAGGCGTCAAGCCCGATTTTCTTTGATGCCTCATGAGCAGACCGGAATATGTCGTTGAAAGTCGCCCCAACGAGAGAAAGGTCGATGTTCGGGTCAGCCGACTCTGAGGCGAGCATCTCGCCGGTGAAATTCATGATTCCCGCTGCCTTAAACCCTTTGATTTCCTTCAATGACTGAAGATGACTTTCAAGTGCCATGACTTCCTCCTTTGTTAGACAGTTTTTCTCATCCTGTTCAAACGACCCGAGAACCAGCTCCTCATCGATTAAAGGCGTGGTATTTTCCCCTCCTCTCTTTTCTCTTTCGTCTTTGAGTCTGAAAGCCTCCATTAACAAATGACTGAGGGAGATCGGTATGTTTTTTTTCCTCTTTTTGCAAATGGGGTCGATTTCTATGGCAGCCTTGTCCCAACAGAGGATTTCATAGGCAACTGCCTCTCCGGTTTCCCTCCCCCTCTGGGCATCAACGAGTTCACCCTTGGTGAAATAGAGGTATCCCTCTTCTTTCCCGTGAGTTATCTTGAGAGTACACGTCTTCTTCTCCACTTCGAGCAGCTGAAGAAAGGCGGGAAGGGTGATCCCGTGAATGTGACCTCCCGAATCTTCTCCGAGTTCCTCCAATATTCTCCGCGCAAGGTCTCTGTAGTCCAGAGGTTTTTCGATATATTCTGTTATGGCCAGGGACCGGAGACGGTCCTCTATCTGGGGACTGCCAAAGGCAGTCATGACCAGAGCGGGGATGTCAGGATGATGTTCGATCATGTATGCCAATAACTCATACCCGTCCATTACCGGCATCTTTAGATCCGTCACCACGAGATGAACGGGCGTTGATCGCAGGATCTCCAGCGCCTTTTGCCCGTTTTCAGCTGTCAGGGTATTGAATTCCCCGGCGTATGTCGTGAGGCCATCTGAAAGGCTGAGAAGAAATGTTTTTTCATCGTCTACTATCAATACATTTTTCATCATGACCTCCTCGGTACAGGGAGGAGCAAAAGGGATGCCAGGATAAGTCTCGCGACAGTTTATCGATAAATCAACGGCTTAGGAAGATACTTCCCTGAAAGGTTTTCGTGTTTGTCCATTTCGGATAGTTCGTTTTGGGCCGGTTGCCCATAATGCCTTAGCTTTCTCTTAAGTGTGGACAAGGATATGCCCAGGGCCCTGGCAGTACGTGAATAGTTGCCGGAGAACTTGACGAGGCCCTCCATGATGTGTTGCCTCTCCATCTCCTCAAGAGGCACGATTCTGGCTTCTCCCGAAGCGGGCTGCCCGCAGTCCGGCCGCATTCTTACCGTTTTGCCGAGAAACTCTGAAGGCCTCAGAACGGGCCCGTTCCGGAGAATGACGGACCTTTCCAGGATATTGCGCAACTCGCGGACATTGCCGGGCCATTCGTATTCTTTAAGTCTGTTCATCTCCTGCTGGGCGATTCGAATGTTGTCCCCCGTAAATTTTTTCAGCAGATAATGACAAATACGAGGTATGTCGCCCCTCCGTTCCCTTAGCGGGGGCATATGTATTCTGAGTACACTCAAACGGTAATATAGGTCCTTTCGAAAGGCCTTCCCGAGCGCATGCTCAATGTCAGCGTTCGAAGCCGCAATGACTCTGACATCAACCGCCCTGCTTGATTCTCCCCCGATCCGTTTCATCCGTTTATCGTCCAGAACACCGAGTATTTTTGTCTGAAGGAGCAGGGGCATTTCCCCTATTTCGTCAAGGAGGATGGTTCCCCCCTCAGCCATTTCGAACAATCCTCTCTTCCCGGTCGAAGCACCCGTAAAAGCACCCTTCTCGTAGCCGAAGAGCTCAGCTTCAACGAGGGGTTCCGGAAGGGCGGCACAATTTACGCTGACAAAAGGCGCTGCCGCCGCAGGGCTCCGATAATGGATTAATCTTGCGGCAACGTTTTTGCCGGTTCCTGTCTCGCCGGTGATGAGCACAGGCGATCCAACAGCAGAGGCCACGCCGATGAGCCTTCGCACTTCGGAGAGTCCTTCTCCGACCAGAACGCTCTCCTCGCTCTCCTTATTGCTTCTGTAGCGGTGGAACTCCTCCACGCGTTCGAGTTCTATGGACCTCAAGGATTTTTCTACGGCCAATTTTAGTTCTCCAAGCTCAAAGGGTTTGCAGAGATAATCGTATGCGCCGGCTCGCAAAGCGTTGAGGGAGTTTTCGAAGCTGGGATACGCGGTTATAAAAATTATTTTCGTCTGATCGTTATATTCCAGTATGGAAGAACAGAGGAGATGACCATCGCCGTCGGGCAGCTTCTGGTCAAGGAGGACTACGTCGATCTTTTCCGCCGCGCAGATACCTACGCCTTCCGCACCCGTATGGGCGAGGAGTACTTCAAAAGCGTCGCCTGAAAAACACTCCCTTACCGCATCGCAGAGTAACCGGTCGTCGTCGAGGATCAGCATTTTCCGGGGCTTATGGCTGACCACGCTGTCCCTCCGGTATCCAGACGTCCACAATGGTCCCGCCACCCTCCTGGCTTGTGATCGAAACAGTGCCTTCCATCTTGGCAAGCATCTTCTTCACAATTGTCAGTCCAAGACCCGTCCCGTTTAATTTGGTCGTGTAAAACGGAACAAAAAGCCTCTCCTTACGCTCCTCGGAGATTCCCAGTCCGTTGTCCATGACGCTTATGCAGATCCTTGCACCGCTCCTGAACATACTGATGACGATCTTGGGGTCATCCCTGCTGTCGCAGGCGTCGCTTGCATTGGTCAGGATGTTCAACAAGACCTGATGGAGCGCCCTCGGGTCAACGCGCGCCCAGCGGACCTCGGGGTGCGCAATGCTAACCAGCTCGATGCCCCTTTTCTCGAAATCCCCATGAACTATCGGGAGAAACTTTTCCATAAAGACGGGCAATTCAACATCTTTCAGTTCCGGGCTTTCATACATATTAAAACTCTTCATTGTCCGCAGCAGGTACTCCACCCTTCCAATCTCGATCATTGACCGGTTTATATATTCCTTTACGGTCTCCTTCGAATAAGCCTCAAGATTGTGGGCGAGAACACTCAAGGTAGTCTTTATCGAATTAATGGGATTGCCGATTTCATGTCTGACGCCCGAGAAAACATAACCGATATTGTTCATGGAGTTTATCGCCTCGGCCATGGACTCGAGGCGCATCTTCTCTGTAACGTCGCGTTCGACCTGCACGTAGCTTGCAATCTCACCCGAGATGCCCCTGATAGGGGATATCACGACATCTGCCTCATATGGCGAACCATCTTTTCGCCTGTTGATTATGTGGCCGCTCCACCTGTCCTGCTGTTTCACTGCCTGCCGGACCGACTCGTAGAACGAAATGTCATGCCTGTCGTCTGCAAGGATTCTCGGTCGTCCCACCACTTCTTCCCTCGTATAGCCGGTAATCCTCTGAAAAGCGGTATTTACGTATTGGATCAGTCCGTCAGTGTCTGTTATCGATATCGCCTCCGCTGTCGACTCGACGGCGGCCACAAGGCGAAGCAGCTTCTCCTCTTCCTGCTTCTTCTCGGTTATGTCGCGGATAAACAGCCACAGGTACCCTCCCTTAATATGATAGAGGGTGTAGCCAAATAATTTGTCGCCGTATGACAGGGTCTTGGGGATGCCGAATTTTTCAGCGGCAGGAAGCTCTTCCGGCAAGGCGAAAAGTGACCGTACGGAATGATAGTCTTTCGATGTGACTGTCTGTCCGAGGACCTCTGAGGCTGAGCTGTTCTGAAAAATAATGATTTTTTCATTTGCATCTAGGACCAGGATCCCCACTCCGATATTTTCAAGGACGTAAGAGTATATGCATTCCCCCGGGCATGACGTCCTGCTTATCGGGCATAGTTTGTTCTCTTTGTTGTTTGCGCAACCGGACGTCCCTCCTCCCCCGGAATATTGCTGGATCTCGATTGGTAAAATCACAGGAACTCCAGCCACTTTTTCTCCGGCTCAAGGGGGCTTCCTTCCAAAAGAGTTTCAAGTCCCCTCCGCCTGTTTTCTTGTTGCAAGTTGTCCCCCTGAATAAGAGCAAGCCCTGTTTTTCCGGGACTCCCGTTTGGATATTGCCCTGCCGTGATTCTTGGCCCGGTGTTTTTGCGTCCGGTTCCTTAGGGCGGTTTCCCCCTATCTGCAGCCCCACTTTGTTTTTATCACATTAAGGATGAGTGGTCAAGTGTTACTTCGTGGCAGGCATTCAAGTTGCGGAAACATGGCTTGCGTGGTGTCCCCCTTGAGAAGGGCAATGTACGGCCCACGTTTCCCGGGGCCTGACGTTGCCTCTAAACCATGTACTTGTCCCTGGTTATCGGTTCATGGATTTCTAAATTCAGTCCGGCATGCCGATGCTTGAGATAAGGGTGCATTTACCTGTGAGAACCGTGGGTGTCTCTGTTCTTTCCGGCGACAGAGAGAGCTGGCAATTCGGGCAGAGTCAGATATACGCGTACCGTCATTCACAAAGACCGGGCCTTCTCCTGTCTCACATGGACACCCCTGCAGAATGCGGAGGCCACTCTCATGCAGTTGTCAGTAGTTTCCGGCTATGAGGTAAAAAAGGGCAGGGGCTGTCTGTCACCTTTCTGTTATTCTGAAGAGACAGAAGGCATCTTTTCGAGGAGGTCAATCACCCTCTCTGCAGCCTCACGGAGTTTATTGGTCTCGGCTGTCATGCCGCCGCCGCTTTTCAGACCTGCTCTTCGCATCCCTTTCATCGGCTTGCCTTCGAGGTTGTTCTCCAGCAGCCAGCGGGCCTCTGTCATCATCATCTGGCCCTCGCCGATCGAAAATTTGTCGACAGGCCTGCTCATGCTCATCTGTCCCAGACTGGCCATGCTATAACCCTCGGCGGCCATACTCAGCGCATGACTGATGATAAGCTGTATATGGTGCTGCGGCATCGTCCCGGAGTCCTTCGCCCCTTCAGCTGTAATCCTCTCCAGCATTATAGTTACCTTCATTATGGCATCGCCCAGTTCATGAGTGTATTTCATGAGCGGGTCGTCCGGGTGGCCGGCCTTCTGAAGCTCCTTCATCTGGGGTCCGCTCATGAAATGTTCAATTACCTCTCTGCCGCTTCTGATCATTTGACGGCCATGAGCCGAGGTGGCGGGGTCGACGGACGGGACCATCTTCATCTCCGCAAGCATTACCATATTAAAACCCTCCGTCACCATCCAGAGACCATGGGCCATCATCGTGTTGATGTGGCGCAGTTCCATTGAGTTGCCGCCCCCATGGACATGCTTCATTTCATCGGCATAACCATGACGGCCAAACCCAAAAGAGAGAGCGGCCATTAACGCCACTGCAGAAAAGACAACCCTTACCGTATACCTCATCGAAATATCTCCTCAATATAGACCGTTTTGATTCTATGCAAGTCCCCCCTGGATTTGTATAACTTGTATCAATATAGCAAAAAAAATGAAACATTGCGCGATAATGTTTGTGAATAAGTCCCGGGTTGGTCTACAGCC
>JBJKOV010000529.1:0-3505 GCA_046707105.1 Thermodesulfovibrionales bacterium
TTCGCGGCGTCCGAAATAGCCGTGGTTACATCCCGAAAGTCCTTTATCAGAAACCTGGCGGAGAAAGGAAGCAGGAGGGCCGATAAACTCCTCCGGCTGCAGTCCGAACCCGACAGGTTCTTTGCCACCGTACAGATAGGCGTGACCGTAATGGGAGCCCTGGCATCCGCGATAGGCGGCGCCGCGTCCGCAAAGACGCTGGAACCGATCATCGCCCAGGTCCCGATCCCATTCATATCCCATGGCGCCGCGGCCATTTCGATCGGCATAGTGGTGATCGTCATTTCCTACTTTTCCCTCATCATAGGCGAATTGGTACCGAAATCTATCGCGTTGAGAAACCCGGAGAAAGTCGGTCTGTTTCTCGCCGGGCCGCTGTCGTTCATCTCAAGGATAACATCGGTCTTTGTCAACATTCTCACCGCAAGCAGCAACGTATTTCTCAGGCCCTTCGGCGCCACGGCCTTTTCGGAACGGTCGTTCATCAGCGAAGAGGAGATAAAGCTGCTGATCGAAGAGGGTACGGACAGGGGCATATTCGAGGCCACCGAACACGAGCTCATTCACAGCGTTTTCCGGTTCGCCGACATCTCCGTCAAGGGTGTAATGGTCCCTGTTACTGCAATGGTCGCGTTCAGTGTCAGGGAATCACCCGAGACGGTCATCAAGACCATCTCCGAGGAAAACTTTTCGAGATACCCCGTCTACGACAGGGACAAGTCCGATATCAAGGGGATACTCTATAACAAAGACGTGTTCAACGAACTTGCCTATAAGAGGGAGATAGTTATTCCCAGGCTGCTCCATTCAGCCATCTTCGTGCCTGAGACCATGATGATAAGCTCGCTAATGAGGGAAATGCAGAAGAAGAGGCAGCATATGGCTATCGTTGTGGACGAATACGGATCGGTGGCAGGTCTTGTCACCATAGAAGATCTGATCGAGGAAATCGTAGGTGAAATCAGGGACGAGTATGATACTGAGAGCCCTGTCCAGGGCTTGAAAGGCGGGGCGATGCTGATAGACGCGTCTCTTGCGGTGAGGGACCTCAACGAGGACTACCATTTCGATATCCCCGAGTCAAACGAATACGATACCGTCGGCGGCTTTCTTCTTTCGAACCTGCAGAGGATCCCCCTTGTGGGAGACAGTTACAACACCGATACGAACAAATTTACGATAGTAGGCATGAAAGGGAGACGGATTCTGAAGGTAAAGGCCGAGCCGGTGCAGATAGCCGTGACTGAGCAGGAATCCAGCCCGCAGGACGCCGGCGGATAAAGCCGGCAGAGCTTATTTAAAGCTTTCCTTCTCCGAGGGGAACTTCCCCTCCTGGACTTCCTCCCTGTACTCCCTGACCGCCCGCAGGGCTTCCTCCTTGATATTGGCATATCGCTTCACGAATTTCGGGACGAACCTTTCGAACATGCCGATCACGTCATGGAGCACCAGCACCTGCCCGTCGCAGTAAGGACCGGCGCCGATGCCTATCGTCGGGATCGAAAGCCCGCCGGTGATCTTCTTTGCGAGATCCATCGGGACCGCCTCGATTATCAGTGAAAAGGCCCCCGCATCCTCCATGATGCGGGCCTCTTCGACCAGCCGCTTCGCCGCCTCTTCAGTCTTTCCCTGAACCCTGTAGCCCCCCATCCTGTGGATCGACTGCGGCGTCAGGCCTATATGGGCCATTACAGGGATGTCGGATCTTGTCATCGCCCTCACCTGCTCCGCCACCTCGCCCCCGCCTTCGAGTTTTACCGCCGAGGCCCCCGCCTCTTTCAGGAACCTCCCCGCATTCCTCACCGCGTCTCCTATGCCGGCCTGGTATGACATAAAGGGCATATCTCCTATCACAAGCGCGTTCTTCACGCCGCGCGACACCATTTTGGTATGGTAGATCATCTCGTCCATGGTAACCGGAAGGGTGTTTTCAAGGCCCTGCACCACCATCCCGAGGGAATCGCCGACAAGAATACCGTCAATCCCGGCCTCGTCCACGATCTGTGCGAAGGGATAATCGTAGGCCGTGAGCATGGTGATCTTTTTCCCTTCCGATTTCATTCTCAAGAAGTCCTGAACCGTTATCCTGGGCATATGCCTCTCCTGTTCGATCTGAAATATATCTATGCAGATTATACCCGCCTCCCGAAAAAAATGTCATCTTAATGGTATACTTATGCTTACAAAGCCATGGGCGAGAAGGCATATTTTCAGCCTCTTACCAAAGAGGACAGAATAACGGTAATACTTTACAGGACGGGGATCTTCCTCTCGACCCTGGCCGTGGCCCTCTGCGCCTTCGTTGCGTTCGAAAGCAGCAGGCTCGGCCCTGAAGCTTATCCTTTCCTGGCGTCAGGACTTACGCTTAACATCCTCCTGCTCGTCCTGTATTTCAGCGTAGGGCTCAGCGTATTCTTCATCCACCTGTATGTCGGCAAGTTCTACAGAGTGCTGAAGAAGATATATTACGTTGCGGTGGTCTGTCTTGCCGCGCTGTTCCTGATCGGCCACGGAAACCCCGTAGCCCCGCTCTTCGTGACGCCGGTCAGCTCGCTGCTTTTGATTCCGCTCTCATTATGCCTCGGCTTCGTCACCGCAAAAGAGGCCTTCTGTTTCCAGCTCATCGAGGGCTATCTCCTGGCGGTAATCATGCCGGCCTGCCTTTTCTTCTACGGCGTGGGGGCCCTCTCGCAGAATGCCGCAATATACGGCCTCATGTTCGTCGCCGTCATGCTGTTTCTCTTCATGCTCAGAAAGATCTTCATGCCCATTGCCTTCGATATCGGCGACAAATCGGCCTACCAGCCATAGCCGTTCCAAGTTCACCGCAGAGACGCAGAGGACACAGAGAATTTCATTATATATTTCTGCTGAGAGGGCAGAAATATATAAACTGCTTGTTTCCTCTTTGGATATCTCACACCAGCCCGGGGCATAAGAAAGTCTCGGTGCGGATACTTTTTTTGTTTTCCGGCCTCTCACCGGAAAACAACATTTACTGGATCTCTGCGAACTCTGCGTCTCTGCGGTGAATAATTTTTTTCTTTACACAACACTCGATTTTCTTATAAACTGATTTGGGCGGATCGGAAACTTCACACCACCCTCTTTTGGATTTCATTTCTTTAGTCAGATGGGTCTGAAAGCGTCATTTTGGGGGATTGAGCTTTATTCAGATGGAGCGCGAAGGCGATCCATGATGGCGGTAGCCTGTCCTTTTTTCAGCCGTCGGGGTTTAGAGGCAATTGTCGGGCTGTTGAAGAAATGAATAACAATGAGATACCCATTTGATATAGAAGTGAATATACCTGTCTTTAATGAAAGCTTTCGAAATCAGGTATTCTTCGAATCCCCCAAGCACGATTGCCCCCCCCCAAGGAATAACAAAAATGCCGAATTATACCGCTTCGGTATAATTCCCCTCTGAGCGGTATTATATAGAACGAGAGCCCTCAGATCAATCAAATTTCTCGCACATGTCATTGACAGGCATTCTTTTTTGAGA
>JBJKOV010000530.1:0-34287 GCA_046707105.1 Thermodesulfovibrionales bacterium
TTTCCGCGGTACCGTGATGTCTTCCAGGTCTTTCTCACCGCCGACAAGGCCGATCCCGAAGAATACTGGAAAGGTGAAGTCGGACTTGTCACGCGATTGCTGGATAAGGCCTCCTTCAACCCTCTGGCCACCACCGTGTTTCTTTGCGGGCCTCAGATTATGATGCAGGCCACCATCGCAGAACTGCTTTTGAGGGGCGTGCCCGGGGAAAAGATATTCCTTTCAATGGAAAGGAACATGAACTGCGGGATGGGAATTTGCGGGCATTGTTTATTCGGCCCGAAGTTTGTATGCAGGGACGGGGCCGTGTTCAAGTACACCGATATCGAGGAATTCATGGGGATCAAAGAGGTGTGAGATGAAAAGATTGAGAGTCGGCGTGTTCAAGTTCACTTCCTGCGACGGATGCCAGCTTTCGATCCTGAATCTGGAGGATCAGCTTCTCAGGCTCCTTGAATTTTTCGAGATCGCCTACTTCCGCGAAGCGGCGGACCTGCCGCCACGGAGACAATATGACACGGCGATTGTCGAGGGGTCGATATCGACCGAGTGGCAGAGGAAGGAAATCATGGAAATTCGGGACAGGGCTCGTTTTCTGATAACGATCGGGGCGTGTGCAGCGGCAGGCGGACTGCAAGCGCTTCGAAACTGGGCGAATGTTGCGGATTATAAGAGGAACGTTTACCCATCACCGGACCTTATAAGCGCCTTCGCCATGTCAACACCGGTATCGGAGCACGTCTATGTGGATTACGAACTCTGGGGATGTCCGATAGACAAGAACGCCCTGTCGGAGACGCTCTTATCACTTATAATCGGGAAGAGGCCGGGCATCCCGGTCTACAGTCTTTGCATGGACTGCAAAATCAGAGGCATACCATGCCTGCTGGTCTCAAGGGGGGAACCCTGCCTGGGCCCCGTAACCAGGGCCGGATGCGGCGTGCTCTGTCCTTCCTTCAGCCGGCCATGCTACGGGTGTTTCGGACCGAGGGAGGGGGCCAATATCGACTCTCTCCTTGAACGTTTTCGAAATATGGGGCTGTCACAAAGAGAGACCGTCCTTCTGCTTGATAAAATGAACACGTATGCATACAGGAAGGCCCGGATTGAAGAAGCTTATTAGATCGGACTACCTGGCGAGGGTGGAAGGCGAAGGCGGGTTTACCGTCAGGATCGAGGACGGCAAAATAACCGGCCTCAACGTGCGCATCTTCGAGGCGCCCAGGTTTTTTGAATCCTTTCTGCGGGGCAGGCCTTTCGAGGATGTGGTGGACTTTACCGCCAGGATATGCGGCATCTGCCCGGTGGCCTATCAGATGACCTCAGCTCATGCTATCGAAAAGATATTCGGTGTCGAACCGCCGCTGCCGATAAGGCAGCTCCGGAGGCTTATGTATTGCGGGGAATGGATAGAGAGCCACGCCCTTCATGTTTACCTCCTCCATGGGCCGGACTTTTATGGACTCGAAAGCGCTTTTGCGGGGAAACAATATCTGGAGATTGCAAAAAAGGGCATGAGGCTCAAACAGATGGGAAACGATATCCTCAGCCTGATCGGCGGAAGGCCGGTCCATCCGGTGTCAGTGAAGGTGGGAGGGTTTTACAAGGTGCCTGACAGGAAGATACTCGCCGGCCGCTTGTCCGGGATCGAACGATGTTATGAGGAATCCCTGGATGGGATCAGGTGGGCCTCTTCCCTCCGCTTCAGCAACCGGTCGCGGGATGCGGAGTTCGTCTCATTGGGACATACCGACGAATATCCTTTCAGTGAAGGGGATATCATGTCGACCGGGGGACTTAAGATGTCCGCGGGGGATTTTCTGGGGGTCCTGCAGGAATATCAGACAGAGCATTCCACTGCGCTATATTCCGGCATCAAAAGAGGTTCGTCGTTGAGTCCGTACGTGCTTGGGCCTGTGTCGAGGCTCAATCTTAACCATGAAAGACTGCCTTCGGAGATCACAGGGGTAATGAAAGATGCCGGTGTAACGCTTCCCATAAGGGATAACCAGATGAGCATCATAGCGAGGTCCGTTGAGATTGCTTATTCCTTCCATGAGGCGGCAAGGATAATCAGAGCGTATGAAACTCCCGACAGGCCTTGTGTCGAATTCGAGCCCCGGGCCGGGACGGCGGTCTGGGCGACCGAGGCGCCGAGGGGGACGCTGATCCACCGTTATGAACTTGACGAAAAGGGCCATGTAAGAGGATGTGCGATCCTCCCGCCCACCTCCCAGAACCTCTGTCAGATGGAGAACGACATCTACCGCTTTGTCGAGGCCAACATAGAAAGGTCCCCAGACTTTATCCGGAAGGAAACGGAGAAGATAATGAGGGCCTACGACCCCTGCATCTCCTGTTCGGTGCATGTTGTGGAGGTGTAGGGGCTGATATTTGGCGCACATAGATGACTGTCATTCCCGCAAGTGAAGCGCGTCGGGAATCCTTCGGAAGAAAGATTCCCGACAAGCCGGAATGACCGAAAAAGCCGAGCCGTAAGCGCAGACGACAGGCCGAATTTCTCGTACACGACTTCTTTCCGTGGAAATTAATTGACACAATAGGGGTCATGGATGGTGCAGTGGCCGAGAGGGTTGACGACCTGCTTTCCTCATCCGGGAGGACAAAGCCGGCTGTCATCGTGCAACGAAAATGGTATTATTAGGTATGCGGAGGTGTCATGATTAGACTTGTCACTGGCGACCTTTTGAAGGCTGAAGCGGAGGCTCTGGTGAATACCGTAAATACGGTTGGTGTTATGGGCAAAGGGATCGCCTTGCAGTTTAAGCAGGCATACCCGCGCAATTATGAGGAATACAGAAGGGCATGCAATCATCAGGAGGTGCAGCCCGGCAGGATGTTTGTTTATGCAACCGATAAGCTTGTAAATCCAAAATATATAATTAATTTCCCTACCAAGCGGCATTGGAAAGGAAAGTCCCGCATGGAGGACATCGATGCCGGTCTGAAGGCGCTTGTTAAGGTTGTGAAGGAACTTGGGATACATTCCGTCGCAGTTCCTCCATTGGGCTGCGGAAGCGGCGGGTTGCATTGGGACGAGGTAAAACCGAGGATTGAGACGGCCTTCCGAGACCTTTCTGATGTCACGGTATTGCTGTTTAAGCCCGAGGGGGCTCCGGAGGCTGAGGAAATGCGCGTCGATACAAAGAAGCCTGCCATGACGCCGGGAAGGGCTGCCCTTCTTGGTCTGCTTGACCGGTATGCTGTGCCCGGATACCGCTTGACGCTGCTGGAAATTCAAAAACTGGCCTACTTTCTTCAGGCTGCTGGCGAGCCGCTTCGACTGAATTTTATAAGAGGCAAGTACGGTCCTTACGCGGAGACGCTTCATCATGTGCTGCAGCGGTTAGAGGGCCATTTTATAAGAGGCTACGGTGACCGGAGCAGAAACGCCTCAGTCCATCTTCTTCCCGGCGCTACCGACGCGGCAAATGACTTTCTTGCAGATCATAAGGACACATTGCTCAGGCTTGACAGGGTCGGGCGTCTTATAGAGGGATTTGAATCGCCCTATGGAATGGAACTCCTGGCCACCGTGCACTGGCTGGCGCATGAAGACCCTGAAGTTGTAAAAGACGTTGCACTGGCTATCAAGGGTTTTAGGGCATGGAGCGAGCACAAAAAACAAACCTTTCATCCCGAGCACATAGAAATTGCATGGAAGCAGCTTCGCAGCGGGGGCTGGATATAAAGGTTCAGTGGGGCGAGCGAAGAAAGCATGAGGGGCGATGGGAGGCCGGGAAGATTGATCGATGAATAAGGCAAGGCTACGTTTGGTTATAGATGTTTAGCCAGCTTTTTCTCAATTCCATAATTGCCGGCTCCATCTTCACCCTGATCGCCCTCGGCTTCTCCCTCATTTACTCCACTACAAAATTCTTTCACTTCGCCCATGCGGCGGTATATACATCCTGCCCGTATTTTGCCTATCTCTTCTTCGACATGCTCGGCATGCCGTTCTGGCCTGCACTTGTCCTGGCAGTCCTCTGCTCAGCTCTTCTCGGCATTTCGATCGAGCTTGCTGTCTACAAACCCATGCGCCGGAGAGGGACAACTCCTCTCGTGCTACTTCTTTCTTCCCTCGGCGTCTACATCGTCCTCCAGAACCTCATATCCATGACCTTCGGCGACGACACAAAGACGCTCAGAAGCGGGGTGGTAATGGAAGGGATTAAATTCATAGGCGCAAGGATCACTCCTGTCCAGATAGGCATCATTGCCGTCAGCTTGGTCCTCCTTATCGCCTGCTGGGCCTTGATGAAGTTCACGAAGACCGGCACCGCCATGCGGGCGGTCGCCTCCGACCCAGACCTCGCCCTCGTCACCGGCGTCGATACCGACCGGACTATACTCTTCGCTTTCCTCGTCGGCTCCCTGCTCGCCGGAATCGCCGGGCTTCTCATCTCCTTCGATGTCGACATGACCCCGACCATGGGTATGAACGCCCTTATGATGGGCGTCGTCGCCGTAATAGTGGGCGGGGTGGGGTCTATCCCCGGCGCGGCCCTCGGCGGCTTTCTCATCGCCTTTGCCCAGAACTTCGGGGTCTGGAAGATATCCTCCCAATGGCAGGACGCCATCGCCTTTCTCGTGCTCCTCGTCTTCCTCCTCTTCAGACCCTACGGTTTCTTCGGGAAGAAGATCAGAAAGGCAGAGGTGTGAATGACCTTTTCCAGGGCAGCATTATATAATGAAAGTGAGAAAGTGAGGTGTCGATATGGGCGAGAAGAAGGAATATAGATTTACCGTTATCGTTGAGCCCTGTGAAGAAGGCGGATTTTTTGCTACGTGTCCTGCTTTCCCCGGATGTCATGTCGAAGGTGAGACTTACGAAGAAACACTTCAGGAGATGAGGCTGGCGATAGATGCGTTTATTGAAGACTATATCGAAGAGGGCGAGCCGATTCCAGATGATGATGTGACCATTACCACCTTGAAGGTGGCGGTGTGAGTCCGAGGTTCCCCGCCGTTACATCAGAGGAGGTAATCAGGGTAATCACAAAAATCGGCTTCATCTTTAAACGCCAGGCCGGTACCAGCCATGCAATTTATTTCAGAGAGAGAGACAAACGGAGGACGAACGTCCCCGTTCATGCGGGACGTATACTAAAGAGAAAAACCCTCAAATCGATTCTTTCGGATACAGGCCTCACGCTTGAGGAATTCAACGAGCTGCGAAGGAAGTAATGGAATATCTCCTCCATATCCTCATTCTGATCGGCATCTATTCAATAGTCACCATGTCTCTCAATCTCCTGGTCGGCTACACCGGCCTGCTCTCCGTTGCCCATGCCGCCTTTTACGGGATTGGCGCTTACACAACGGCGCTTCTCACTCTCCAAACAGGCACCCCCTTCTGGCTGGCCGTCCCTGTAGGCATGGTCGTGGCGGCAATCGTGGGTTACCTCATCGCCATACCTTCTCTGAAGACGCATGACGATTATTTCGTGATAACCACATTCGCATTCCAGGTGATCATCTTCAGTATCCTGAACAACTGGGTCTCCTTCACCGGCGGCCCGCTCGGACTTCCGGGCATACCGCGCCCATTCTTCTTCGGTATTCAGCTTTCATCGCACATCTCCTTCCTCATTCTCGTCGTCGTCATAGCTGCTTTGGTTTTCTACCTGTGCCGGCTCCTTGTGAGCTCCCCCTTCGGCAGGGTCCTCAAGGCGATCCGGGAGGACGAGGTATTTGCCGAATCTCTCGGAAAGGACGTGATGGGCTACAAGGTTGCGGTATTTGTCATCTCGGCCGCAGTCGCCTCAATCGCCGGAAGTCTGTACGCCGTCTATATCAGTTATATCGACCCCACAAGCTTCACGATCATGGAGTCCATATTCATGATCTCCATAGTCATAATAGGCGGGGCGGGAAGCCTTAAGGGCTCGATCATCGGCTCTGCACTCCTTATCAGCCTGCCTGAAGCATTGCGGTTTGTCGGGATGCCGAACTCTGTTGCGGCGAACATGCGGCAGATCTTTTACGGCCTCCTCCTGGTCCTCTTCATGATGTTCAGGCCCGAGGGCCTGATGGGCGAATACGGCTTCGGGAAGACCCCTGCGGAGGCGGAGGGAGAGGCCGATGCTTGAGGTGTCCGGGGTCTCGAAACACTTCGACGGCGTCTTTGCGGTGAACGATGTGACCTTTTCCATGTCAGCCGGATCGATTACCGGCTTGATAGGCCCCAACGGTGCCGGTAAGACGACCCTCTTCAATATTATTACTGGCTTCCTGAAGCCCGAAAACGGGGTGATCAGTTTCCATGGAAAACTCCTGAACGGCTCAAAACCTCATCAGATCGCTACGGCCGGCATCGGCCGGACTTTTCAGAACCTCAGGCTTATCAAAGGGCTTTCAGTCATGGAAAACGTCCTTCTTGCCTTTAACGAAGGAGGGGTCGGCCGTTCGATAATGAATGCCTTCCGGAGCACCAGGCCCAACGGGCGGCAAAGAAAGGCTATGGAACTCCTTGAGTTCGTCGGCCTTGGGGAAAAGAGCAGCGGCCTTGCGAAAGACCTCTCCTACGGCCAGCAAAAGCTGCTCAGCCTCGCCTGTTGTCTTGCCCTGGAGCCGAGGCTTCTTCTTCTCGACGAACCGGTGGCGGGTGTGAACCAGGAAATGATTACAAAGATTCTGGATCTGCTTAGGCAGCTGAAGGGGCAGGAGACAGGGATCTTCATGATAGAGCATAATCTTGGCGCCGTGATGGAGATATCGGACCGGCTTATCGTTATGGACGACGGCAGGATCATTGCCGACGGCCTTCCGGAGTCAGTGAAGGAAGATCCCGCAGTGATAGAGGCATATCTGGAGTAACGGCCATGCTTGAATTGAGGGACATCGAAGCCGGATACAATAAGAAGCCTGTTCTTAAAGGGGTGTCCCTGTATGCCCGAAAAGGGGAAATAGTGGCCCTGATCGGACAGAACGGAGCCGGTAAGTCCACTGTGATCAAAACGGTGATGGGGCTTCTTAAAGTGCGGCGAGGGGAAATTCTCTACAAAGGCGGCACGATCTGCGGAAACACACCCCTGGATAACATCAGGCAGGGGTTAGCTTATGTGCCTCAGGGGAACACGGTCTTCAGCGATCTGAGCGTCAACGAAAACCTCAGTATGGGCGGGGTTACGCTGACAGACAAGGATCTTCTCAGGTCGCGAGCGGCCGATGTGTTTCAGTTGTTTCCCGAACTCGAAAAAAGGAAGGGCGCCGATGCCGGGGACCTCAGCGGCGGCGAAAAGCAGATGCTCGCCCTCGGAAGGGCGTTGATGGTGCGTCCGGAACTCCTCCTTCTCGACGAGCCGTCGCTCGGTCTTTCGCCCAAGGCAGTGAAGAAATCATTTCAGACGATAAAGAGCATTTGCAGGCAGTTCAATACATCCATGCTCATCGTAGAACAAAACGTCAAGGCTGTCCTCGAAATAGCGGACAGGGTTTATGCGCTGAAGCTCGGCAAGGTGGTGATGGAGGACATACCGGCGACCCTGACGCCGGAGCGGATAAAAGCGGCTTTTCTGGGCGGCCTCTAATGGGTAACGCTCAGTTGCTCCAGTAAAAAAAAAGGATTGGTTCATGCTTTCATGAAATTGTTTCCGCTGCGTGAAACCATCTTTTCACGAGCGCAACAGCGTTACTAATAAGTATGATAAAGCGATAAGGCGTTTTCAGGGAAAGCACGGCATATCGCACCAATTTCGCCGGCCTCATGAAAAACTTTTTTTCCACGGCATCTCTGAATTCACGAATATCTTTATCGGCCGTAATCAGCGAGTCGGTATTTGCGCCCGCAACCCTGGAAGTCTCTTCCGACATTCGACTTCCCAGCCTTGATGACAGGATGTTCAGCGACAAATAGTCAGGGTCGACATCGGATATGAAAGAAACTGTTTTCTGGCGATCTTCACCGGGAAACCCGATAATAAAGCTCGTCAAAATTTCAATACCTGCGGCCCTGGTCATAAGAACAGCGCTCTTTAGTGTTTCAGTATCTCCATGTTTCCGTACCCTGGCAAGTACCGCGTCGTCACCGCTTTCAGCACCATAGATAATCAGATAGCAGCCGGCGGCCTTCATTTTCTTCAGCATTCCGGGGTCTGCGTGCGTCGCCGAGCAAAAGCAACTCCATTTCAGGGGAATGCGCTCCCTGATCATCGCATCGCATAATTGATCAACATCCGACAGGGGGAAGTTAAAATCACGAAAAAAAACTTCCCTGACGCCTAGTTGATGAATAAAGCGCAGTTCTTCGATAACCTCTTCGACGGCCCGCCTTTTAAATGAAAGTTTATTGGAATTGCAGAACGTACATGCAAAGGGGCATCCATAATTCGTGATCACCGACGTAACGCCGCGATACAGCGAATACGGCATGACATAATGGTATTGCCGCGTCAGGTCATGAGGACAAAGCCCGATGGAAAACTCTTTTGCGGCATTCCGTGGGACGACAGCGCTTTGGGCATCGCTCGACAGCAGGTCGAGGACCGCGCGCTTATTTGTCAGATCGTGGACATAAAAATCGATGTCAGCAAATCTCTCATTACCAAAAAAAATGACGTCTCCGCTGGCCCATACTTTTACGTCCGGCAGTTCGTCCTTAATAGCTCGCAACATCGCCAGGTCACTGTCGAGAGTTATTGATGACAAGATGGTGAAAATAGCGTCGGGCCTCATGTGCCCTATTTCGTCCAGCAAATGCCTTCTACTGTACTTTTTAGCGATACTGTCGATATATGAGAGTTCACTCGACTGCCGCGCGATGGCGCCGAACATCAGGAGGTCTATGGGCGGCCAGTAGTATGCTGCCTTTACCCCGTGCGGACAGCCATAATCCCTTTGTACAGGCCGATCAAAGGGCAGATTAAGCAGCAACATTTTGTTCATTATAGGCTCAATATCATAACATAATCCATGCCGATTGAGAGCGACCAGTTGAGACTAAAGCGCTCCATGCTTTATCACTTATGTCGCTGTCCAGTTTTTCCCGACCAGCTCTTTCCGCCTGTTTTCAATTTATCTTCCAAAAAAGCTAACGAAACAAGTTGTATTTTACTATACATATCAAGGCAGAAACTCCGTCCGTCCAGCCAATCTTCTTTCCTTCCAGATAACTCCGGCCAGCATAGGATATTCCGACCTCATATATTCGTGCGCCCAAACTGGCCACCTTTGCGGTAATTTCCGGTTCAAAACCAAAGCGGTCTTCCTCAATTCTGATTTTCTCATACACCTCTCGCTTGAAGACCTTGTAGCCCGTTTCCATATCGGTCAAGTTGAGATTTGTAAACACATTGGAAAGCAGAGTGAGAAATTTATTTCCTACCATATGCCAGAAAAATAGGACCCTGTGTGCCTCTCCTCCAGCAAAACGTGAGCCATAGACCACGTCAGCCTTGCCTTCAAGGATGGGCCTGATCAACTTTGGATATTCATTCGGATCATACTCTAAATCAGCATCCTGAATTATTAGTATATCGCCCGTTGCTTTTTGAAACCCGGTCCGTAACGCTGCTCCTTTTCCCATGTTTTTCTCATGAAAATAAACGCGTGTATCCTCGGCTGCTAACCCCTCGACAATTTCCCTGGTTCCGTCCGTTGAACAGTCATCTACCAAAATAATTTCTTTGGTAATATCTATAGCTCTAATGCGATCGTGGACTTCCCTGATGGTTTTTTTTTCATTGAAAATTGGGACAATAACTGACAATTTCATTTCACAACCCTGCTATCTTCCTGAAATAAGCAATTGTTTTATTTAACCCATCAGTAAGGTCAATAGAGGGTTGCCAATCAAGCTTTTCTCTTGCCAATGATATGTCGGGTCTCCTTTGCTGAGGATCATCTTCCGGCAAAGGGCGAAAGGTAATACGTGACAGAGAACCCGTTAACTTCACAATAGTCTCAGCTAATTCATGGATAGAACATTCTGATGGATTCCCTAAGTTGACCGGTCCTGTAAAGTCGTCGGGACTATCCATAAGCCTCAGCAGTCCGTTAATGAGGTCATCAACATGACAGAAACTTCTCGTTTGGCTCCCGTCACCATTGATCGTTATGTCCTCCCCTCTTAATGCCTGCATTATGAAATTGCTTACCACACGACCATCGTTGGGATGCATTCGCGGACCATAAGTATTGAATATCCTTGCCACTTTTATTTTCAATTTATGTTGACGATGATAATCAAAAAAAAGTGTTTCTGCACAACGCTTGCCCTCGTCGTAACATGATCTTAGCCCAATAGGATTAACATTGCCCCAGTAACTTTCCGGCTGCGGATGCGGTGCGGGATCTCCATATACTTCGCTGGTCGATGCCTGTAATATTCTTGCCTTTACGCGTTTGGCAAGCCCGAGCATGTTAATACTTCCATGGACTGCAGTTTTTGTTGTCTGCACCGGGTCTAACTGGTAATGTATCGGAGAAGCCGGGCAGGCCAGATTATAAATTTCATCCACCTCAACGTATAAAGAGAAGCAAATATCATGTCGGAGAATTTCAAAATATGGATCCGTAAAGAGATGGGCGATGTTTTCTTTACGCCCTGTATAGAAATTATCCACACAGAGTACTTCGTTGCCCTCTCTCAAAAGCCTCTCGCACAAATGTGAGCCGAGAAAACCTGCGCCGCCCGTGACAAGTATTCTCTTGCGACCTCTGCCGTTCATCCGGAGTATTATACCAGAAAGGCATATTACACAATTAGTGCGTAGTAGGGGTCTTCATAGATCAATTCGGTTCGACAATGAGTCTTGAAGGTTGCAAAGCTTTCTCTCACGTTAAAACCATCTCAACCAGGATCACATGAAACAGTAGGGATCGCGCTCATCGAAGACATCGAGGCCGCAGCCTGCTGCAACGGCAAGGCATCCGCCGCATACGTGACGTATTTCACAGGAGGAACAAGCCCTGCATCCTTCGCGATACCGCTGCGCGGCAGACGAATCGTAAATCTCCGCGAGACTTTGCCTGAAGACGTTCCCGACAAGCGAAGGGAACTTGCGACAGGCATGCACTTCACCGTCAGGGAGCACCGCAAGAAAATTGAACGCCGCCCCGCAGCCGTAACCGGTGCAGCCTCCGAAGAATTTGTCGCCCCTCTTATGGAGGACGATGTTGAAGAGATTGTCCTTGAGTCCCATAATGGGATTGGACTCTGAGGCATCAATGTATCTGTTGAGGAAATGCTCATAGTCGGCAATGGACGGCGGGCCCAGACTCGCCCCCTCTCCGACCATCGCAAGGCGGTTGAAAGTAAACAGGTTGGTCCTGTCCCTGAGAAGTTCGCAGAGCGGGAGTACCTCGTCCATATTGTCCTTCGTCAGCGTCAGCATTACGATCGAGTAGATACCGAGGTCGCTCAGTACCTCCAGAAATCGGATCGTCCTCTTGAAATGCCCGGCCCCGCGCACAGAGTCATTTCGCCCTTCAAGTCCCTCCAGGCTTACCTGGAAGAATTCGGGTTTGCCTATCTCCGACAGTTCCCCGATCCTGTTGGCGGCGACAGGGTTCCCGAGAATAGCCGGCGCGAAGCCCCGCTGAACGGCACTTCGATAGAGGTCATCGAAATACGGATAAAGCAGGGGGTTGCCGCCGGAAAAAGAGATCCGGCCCCTCACACGTTTCTCCCGGCAGAACCCTGAAAAATCTTCCAGTGTCCCGAAGGCCTTTTCGGCGTCGAGCGGCATGCGCTCGCTTCGGTCATAACAATGTCTGCAGCGCAGATCGCACTGCTGGGTGACGTGCCACTGGAGTGTGAATATCGAGGCTGAGAAAAAGTCCTGCTGACCCGCGCTCCTTCCATCGCCGGGGCCGGATCGTCTCCTGATCAGCGCGGGAGGAGAAAGAAGAACGCCGTTGCGGACAGCGGTATCGAGCGCGCTGTTAACAATGTTCACCTGAACGCCCCCTCCCGCCGCGGCCTCTTCAGGACTGATCCCCTCAACAACGATTTTCAGCGCCAGAAGATCCCCCGGGGATGCCGCCCGTGCCCGAACCACGGATGTTCCCGGATCTTTCCATACCATGACCAGTTCGTTCGCAGGTTCAGGCTCGGGGGCGATTCCGCCCTCGGCGGAAAGAAGGGCAGGAAGATTCTTCCAGGCCAGCTCGACAAGTTCAACTGTAGGATTCAGACAGAGGTCATCCACGTGATTGGGGACTCCGCCGGATTTCACCCTGTCGACGATCAGTTCAAGTCTGGCGAGTTCCGCCAGGTATTCAGGTCCCCGGCAACGGGCCGGTTTCCTATTTCCCTTCGCCCGGTTTGTCCTGCCCGTCTTTTTTCCCCTTTTCACCTGCTGTCTTCGCCTTATCTTGCCCTGACTGGTTCGTCCGGTCTTTTTCTATCTCCTTCCGATCGGGCGGTTGTTTTTCTGAGCCCTGCTGAACCGTAGACTTATCGGTGCGACCTGCACCGCGGCTTCCGCTTCAGCCGCTTCAGCCGGAAGCGGCATTAAGCCTCGTCGCAATCCCGGCCCCTGCAAGAAGACCCACTATGCTGAAGCCCGCGAGAATCTTCTTTAGATCGTCCTTATCCATTATGCAACTCCTTCCGTTCAGACCCGCTCATTGAGGTTCTGAAACATCTTGATCACATTATAGAAAATATCCGGGGAAAAATCCTTGTGATAATTTCCTGTCGCCGGAATGATTCATTATTTCCGGCTGAAAGATGTGTTTCTGTCTGCAGCCGTCAGACAAATTGCTATTTCCCGTGATTTCAAGAAGTTGCTCTCCAATCAGTTTCTTGTTGACAATCGACCTCCATCTGATACATTATTTACGCACATATTCGGGAAAATTACCGTTTAAGCAGGGGGACTTCGCACAATATGTCTCAGATAATCCGCGTGGCGGTCATAGGCAGCGACACCGATTCAATAAACAATATAGTCAAGCACGTGAAGAAAGAGGGGAACAACGCGACAGTAGAAGGTGTAGCAGTCGGCTTTGAGCGCGGGGCTGAACTCATTCACAAGAGGAAACCCATGGTCGTCATCCTTGACATGTGCGACGCCGGAATTATTCCCTGTCTCCGCTGGATGGAAACTCTGCTGCATAAATTTCCTCAGACTGCTGTTTATGTCGCTTGCGAGGACAATTCATATGAGACCGTACGCAATTTTATGCGGGCAGGGGCCGTCGAATATCTTCTGAAGCCTGTTTCGGACATTGATCTTTCTGCGGCATTTCAGAAATTCCGCCGATCGCGGGTATCGCCGAAAACCGGCGATGCCGAGGGGGGTAAGATCTACAGCGTCTTCAGCTCAAAAAACGGAGTAGGCGCTACGACGATTGCGGTAAATCTTGCAGCGAACATCCATAAAATCACAAAAGAACCGACGATTATTGTTGATTTGGACCTGGTCGGGGGTGATGTGACGACCTTTCTTAATATGAAGCCTCCTTACACGATAAGCGACATTACAAGAAACATCGGGCGGGCCAATGCCAGCTTGATCAACGGGATCATCACAAAACACCTGTCGGGCATTTATGTTCTGGCGGAACCCCGTCATGTGGAGGAAGGGGTCTCGATCTCCGGCGAGGCAATCAGGAAAGTGTTAAGCCTCCTAAGGACAAGGTACAAGCATATCATTATTGATACTGAGTCTAATTTAACGCAGACGACGATGATGGCGCTCGATATGTCAGATTTGATACTTCTCACATTTGTCCAGAGTCTGCCGAGCATAAAGAACACTGAGCGATATCTGAATTATCTTGTCAAGGACGGCATAAGAAGCAATAAGATGAGGCTCGTAGTAAACCGGTATCTGAAGAAATTTGAGGTAACCATCGAACAGGCTGAAAAGCTGCTCAAACAGCCCGTATTTTGGCAAATCCCAAATGACTTCAACACAGCCATGTCATGTCTTAACAAAGGCGTTGAGCTGGAAGCCTACGCACCTGGTTCAAAATTGAACCTGTCGATAAAGGATCTTGCGATGACTATTGCGGGGAAAACCAAACCACCAAAAACAAAGACCTCACCATTCAACAGGCTCTTCAGGACCTCAGTCTGAGGCCCGGTACCGGCGCAGCGGCAATCCATCCACAAAACAGTTACGCCCGGAATTGATCGTATCTCATAACGTATTCAGGTAGGCAATAAGGTCTTCAACCTCTTCAGTGGACAAATAGGCGAAGGACGGCATGCGGCCCATTGGCTGTCTGAGCTGAAAGCGGATGCTTTCGGCTGTTGCCGGGTGCCCGCTGATCGGCAGCGTCGGCCTCTTAAGAATGCCCTTGAGCCCAGGGCCGACAATAGTTCTTGTGCTGTTGGGGTCGTGGCAAATCGCGCACTTGGATGCGAAAAGGGTCCTGCCGCGCCCGATGCTCAAACTGTCCGTCCTGATTGCCATGATCCCGGGCCGCTCCATCCGTTTCACAATAAGAAGCGGCCCCTTCAACTCGTAATACACGCTTTTATCAACGGTCAGGTCATGGCCGAAGCGGCTTGTTACAAGATAGAAACCTCCCGATAGACCGACGAGCACGAAACTGAGGACACCCATGATGACACCGATGACCCTGATATGAGAGTAGAACTGGCGGAAGAACCGCACATAGAGCACCTTCAGGAGAAACAGGGCTACGATTGAAAGAGCGAGAACGATATGAAGCGCTGCACGCGGCGACGGGTCATTCCTTGATGCCGCAGCGAAGCCGATGCAGAGGTATGAAATGAAGACAAAAAGCGCGGCATAGAGGTAGCCGGCAGCCTTGTGGAAACGTTTGAGGCGGTCGGTCGAGGGAGGAGGCGTGCTCCGGCCGACGGCCTCGAACATGGTGTACATGGCCGCCGCTGCAATGACGAAGAGCAGCAGGGACAAGAGAGATTTCAAAAAGAAGATTGTCATACGTAAATTATAGCCGGACAGTACGGAGAACCGAAGGAGTTTCTTGCCGGGCCCATCACGCCTGTGTAAGGAACATACTTATGATTGACGGCGATCTGAAGCGCTGCGAGGTCAATCAGAAGGAGACAACACGGGATGGAGATGCAGAAGCGTTCCAATCGATCTGCGTGATAAAATAAAGTGAATTTCCAGAGGGAGGAAATGAAATATTCCGACGTAATATTTCTTATCTCCAGGAACCTGCCGCCTTGCGTGAGCCGGAGTTGAACTCCAGGCAGTTTCTTCCCTGCGATGGATCCCGCAATAATCAATGGTGACGGTCTTGCAACTTTTTATGCACCATGCTGCCGGGCAGTGCCGTCACCCTGTTGCCGGCCGTTGTCCATATATTGCGGCCCTTAGAAACTATTCGTTCTGAAAAGATGAGAGGACCTGTATGAGGATGACATCCGAGAGCGCAATAAATATTCCGCCGACTATCGCGTAAAGCGGTGCCTGCCAGGGTTGAATGTGGGGCATCATGTTGCTCAGGCTGAATCCTGCTCCCAGAGCTGCCAGAAGCGTGAAAATCAATGCGACTATTGATATCCAGTTGTCCCTGTTTTTTGACTCCATTTCGAATTCCTCCTCTTAAGCTATTTCCTGACCTGCTTCATCAGTTTATGAGAATACGACGTTTTACCTGTCCCAGACGAAACTCCCGAACAATTTTACACCAAAAGACTACTTGAATTCAAAAAATCTTTCTATCCCTCACATCCTTTCAGTTGGAATGTATGAAGAAAAGATATCCTTTTCACCTCTTTAACAAACTGGGCCGCAGGGAAATGGACTGCGAAAGAATCAGGGTCTGCCGCTGTCCTGTCCGCCCCCGCCCAGCACCATCATGCCCAGTATCACAAATAAGACCATGAACAGCACTCCACCGGCCAGTGATAAGCCATACTTCAGTGCGAGCCATGCCCATCCCGGCAGACTCATCTTAGCCTCGTGGATAATCTCTACAATATTGCCCCTGAATGCAAACCACCAGCCCAGCCAGACACCGCCCAGCAGGCCCCCGACAATTATCAGAAATCCTGCAGCGGTTCTTACATTACGTCCGAAGGTGAGCATAGAGTTCTTGGACATGTCTTTTCCCCCGGTCTTCCCTCCAACGTCAAGGCGGGTATAGCCCGGACTTCGTAAGTATACCATATGAAGGCTTTCATAATTGCCGCGATATGCCGCTTCCCCGCAGAGTGCCGGTGCAAATGATGACTGATACTGACACTGCTGCCGGGCATTTCCCTGATTACGGCGCGATGGTCACGTACGCATAGCCTCCGTTTCTGTATATAAGAAGGAGCACGGTATCCGAGGGACCGATCCCTGATACTATTTTTTCGTATTCCGCGAGGTTTGAAACAGGTTTCCGGTTTATTTCCTGGATAACATCATTCTTCATGAGCACTTCAGCGGCAGGACTTTCGTCGCTTATTTCGGCCACGACAGCCCCTTTTACATCCGCGGGAATATTAAGGCCGGCCCTGATAGCCGGAGTGAGCTCCTCTACATGTACACCTTTCAAGACGTTGTCATATTCGGTCTTCGTGATCTCCCTTTTTTCGACCAGTTCGCGGAGGGTCACTGAAAGAGTCAATTCCTTGCCCCTTCTGACAACTTGCACCGGGACTGTCTTGCCGGGAGGCGTGCCGACCACCATGTTTCTCAAACTCAGCGAACTCTCCACCGGCTTTCCGCCAAAATCCACGATAAGATCACCGCGCTTGAATCCAGCCGCTTCCGCCGGACTGTTCTTTGTGACATCGGTTACCAGGGCTCCTTTTTCCTGGTTGATGTTGAAAGATTTTGCAAGCCCGGGTGTAAGGTCCTGCACCGTAAGTCCAAGCCATCCCCGGACGACTCTGCCGTATTTCAGGATGCTTTGGGAAACCGTGTTTGCCATGTCAGACGGTATGGCGAAACCTATACCCATATAGCCGCCGCTGGTCGAGAAAATTGCGGTGTTAATGCCGACAAGCTCTCCATCGGCGTTCACCAGTGCACCGCCGGAGTTGCCGGGATTGATCGCCGCGTCAGTCTGTATGAAATCCTCATAACTTGAGATGCCGACGTTGGCTCTGCCGACTGCGCTCACGATGCCCATTGTTATGGTCTGGTTCAGACCGAAGGGGTTGCCGATGGCCAGTACAACATCACCGGCCTTCAGCTTCTTTGAATCCCCTATCTTGATGGCCGGAAGGTCCCTGGCCTCAATCTTCAGCACCGCGATATCCGTCGGGGGGTCGTCTCCTATGACCTTTCCAGTGAATTCTCTGCCGTCGTAGAGGATCACCTTTATCTCCTGCGCTCCCTTTACCACGTGGTAATTCGTCAATATGTACCCGTCGGATGAAACTATCACGCCGGACCCCAGGGCGGAAGATTTGTACTGTTTCCTTGGACCGGGATGTTCAGGCTGGTCTCCGAAGAACTTCCTGAATAAAGGGTCATTGAAGAATTCTCCAAAGGGGCTTTCCTGTAAGCTGACTGTTGTTGTAGTGGAGACGTTCACCACCGAAGGCTTTGTTACCTCGGCGACTGCCGCCAGCGAATTACTCATCATGTTAAGGAAGTCCTTCGCGTCTTTTGGGACCTCTTTGGCAAAGGCTCTTCCCGAGCCCGGCGCCTGTAAAAACAGGACGGCGAAAATCGTGAGAATCGCTACGGCAAACCGTCTAATGGAAAACAGGGTTTTCATTTCTTGCCTCTTTCTGTGAAAAGTTGTCATTTCTGTACAATCTCGATGTATCGGTTGTCGCCGACCGGAAATAACATGGCCTATGAGGCCTGGATCGACACATAGAACGTTTGACCCTTCCTCTTGATAAGCAGAAGCAAG
Organism: Thermodesulfovibrionales bacterium; assembly: GCA_046707105.1. GTDB lineage: Bacteria > Nitrospirota > Thermodesulfovibrionia > Thermodesulfovibrionales > UBA6898 > JARRRD01. Next base: position 17,773 of record JBJKOV010000530.1, read on the forward strand.
GGCTTATTCTTTTCCCATTTCCTTACTGCTGTTTCGTAATCATTCATGTCCCTGACAGGCATCCTGTTGACTTCCTTGATTATGTCCCCTGGCTTTATCCCGGCGTCATCGGCCAGGCTGCCCTGGGAGACATCCACCACTATGACCCCTGACGTGTCCGTGATCCCCAGTTCGCTCCGCAGCGCAGGGGTAATGTTCGAGAGCCTGAGACCGAGGCTTTCTGCCGGAGCAGCAGTTCCTGCGGCCGCCCCTCCACCGGGCATTTCGGCAATTTTGATATGCAGGGTCAGCTCTTTTGAGTTCCGCATCACTGTTACCGGTACGGTCGTGCCGACGGGTGTCTCAGCGACGATAAAGGGGAGATCGGACATCTTGTTGATTGTTTTTCCGTTGAAGGACAGGATAACGTCGCCCTGCTTTATGCCCGCGGTCTCAGCCGGACCGTTCGGCACAACTTCCGACACGAGGGCCCCCTTATCGCTTTTCAGCCCAAAAGCCTGCGCGATTTCGGGAGTTATGCTCTGTATCGACACCCCGACCCATCCGCGCACTACTTTCCCCTTTGTTTTAAGTTGAGAAACGATTTCTTTCGCCATGTTGCTCGGTATCGCGAACCCTATCCCCTGTCCGGAGGCGATAATGGCGCTGTTTATACCGATTACCTCGCCTTCCAGGTTTACGAGTGGACCGCCGCTGTTGCCCGGGTTGATTGGAGCATCGGTCTGGAGGAAATTATCATATGGCCCCGAACCGATGATCCTCCCCGTTGCACTGATGATGCCCTGAGTGACGGTATGGCCGAGTCCAAAAGGGTTCCCGATGGCAAGCACCCAGTCGCCCACCCTCATCTTGTCGGAGTCCCCGAGCGGAAGAGTCGGAAGGTTTTTGAATAAAGAAGATATCTTTATAAGGGCCAGGTCGCTTTTCGGGTCCCTCCCGATCACTTTTGCCTTGTATTCCCTTCCGTCGGCGAGTTTCACCTTTATCTCGTCCGCCCCCGCAACAACGTGGTTATTTGTGAGTATGAAGCCGTCCTTGTCGATTATGAAACCTGACCCCAGACTCTGCTGTTTCATTTCCCTGTCCGGCATTTCACCGAAAAGATCGCCGAAAGGTCCGCCCCCGAACCCAAAAAAGTGCCTGAATGGGCTGCCCGGGACCCTCACCGTTGTCTCAGTGCGGATGTTCACGACCGCGGGGTTTACTTTTTCGGCAAGTTCAGCGAAGGATTTGGGAAAACCGACGGTTTTATAACTGGTTTCTATTCTTTCGCACCCGGACTGGCAGAGGATAAAAAGGCCGGCTGCCATCGAAAAAAGGACAACCGCGGCGATGTTCGTCATCTTTTTTTTCATATATGCCTCCGATATATTAAGAGATATAAATTTGCAGACATGTACATGTATCAGTGTATAACGCGCCGCAAAAGCAGTCAAATGCCGCAGGTGATAAGTCTCTGGGCCGCATGATACCGGTCCACGCCTTTTTTTGCCGCGTTGCAAAGAGGTGGCAGACGGCCGACCTTCAACAGTAATTCATCAATTCGGGGCGGGTGGCAGGGGTCGCTCCGGACCATGCCGGCCGAATTTTCTCGCAGTATGCCATCCCGTCTCCGTTCATCTCACCTCTACGTCAACCGAGTCGATACCCTTGGCGCCGTCGGGGAAGGTTCCGAGTATTTTAGCGAAAAGAGACGCCGATTCCTGTACCTTGCCCTGCCTGTCAAAGCCCCTCACCTTGAGCGTATGCTCCCCGGCCTCCGAGGGCTCCCAGTCGTACCGCCACAGTGTCCAGGACCATTTCGAGAGGGGTGGTTTCAATTCAGCGTCGTGCCACGTGTCTCCGTCGTCGAGGGACACCTGGACGCGGCCGATACCATGTCTGCCGCCGAAGGCAATCCCGCCCATGACGTAATGTCCTGCGGGAACCGTTTTGCCGTTCATGGGCATCAGTATCTGGGACCGGACAGGGATTACCGCTTCGTCCGACCAGCCTCTTTTCTCCCAGTAGCCCTTGAAGTCGTAGTTCACCAGTTCTATCTTCGAGAGCCACTTTACACTCTTCATGCCGTAAATGCCGGGGACGATGGCCCTCAACGGAAAACCGTGCACTGCCGGCAGAGGTTCTCCGTTCATCCTGAAGGCCAGGAAAACATCTTCAGAAAGTGACAGGGGATAGGGGATGCTGTCTGAGTATCCGTCTTCCGCGAAGAAGGCGGTTTTCACTATCCCCTTCTTTGGAACCGCTCTTTCGATTATCTTCTTCAGTGTTACTCCGTCCCACAAGGCGGTGGATATGGCATCTCCACCGACAGGATTGCCGATGCACTCGAGGGTCGCGAATTCGTCCCTGTCTTTCATCTCCTCGATCTCTTTCAGGGTGAGGACGTAGGGTTTTTCAACAAGGCCTTCCACCTTGAGTCTGAAAGTTTTCGGAGACACCCGCGGCACCTCCGGGGAATAGGTCGTGATGTAAAATTCGTCGTTGGGTGTGATCTCCTTTGCTACATACCCCTTGAAGTTTACCGTTCCTTTCATCAGGAGATCATGTTTCTCTGTTTGGGTGAGCGCCCCGGCATGCTGATAGATACCGTCAAAGACCGAAACGCCGAAACCGAGACCTATAGTCCCCACACCGATCGTCTTAAAGAAATCCCTTCTGCTCAATTCGTCTTTCATGTGGCAGTCTCCTTCTGGTTAAATCGGATGCCGCAGTATATATTTCCTGTCACATACGGTTTCGCCTGCTCCAAAGTGGAAAGCCGTTATCGTCGCGGAGTTTCCAGGTCTTTCCTCCTTTCTTTATCTCGGCTGCGATAAGGGCGGGCTCTCCCTTAAAGGTGATCCTGGAGCCGCTTACCGTAACATGGTCTTTAGGTTCAATCTTGATGCCTTTCTTCTCTAAAAACCATGCGGGCCCCAGATGGACCGAGATTGTTCCCTTGTCTGATTTCAGAATAAAATGCAGTCCGCCTGACATCCCCCTCATGGGAACGATCTTCTCAACGGAGACGACTTCGCCGCTGTCGGTCTCCACGGTGTCAGGGTTGTACATCCTGTTGTACCTGCTTCCTGCGGCCCAGCCCTGGTCCGATTTCCCGGCCGCGCCCCCGAAGCTTTCACCTGCATGGAATAAGCCCAGCACTGCGAGAATCAGAACAGATATGCCGATCTTTCTCATTTTTTTCTCCTTCTGATTGCTTTATAATTATTACACCCCTGTGGTCTCTGCCACAGGTCCAAATTTCTGTCATTCCGGCTTGTCCGGAATCTTTCCGGAAGGATTCCCGACCTGCCTGCCGGCAGGCAGGCGCCCTATGCTTGCGGGAATGACAATGAAAAATAAACATTCAAATAATAGCCGCCCTGCGGTCTCTGCCGCAGGGTTCTTCACGCGTAAGACTGTCCGGCCTTTTGACGGCGACCTCGACGCCGGTTTCGGAATACCGGACGGATAGCCCGGAGGGACCAGTGCTACCGGCCGGTGATGCCCGGGAAGACCTTCAAGAAAGTTCCGTATGCTTCTCCTTCCTTTCACTGCTTCCAGGACATTCGTGTGTGTCTGTTCGCCGAGAGTCCATCAATCCTTATGTAGTATATTTATCATGAATCCGGCAGCATGGCAAGAAGTGTGTTTCGTGAAGGGTACACCGCGCTTTTGTGCCCTCGATTTCGCTTGATATGGCGTCAGATCGACGAAGAAGAGTTTTACTCCCGCTGAATTACTTTTCGCCGAACGACTTTCGCTGTCTCTTCGTGAATAACGCCGGTTGGTGTATAATAGGCGTAGAGTTTGTATTGCCTTATTTAACTTCACGCAAGACGGACTTCATGCCGAAGAGATCTGAAACTGAATGGCCGTATCATGTTAAGAAGTGAATAATGGCGCGCTGGCTGAAAAATAAAATTCTCTTCGTGCTCTCGAAGGCGTATGGCCTACTCGGGGAGCATGCTGTCATGATCATCCTTGCCTTCATGATAGGCATCCTTGCCGGGACCGCAAATGTTCTCTTCCGATCGACAATGAATTTTGTCCACAAATGGATTTTTGTTGGTGGATCGGATCTCCTGCATATCGGAGAAGGAGGATTTCATAAAGTCCTCCTCCCCCTCCTTCCGATCGTCGGTGCGGTTCTTCTTATTCCCCTCACGTTTGCATTCCCCGGGGAGGTGAACGGGTACGGCTTCTCCAGGTTCATCGAGCTGGTCAACATAAGAGGCGGCTTTCTGAAGATCAGAAACATCATCGCGAAAATGATCGCGCCTGCTCTTACCATCGGTACGGGAGGTTCGGCGGGGGTCGAGGGGCCGATAGCAGTGATCGGCGGCATTATCGGCTCCGGTATCGGACAGCTATTCCGCGCTTCCGGAAGCCAGATGAGGCTTCTGATCGCCGCGGGCGCCGCCGGAGGCATAGCGGCCACCTTCAACGCCCCTATTGCGGGCATAATGTTCGCGATCGAAATAGTGCTTCTCGGCAACTATGAACTCTCCTCATTTGCGGCGATCGTCATTTCTTCAGGTGTCGCAACGGTCGTTTCCCGGGGATATTACGGCGGCCATCCCGCGTTTACAGTCCCTCAGTACGATCTGAAGAGCCCTCTTGAGATACCCTTGTATATGTTTTTCGGACTAATAGTCGGTGTTCTGGCGGTCTTCTATATCAAGATCTTCCACAGGATAAAGGATGAATTCAACGCTTCTCCGATCCATCCGCTGCTGAAGCCGGTGCTCGGTGCCTTCATTATAGGGGTGATAGGTATTTTTCTGCCTCAGATCATGGGCAACGGTTATGACTTCGTAGAGCATGCGCTGGCCGGGAGAATAATATTCCCCATCATAGCCTTGCTTGTGATCTTCAAGATACTTGCGACTTCAATCACACTGGGGTCCGGAGGCTCGGGCGGCGTTTTCGCTCCCGCTATCTTCATCGGCGCAATGATCGGGGGAAGCTTCGGGGATGTCGTTCATTACCTTTTTCCGGGGTCAACGGCCTCTCCGGGGGCTTACGCTACAGTCGGGATAGGTTCTTTCCTGGCGGCCGCTACTCATGCACCGCTGACCGGCATATTTCTCATCTTTGAGATGACGGGAAATTACAAGATCATCATACCCCTTATGTTTGCTTCGATCATAGGCACCCTTGTTTCCAAGAAGATGTACCCCGATTCGATCGACACCGTGGAACTGACCCAGAGGGGCATAAAGATACACGCCGGAAGGGAAGAGACGGTCATGGGCAAGATCAAGGTCAGGGACGTTATGAACCCTTATGTCATAAAGGTCAGCCCCGACACCCTCTTAAAAGATCTGATAGATGTCATGATAAAGAATGAGAAGTTCTATATACCCGTCGTCACCGACGTCGGGAAAATGCTCGGCATAGTATCCATTCAGGACGTGAGGTCCGTGATTTTCGAAGAGAGGGTAAAAGGCGTGGTCAGGGCCGGAGAGATAGTGACGGAGAATGTGATAACGCTTAAGACGGACGACGACCTTAATACGGCGATGGAGAAGTTTGCCATGAAGGACATAGCCGAGATACCGGTCATCGACGAGGCTGGTGACGGCAGGGTAGTGGCCATGTTGCGACGCAAGGATGTTATTGACGCCTATAACAAGGAAGTATTGAAGGAAGGCTCAGCCTAGCCTTCGCCCGCCCTTCCGAGGAGCTTGAGCACTTCCTTGTTCCAGCCGGCCGGACCCACCCCGTCAGCCCTTACAAGTCCCGGCAGGTCGATCCTGGGCTCGTAATAGCCTCCCGGTTTCTGCACGACTACGGGGTAATCGGCCGACATAAGCATCGGGAGATCATTTGGATTGTCTCCCAGGGCTGCTGTAAAGACCTCGCCGTATTTCTCCCTGTAGAGCGCAGCCAGGATCCTGACTGCCTTTCCCTTATCGTTGTCCCCGAGGATGTGGAAAAGCTTGCCCCTCGTGCAGCTGAACCCCATTGCGTCTACGGCCACGGCGAGCTGCTTTTCGTCGCCTTTAAAAATGAAAGGCTCGTCAAAATCCCTTTCCTGGGCCATCAGTGTTTCATCGATGCACAGGCCGGTCAACAGGGCGATCTCTTCGGTCGTCATATCGCCGAACCCTCTTATGTCGAAACCCTGTTTCCGGAGGGCTTCGACGGCCCGCCTGAGCTCCGGGTAGGAAGCGCCCAGCCTTATCGTGTAGTATTCGTCAGTTTCCTCGATTTCGCTCTGCCCTGCGGCATTATCGGGGAACGATGTTTTATCGGGAGCTTTCCCGAAGTAGTCTTTCGGTATGAAGATCCCGCCCCCGTTTTCGGAAACAAAAGGATCTGCATTGCCGAGCATTTCCCTGTAAGACTCGATCTCGCCCCTGGTCTTGCTGGAGCAGATGACTACCGGGACATCTTCCCGCCTGGCCATGGCGAGTGCCGGCCGGGCTGCGTCGAAGGAGTAGGTGGAGTCGTCCAGCAGCGTGCCGTCGAGATCCGTGAAGATGACGATCTTCTTCATGTTATCAGTATGACCTGGAGGTCCATTACATTTGTCCCTGTCGGGCCTGTGATGAACAGGCCGCCGGCCTTCCCGAAGAAGTGATACGAGTCATTGTTTTCCAGGTATTCCCGGGGAGCCAGGCCTGACGACTTCGCCCCGGCAATCGTGCCCCCGTCGACGATTGCGCCTGCCGAGTCGGTGGGGCCGTCGGTCCCGTCAGTGCCGGCGGAAAGCAATGTAATATCGTCGTACCCGTCTATCTCCATCGCAAAGGAGAGGGCCAGTTCCATGTTCCTGCCCCCGGTTCCTTCGCCGGTCACGGTTACCGTTGTTTCTCCTCCTGAAATGAGACATGCAGACGGTCCGGAGGGTCTTCTGTTTTTCAGTTTCTTTGCCGTCTCTGCCAGTTCTCTGCCCACTGCCCTGGCCTCTCCGCTTATTTCGGTAGAGATTATTTCAGTATCGAGCCCCAGTGATTCAGACTTCTCGGCGGCCGACCTCACCGCGGTCTCGTTGCTCCCGATGATTATATTCCCGACCCGCTCAAAAACCGGGTTGTCTTCCTTCGGAGTTTCCGGGACAGCTGAACTAGCTCCCCTTTCAAGCAGATCGACAACGGACCCCGGCGCAATGCCCAGGAGGCCGTATTTCCGAAGCACGCCAAGCGCGTCACTGAAGGTCGTATGGTCCGGGGAGGTTGGACCGGACGCAATAACGTCAAGACGGTCGCCTATTACATCAGAGAGTATGAGAGAGACCACCCTCGCGGGATAGGCGAGTTCCGCAAGCCTGCCCCCCTTCACGGCCGACAGGTGTTTCCTCACCGTATTAAGTTCGAAGATGTCGGCACCGGCCCTCAGCAGCAGGCGTGTTATCTCCTGTTTTTTCTCAAGCTGGATCCCGTCATAGGGCCGGACGAGGAGGGATGAACCGCCGCCGGAGATAAGGCAGACTACGAGGGTTTCCTCGCCTGAATTCTGCAGAAGCCTGATGAGGCGGTCGGTGCCTTTCAGTCCATTTTCATCGGGCAGGGGATGCCCTGCCTCGAACACCTGCATTCTTCCGATCGTCTCCTTGCAGTGGCCGTATTTTGTGACGATGACGCCGTCGTCTATAAGGTCTCCCAGTTCCTCTTCCAGTGCCTTCGCCATGGTACAGGCGGCCTTGCCGAAACCGGCGGCTGCAATACGTCTGGAATGAGACTCCTCGTAGAGCCGTCGGATCCGGCCTCCGTATTTCTTCACGGCGGCGTAAGGGTCGGCGGACTTCAGGGCCGCGTAAAAGATCTCCGTGACCTTGTCTTTCGCTGAAAGCGCATCCATATTCTAGTATACCCCAATAATTCGGTCAGCCTTCAGCGGGATGAGGAGGGGAGAGCTGTCCGGGCGGGCGGGTCGGCTTTCGGTTATGCAGCTTTTTCTTGACCATACAGGCCGCAGCTCTTATACTTAAACTGATTAACAGTTGAGGTCAGATCTCTTTTCCATTCTGCGGTGAACCAACAAGGGGGTGAAAAGATGGCTGATTTTTATCAGACCGGCGTTGTGGCAACCTTCCATAGGCTCGGGAGATTCAGCCTTGAAAAAATAGAGGCGGAGTTGTCATGGTATTCCCAGGAAAGACCGATTGCCCTCGTGCTTCCGTCCCTTTATTCCGAACTCGCAGGCGAGGCACTGAAAGGGATCCTCAGAGAACTCAAGCATGTAAAATATGTCGCGGAGGTTGTGGTTGCCCTCGGCCCTGCAACGGAGGAGGAATTCAAGCGCGCCAGGGATTTTTTCTCGGTGCTTCCGCAGAAGACGAATATCATCTGGAACAGCGGGCCGAGGATCACCGAGATATACAGGTCCATTGAGGCTTCCGAGCTTCCGACGGGAGAAGCCGGGAAAGGGAAGTCTGTGTGGATGGCATATGGGTATGTCCTTTCGCAGCAGGGGTTTCACGTGATAGCAATCCATGACTGTGACATCGTTACTTACAGCAGGGACCTGCTCGCCAGACTCTGTTATCCGGTGACTAACCCGAGCCTCGATTATGATTTCTGCAAGGGCTTCTATACCAGGGTGACCGACAGGCTTCACGGGCGGGTGACAAGGCTTCTCGTTACCCCTCTTATCCGGTCGCTGGAGAAGATAATCGGTTATCATCCGCTCCTTCTCTTTTTCGACAGTTTCAGGTACTCGCTGGCGGGCGAGTTTGCGATGGATGTCGATCTTGCCCGCGTGAACAGGATCCCCGGCGACTGGGGGCTCGAAGTCGGGATGCTCGCCGAGGTATACCGGAACACCTCACTGAGAAGGGTCTGCCAGGTCGATATCGCGGAAAACTACGAACATAAACATCAGATCCTTTCCCCTGAAGATGCAAACAGGGGTCTGCATAAGATGGCGGTCGACATATGCAAGTCGATTTTCAGGACCCTGGCCTCCGAGGGTATAGTTTTTTCCGAGGGTTTTTTCAAGACTCTGGTGGCGACGTATGTGAGAACGGCGCAGGATATGCTGAAGAGATACGACGACGACGCGTCGATAAACGGTCTTTTTTTCGACAGGCATGAGGAGAGTCTTGCCGTGGAGACCTTCACGAGCGGGATAAAGCAGGCATCCGAGAAGATCATGGAGGACCCTCTCGGCGTGCCGCTTATCGCAAGCTGGGACAGGGTGACTTCGGCAATCCCGGACATACTGGGGCGTATAAGGGCTGCGGTGAAAGCAGACAACGAATGAGCGCCGTTGCGGGGTAGAGGGCTGGCGCGTAGCAACAGCAGAAAGGAGAGAACGAATGAGTTTCTGGGACGATGTGAAAACAGATCTGCAGAAGAGCTGGAAAGAGGGCCTCGCTGCGGTCAGGGTAGGGGCGGCTGCCGTTAAGGTGAAAGCGGAGGAGCTCACGGAAGAAGGGAAGAGGCGTTACAGCATTTATGAACTCAAGGCGAAGGTGGAGAAGGAGATTTCGGATCTCGGAGGCCGTGTATATGACATGAGCCGTACGAAAAAGAATCCACTGATGGACACGAAGGTAAAGGCGGTTATAGGCCGTATCAGGAAGATCGAGGACCGCCTGACAAAGCTGGAGGGCATGCCGGTTCAGAAACCGGCAAAGACACGAAAAACCGCTAAACCGCGAGGCACGAAGAGCAAATCCTCGAAAAGCTGAATGTGATGGCGGAGCGAAAGAACTTCATTTTATTCCTTCGCCTGTTTGCCTCTGGTTAGTCTCAGGAGGACTGCATGGTAACAATACTGATCGCACTTATCATGATCGCGCTGGTCACTGTCTTTTCGGTGCAGAATGCCTCTCCGGTGACGATCGCATTTATTAACTGGAAGTTCCAGGCATCCCTTGCGATAGTAGTATTTCTGTCGGCGCTTGCCGGGGCGCTGATAGCGGTGGTCGCGATGGCCTCCCGAAGGCTCAGGCGTTCTTCGAAGAAACAGGGAACGAAAGGCGGAAAGCCGCAGGATGCGGATGGGGGCGCCGACAGGAAATTGTGACGGCCTCAGCCGCAGCGGGCGCTTATTCTTACTGTATGAATAAGAAATCCCTGCGTATCCAGCCCCTGCCGCCCCATTCATCTTTTACCTTTATCCAGCTGCCTTTTCTCTTTTCGATCTTGAAGGAATAGTACTGTTTGGCAGGGCTTGCGGGGCTCTTCGGATAACGTGTGCCGGGTCCGGTCCTCACGTTGACGGTTTCGGACCTGACGACCGCGCAATGGTATCCGGCTGTCAGGAGATTTGCGGATATCCAGGTCACGTCGCCGTCGACATCTTTTACAGCATACCACTTTCCCGACACGGACACCCCGACTTTTACCAGCGGCATAAACCTGTAAACTTCCCATACTACTTCGTAGCTTCTGCCGGGACCTGTCCGGAGGTTCGCCTTTTCTGCCTTCACACAGAGAGCATGAGAGTGACGTGCGGTTAATAGAACGAATATGGCTGTGAGAAAGACCAGCGATAATTTTCTCATGGCTCCTCCCGGCAATTTCTTGGTTCGTTGATGTTATGCAGGTCCGAATGACTTTCTATTATACTAGGCTCGTTCATTATGTCAAATTTTCGCGCTTACTCCCCTCGCGAGGCGGAAAACGGCCTGAAAAGAAGGCACGAAGGTTGACTATGCGGGGAACAAACTTTAAAATAAAAATTAAAAAATACGGAGGGAAGATGAGAAAAGCATTTATAATCGCGGTCTTCCTCGCAATAGCCTTTTTGACCATCGGAAACAACTTTGACCTTGTCAGCAGGACGGAGACGCCGCAGCAGCCTGCGCCCGGAGCGGTGGCGGCCAGGCCAGGCGCGTTCAGGGAGATTACGGGGAAGATCAAGAGGGGGGAGACCCTTTTTGATATCTTCAAGAAATACAAGCTCGACCCGAAGGCCCTTTTTCAACTGAAAGAAGCGTCGGCCGACGTCTACAAATTGGGCGAACTTCGGCCGAAGCAGCCCTACAAGATAGTCATCGACAATAACGACCAGATCAATTCTTTCGAATACTGGATCAATGACGATACCATGCTCAACATCACCAGCACGGAATCCGGCTTCTGCGCTGAGAAGGTCCCTGTCCGGTACGAGAAGAGGATCTTGCATATCGGCGGGACTATCAAGGACAACCTGGTTTCTTCCATGGGGGAAGGGCATGAGAACCTGATGCTCGCGCTACAGCTGACGGATATCTTTGCCTGGGATATAGATTTCACGACCGACCTGAGAAGAAACGACGAATTCAAGGTCGTTGTCGAAGGACTATACAGGAACGGGGAGTTCAAGAAATATGGAGACATACTCTCGGCTGAATTCGTTAACGACGGTGAAAATTATTTTGCATACAGGTATTCATATGACGGGAAAACCGACTATTTCGATGCGGATGGAAAATCGCTCAGAAAGGCCTTTCTCAAGGCGCCGCTGAGTTTCAGGCGCATAAGTTCCGGGTTTTCCAACAGGCGCTTCCAGCCTATACTTAAGATTTGGAGGCCTCACCACGGACTGGACTATGCCGCGCCCACCGGGACTCCGGTTTCGGCCTCAGGCGACGGGACGGTCCTTTTCGCCGGAAGGAGAGGGGGCTACGGGAATCTCATAATGATAGCGCACAGGAACGGCTGGAAAACCTATTACGGCCATTTGTCGAGGTTTGCGAAGGGTATCAGGAGAGGGGCACGGGTAAGCCAGGGTGAGCTCATCGGTTATGTCGGCGCCACGGGGCTGGCGACCGGTCCGCACCTCCACTATGAGATGCGTATCCACAACAAGCCCGTGAACCCTCTTTCGGTGAAGATTCCGCACGGTGAATCCATTCCGAAGAAATTGATGGCCGGTTTCAGAAGAGTCAGGGACGGGATGGCCGGTCAGCTGGCCTCTATACATTCGGCGACTTTCGCGGTTATCGGAACGGCCGTGACTGGGCCCGCAAGCCGGCAGAAAGGATAGTTCCGGCCTGTTTTCTTAAGGCGGTTGCCGCCCGCCGCTCCCGGAGAAGGGAAGTTTTGTTACCGGGATCTTTCCTGGAGCAGGCATATTGTCCTGAGGGGGATAAGATATGATATTTGAACTGAAGACTCTGATTATTCCTGCACTGACGGCTTTCTTCTCTGCCGTGGTATTGTTTGTTGTCAGGGGTATTGCATTCAGGATATTGCGTAAATGGGCAGACAGGACTGAAACAAAGATAGACGATATCGTCATAGATTCCTTCAGCACGCCTTCCCTGTACTGGTGCATTGCGATCGGTCTTTATACCGGGGTTGTGACTTCGGAGATGCCGGTAAAATACGTTTTTTATTTGAGCAATGTCATCTACGTTATCCTCATACTTTCCGTCACCTTTGCGGCCGCAAACCTCGCCGGGCGGATATTCAGGAACTACATTCAGAAGTCCAATCTCCCCATCCCCACGACCGGACTGGCCTATGGTCTCTTTAAGGGCATAATTATTATCATAGGTTTTCTCATTGTCCTGAATGTCCTCGGCGTTTCCATAACCCCGCTCATTACGGCACTGGGTGTGGGCGGCCTCGCGGTGGCTCTTGCACTTCAGGACACGCTTGCTAATCTTTTTTCCGGCATCCACGTATTGATGGAGCGGTCCATAAGGGTGGGGGATTTCATAAAGCTTGAGTCGGGGCAGGAAGGATATGTCGATGACATCACCTGGAGGACTACCAGGATCAGGATGCTGCCCAATAACATGGTGGTTATACCCAACAGCAAGCTGGCCCAGAGTATCGTGACCAACTATTATCTGCCGGAAAAGAGAATGTCACTTCTGGTCCCGGTCGGGGTAAGCTATTCTTCGGATCCCGATGAAATCGAGCGGATTCTGACGGAAGAGGCGAAAAAGGCGGTTGGAGAAATACCGGGGCTGCTTGGAGAGCCGGAGCCATTCGTACGGTTTATTCCTGGCTTCGGCGACAGTTCCCTCGACTTTACCCTGATCTGCCAGGTCCAGGAATTCGTGGACCAGTACTACGCCCAGCACGAACTGAGGAAGAGGATATTCAGGAGATTCAGGAAAGAAGGGATCGACATACCCTTCCCGCACCGTACGGTCTATATCCGGGAGGAAAAAGATTGGCAGAAATAGCCAGGGCATTCGATTTCAAACAGCATTCGAGTATCATCAAGGCCACGGGTAGGCATGCGTCCAACCTCCGTGAGTTGAGGAACGTGGTTGCCGCAGTAAGCGATGATTCCATATTCCACCATACCTACCAGTATTTTCTGAAAGGCCACATTCTTGAGTATACCAACGACTTCGCACAGTGGGCCGGGGAGTATCTGGAAGAGAGGGTCCTCGCCGAAAGGCTGTCCAATATAGATCCCTACGATTTTCGCAATATTACCGACCTGAGGAACGAATTGCTGGGGACAATCGATGAGTACCTCGAAAAATTTCCGGAGCCGAGGGAGGCGATGCCGGGGGACGAGTTCCACTTCAACGAAACGATAAACCTGACTTTTCAAGTGGGGGTGAGGGCACAGAACCTGGCCGAATTCCTTCTGGCGATCAAATTCGTCGATATGGGTTCCATATACTACCATTTTTACGAGGCACGGATGCGGCTCGGAAGCGGCGTCGACGATTTCTCGGCCTGGGTGGACAATGTACTCGGGAAGAAGGACCTCGCAGAGAGAATACGCTCCATCGACCTCTTCATGCACAATGCAGAGGGGATAAGAGAACATATCATTCAGGAGGTCGAGGCCGAGGTGAAAAGAGACATGGAGGTCATATAAGGGTGATCACTCAGTATTCGGGTATATCGCCGAAGGGCGATCTCCTGCTCCTGCAGAAGCTTGGGGAGAGACTGAAGGACCGGTCCTTCCTCCACGTAAATTCGACGCGAGCGGGCGGGGGGGTTGCCGAGATACTGCAGCGTATGGTGCCTATTCTCGGAGAACTCGGCATCACCGCGAGATGGGAAATCCTCGAGGGCGATGAGAAGTTCTTCGATATAACAAAAAAGATGCATAACGCACTGCAGGGAAACATGGAAGTCATCACAAAAGAGATGTGGGAATACCATTTTGATGTGAACAGGAGAAACGCCGAAAGACTCGATCTCGGCGCAGATGCGGTGCTGATCCACGACCCTCAGCCGGCCCCCCTCATAGAGTTCCGGAAAGACGGAAGATGGGTGTGGCGCTGCCACATAGACTTGTCGAATCCTTTTAAGGAAGTCTGCGACAACATCATGCGCTACTGCAAGAAGTACGACGCCGCCATCTTCTCGGTGGCCAAGTTTGCGAGGGCCATGGCGCTGGACGAATTCATTATCCCGCCTTCAATTGATCCGCTCAGCGACAAGAACAGGGACCTGACGCGGGAGGAGATCGAAGACACACTGACAAGACTGCAGATACCCACTGACAGGCCGATTATCCTTCAGGTGTCGAGGTTCGACCGGTTCAAGGACCCTGTTGGAGTTATAGAGGCGTACAAGCTGGTAAAAAAATACAACGACTGCATCCTTATCCTCGCCGGGAGCCCTGCCACCGACGATCCCGAAGGGGCGGTCGTTCTGAACGAAGTGAAGGAGCATGTGGCCAGTTACCCTGACATTTATCCGCTTCTTCTGCCGCCATTCAGCGACATGGACATAAACGCCCTGCAGAGGATAGCGACAGTGGTTCTTCAGAAGTCCCTGAAGGAGGGGTTCGGGCTGACGGTATCCGAGGCGATGTGGAAGGGGAAACCGGTTATAGGCGGCGCCACCGGGGGCATCCCCCTCCAGATAACCCACGGAGTCACCGGTTTCCTCGTACATTCGGTTGAAGGAGCTGCCTTCAGGATAAGGCAGATCCTAAACGCCCCGGAGATGGCGCAAAGGATGGGTGAACTGGCGAGAGAATTCGTACGGAACAACTTTCTCATCACCAGACAGATCAGGGATTACCTTTCCGTATGGTACGCGATCGAAAATAAGGGCAACAGCATGCTCGAACTCTGACGCAGCGACGCGGAAGTCCTTTCGCCGGGAAAGTTGTCGAGAAGATGAAATTTCCGGGAGAGAAATAACTGGAGGAGTTCGGTTCCCCTTTTTGCGGAGGGGGGCCTGTGTGGCTGTATATTTTTTACATAGTTGTATATAGAGTTTATATTGTTCTTATCCGAAACAGGAAAGAAACCTCGCCCCCCGGTTTGGAAATAAATACATTTCCCGGTTTGCGTTTATGGCATTCTCCTTGCAAGAATTGTTAAGACTCTCGCGCTTGGCGGTTTGATCCTTGCGGGAGAAAAGTAACTGAGGGGGAGCCGACATGGCTTTTGCAAGAAAGTTGTCCGAAGGGGGAAGGGGCAGGATCCTGGTCATGGATGACGAAGAAGGGATCAGGATTCTTGCGGAGGCGATGTTGAAAGACATAGGCTACCAGGTGAAAGTCACCCGAAACGGGGACGAGGCGATCGTCTCTTTCACTAGTGAGAGGGATGCCGGCAGGCCTTTTGATATCGTTATCCTGGATCTGAAGATCCCTGGTGGCATGGGCGGTGAGGAAGCCGTAAAGAGGCTGCGTGAAATAGACCCGGGAGTGAAAGCCATTGTGTCCAGCGGAGCCGCACATACGCCGGCCATGAGAGACTTCAGAAGATATGGTTTCAGCGGGGTGTTGCCCAAGCCATACAGCCGAAAAGACCTTGATGAGATACTTGCCGAGGTTCTGACCTGTCCTGCCGAAATGGATGTTCAGCGGGCCGAAGAGTTGCCGGGAGGCCCGGTATTTTGATCTGTTCCTGAAAGGCAGCCGGCAGGCCCATTCTTATTCATAAATTTCGGAGGCGAGAAGTCCAACCCGGATAATTCATGAAATGTGGCGGTCGCGGAAGGACATAGTATTTTCGCTCGTTCCCGGTCTTCGACCTCCGAGGTATTTGCCCTTCTTATTATCAGACACACTGTATGAGTATCGGGCAAATAAAACCGCTCAAACACTATGCCCTTCCGGCATTCGGAAAAATTTATGAATAAGGTGGGCTAACTATTGCTTCCTGCATAACCAATGACCTATGCCCGATCCCGCAATCTGTCACTCCTGCTTGTAGGGAGTCCTTCCGAAGAAAGATTACCCGTGAGGGTCGGGGAATGACAAAATAGGACTTTACTTTTACATCTTTCAATAAAGGCGGGATGAAGGTCCCGAATGGTCAGGAATGCGGCTCAATCTTCCCCGCCGGTTTCGGGTTGTACCACGGTCCGTGCGCGGCGATTATCTGGTCGGCCTCGGCCGGCCCCCAGGTGTCCGGATCGTAGAAGTAGAGGGGTGACGCCTCCCCGAGGATCGGGTCCACAATCCTCCACTGTTCCTCGATAGTGGTTTCGAGAGCGAAGAGCACAGGATTCCCGATCATGGCATCGCCCAGAAGGCGTTCGTAAGGGGCCATGGCATCTCCCTCACTCTGGACGAGGGTGAGGTCCACGTCCTCGCCGGCCCTTCTTTCTCCCGGGATTTTGACCCTGATCCCAAGTTCGATCAGGACATCGGGGCTGAGACGAAACCGGAAATGATTCGACAAATTCGGTACGATTTCACCGAATG